>CAZNLF010000139.1:0-8089 GCA_964573595.1 uncultured Acidimicrobiaceae bacterium | reverse complement strand
CATGCAATAGCCTGACCGACTGCGTGGGGGCCCTTATCTGGGAGGGCAACGCTGTGCAGGATTTCCGAACCCGACTCGTCTGTCCGGAATGCGGAGAAGAGGGCAATTCCGATTTGCAGCGCCCGGCGTGGGCCCGGTGTCTGTCGGTGCTCGACGAGTCGGTGTTCCGCCGGTGCCGCGACTGTGAGCACGTGTGGTGGGTCGACTGGTCCCGGCGTCCGAGCGTGGTGTTCAACTGAACCGACGACCGCTGCGGTGCGCGGCATCCTGGCGACCTGACGGGCCGGTCATCCGAGACGGCGGAGGTGCCCGTGCACCTCGCTGACATCGAGTACGCCCACGATGGTGTGCGTATGGTCGGGTTCCTCGCGGTCGACGACAGCCACGCCGCGAGCCGCCCCGCCGTGCTGGTGTCCCACGACGCCGGAGGGATCGACGACCACGCCAAGGGAAGCGCGCGGCGGTTGGCCGAGCTGGGCTATGTGGCTTTCGCCCTCGACTACCACGGGGCCGGCGAACGGCTGGCGCCAGAAGAGGTCGGTGCCCGCTTCGGTCAGCTGGCCGGCGACGGCGCCCGCATCCGGTCGTTGGCCCGGGCCGGGCTCGACGTGCTGCTGGCCGACGAGCGCGCCGATCCCGACCGGGTGGCCGCCATCGGGTACTGCTTCGGTGGCACGATGTCGCTCGAGCTCGCCCGCAGCGGAGCAGCACTGTCGGCGGTGGTCGGGTTCCATTCCGGGCTGTCGACCGCCCGACCCGGGGACGCCGCCAACATCACCGGAAAGGTGCTGGTCTGCATCGGCGCCGACGACCCGATCGTCCCTTCCGACCAGCGCCTGGCCTTCGAGGAGGAGATGCGCTCCGCCGGCGTGGACTGGCAGATGCACCTCTACGGCGGGGTGGTGCACAGCTTCACCAACCCCGCCGCCGATGGGAGCAACCCGGCCCTCCGTTACGACCGGGCGGCCGACGAACGATCATGGCGGTCGATGCAGGACCTCTTCGCCGAGGTGTTCTGACATCCTTCGGGCGCGGCCACGGTTCGCTCCTCTGGTGGCGCTCGTCCTTGTCGCTGGGTTGTGCGCCTCCGTCACCGACGGGAGTGCCGCCGGGGCGGCCACCGCCGGTAACACCGCCGCCGACAACAGCGCCGTCGGCAACACCGCCGCCGGGGCGGCCACTGCCGGCAGCTCGGTCGTTCATCCCGTGCGTCCCTGTGGTCACCTCACCTCGGAGCACCTCCACTCGCCCACCCGAGTACCGGTGCGGCTCTTTTCGGCACGACTGTCCGAGTTCACCGGCGCCGAGTACTGCCACCTGATCGGGGCGATCGGCGCTGATTTCTACTTCGACCTCCGATTGCCACAATCGACCTATCGGGGCCAGTACGTACAGGAAGGGTGCGGCGGCTTCTGCGGGTTCCTGCGACCCTCCGTGCCGTTGGTGGCTGACGACTGCCCGGCCGTGACCGGGAACACCTTGGCGCTCGCGGTGGACAACGAGGGGCATGAGACCTCACCGATCACCGACGCGAGCTGGGCGGCCGACAATGCCAAGAGCCGCATCATCTTCGGCTCGACCTCGGAGCACCAGCTGGCCATCGTGGCCAAGGCGCTCATCGGCGACTACTACGGCCGCGCACCCACCTACTCGTACTTCGACGGGTGCTCCGATGGTGGGCGAGAGGCGCTCATCGAGGCCCAGCGCTATCCGCACGACTTCAACGGGATCCTGGCCGGGGCGCCGGCCAACATCCAGTCGGAGCTGCTCGGTGAGCTCGCAAGTTGGAACATCCTGGTCAATACGGGACCCGGAGGTCGGGAGATCCTCACCTCGGAGAAGCTCCCGGCGCTCCATGCGGCGGTGGTGCGGGCATGTGGACAAGGCCGGGGCTACGTACTCGATCCCCGGACCTGCAATTTCTCCCCGTCGAGCATCGAGTGCCACAGCCGGGTCACCAATGCCTGCCTTACGGCGGCGCAGGTTCGGGTCGCGGTCTCGCTCTACCGCGGCCCCACCGACCCGGCTGGACAGTCCCTCTATCCGGGCGGCGAGCCCTACGGCTCAGAGCTGGGGTGGCCGGCCTGGTTCGTCAAGCCGTCGGGCGATCGGGACTGGCCCCGGGACGCGCAGACCTACAAGTTCGCCGTCAATTTCCTCCGCTACCTGGCGTACCGGACCGATCCACCGAGCTCGTACTCGCTGTCACAGTTCCACTTCAGCTTGTCGAGCTACCAGCAGCTGACGGCGCTCTCCGGGCTCTACGACGCCACCGATCCCGACCTCTCGTCGTTCGCCGCGGACGGTGGAAGGCTGATCATCTACCAGGGATGGGCCGACCAGGCGATTCCGCCCTTCGGCACCGTGGCCTATTACAAAGCCGTGGTCGATGCCGCCGGGGGTTACCAGGCGAGCCAGACATTCTCTCGCCTCTACATGATTCCGGCGCAGTACCACTGCCTGGCCGGAGGGGACCCGGCACTCGCCGGCGCCGATCTTCTGACGCCACTCATCGGCTGGGTCCAGCACGGCACACCGCCGGGAACGCTTTCGTTCAAGCTGGCAAAGACCCACCAGAACGGGACGACGGGTGGCGGGTCGTTGTCGGTGGCACCGCTCGACCCACTGGCGTCGCTGCCCTCGGGGTCGAACGGCCTCAACGCCAATTACGACTGGGTCGGATCGTTCGGCTCGAACGAGCCCGGTTGAGCGGCGCTTCGGGAGCTTCGCCCCCAACGAGTGCACCCGCAGTTCGGACCAGGCACCAAGACGCATGACTGCGTAGCCCCCAACTTAAGCCCCGCGAACGGGGGGCACGCCCTAAACCATCTGGGGATTTTGCGCAACCGCTCCAGTCGGCGTTGCCGTCCTCCGATGCGTGTGTTGGTCGCCTCGGCAATACAACGACTCACTGAGCCGTGGGGACCACCAGATGGCCGGTCTGAAGGACCGGCCTCGCTATCAACTGAGAGACGAGTGCCATCATGACGTCTAACCGCATTACGACCAGTCCACAGCAAGGTGGTCCTCTCCCAATGGGAGCAGACAGCTCACAGGGACCGGGGTGGTACCAGGCCACCGACGGACGTTGGTATCCACCACAGGTCGTTGAGGCACCGAAGAAGCCGGTCTATAAGAGAGTCTGGTTTTGGATCCTGATCGTGTTTGCCCTCGGTATTGGCGGCTGTGCGACCGTCGTATCAACGGCAGGCGTGGCCATCGATAAGGCCGCAACAACCAATCACACGGTGGTTTACTCGGTGACCGGAAATGGGACTGCGGACATCACCTACGACTCTTTCACCAATGGGAACAGCGGCACATCCCAGGTGAACGGTGCAACTATTCCGTGGTCCAAAACCCAGAACGGTTCCGGACTATTCAATCTCTACAGTCTGTCAGCAACGGTCGCTAGTGGATCGTCTGTCACTTGCACGATCACGGTTGACGGCAAGCAGGTGTCGACTCATACATCATCTGGTGAGTTCGCATCAGCGGATTGCTCCGGCAGTGCATCTTGACCTAATGGAATAACAGCTTTGCGAGTGCCCGGATTGGCCGGTCGAGGCAGCAACCAAGTGGAGGCCTAGTGCGTGCAGTCGGAGATCCCGGCTTCAAGGGAGTCTTCATGGACGAACCATCCACAGTCTTCTACTGCGCCCAAGCCGGGGCGCACGACAGGATGGATTGAACGTTGCTTTAGCCGTCCCTGGGCCGCCCCATGGTTGCCTACGTCCAGAATGGCCACCCGCTGGCTCCTGAGCCATCCCGTGGGGTGGTGTGACCCGTTGGTCGAATCTCGGCGGGCCTTGACAGGGTCGTGGGACATCGACCCTGCGCCCTCGTGAGTTGGAGCTACTCCGATCGGCATAGTGTCGGCCCGCCGCGCTAGCCCCGGCGCTATCGATACAGTGGTACGCCACTTCCCTGCGTGGGGACGGAGGGAGTCGAACCCTCACTGGAGGCGGTTTAAGCGCCCTGCCTCTACCGATTGGGCTACGTCCCCCGACACCTGACCAACGTCAGTGATCCTAGTGACGACCCGTCGTCCGGTAGGGAGGCGCTCCCGGTGGCGGCGCCGGATCCCAGCGGTGGGCCCGTTCGATAGCGCTACGTTGAGCCCATGGACCAGCGCGTCGCAGTGATCACCCAGACCGGCGACTACGTGGGCCCCGAGCTGGCCCGTCGGCTGTCGGCGAGCCATCGGCTGGTGCTCCACGCCCCCGAGGAGGCACTGGTCGACGAGCTCCGGGCGGGCGGCACCGACGTCGAGGCCGTGCCGTCCGGCGAGGTCGACCTCCGGACCGCCGAGGGCAACGACACCCTCGTGGAGCGGGCGCTGGCCCGCTTCGGTCGTATCGACGCCGCCGCCGTGGTCACCGGCATCGGCATCGTGACCGGCCGGTTCCTCGACATCACCGCCAGGCAGTGGGAGCGCACCAAGACCGAAAACCTGGACATGGCTTTCTACTCGCTCCAAGCACTCATCCCCCCGATGGTCGCCCAGGGCTCGGGGGACATCGTGCTGTTCACCAGCGCCACGGGTGCCCGGCCCGAGCCCCGGGTCTCCACCTACTCGGCCACGAGGGCCGGGGCCAACGCCCTCGTCCGGGCGGTGGGCCAGGAGTATGCGGCCGACGGGGTGTGCGTCAACGCCGTGGGAACGAACTTCATGGACTTTCCGGGGTTCCTGCGGGCCAGCGGTGCCGATGCCGACCCCGAGCGCCGCGCCAGGATCGAGAGGCAGACCCCGGCGCGCCGGCTCGGGACCATGACGGAGCTGGCCGAGTTCACCGCCGTGCTGCTCGAGGGGGCGACCCGGTTCCAGACCGGCCAGTTCTTCAGCTTCAGCGGAGGGTGGAGCGCCTGACCCGCGTCCGAGGCCCGCTCACCCGGCGATCCGGGGGGTGACCACCCCACCGAGGATCTCGAGTTCCTCGTCACGCGGTCGCTCGACGGTGTTGCGGAGACCGTCCCGTCCCGGCCAGGGCCCGAGCACGGTGGTCGGCCGCCGGTCGGTGTCCCACTGCGGCCATCCTCCGGGTGTCCCGGAGCGGGCGAAGCTGGTCCACCCCTCGCGGATGGCAGCGGACAGGGCGAAGGCCTCTTCTCCCCCGCCGCAGAACCCCTGGATGGCCGGGTTGTGCACGGTCCCGAACACGAAGGGGATCTCGAGCGCGTGGCACGAGCCGAGGTAGCCGCCGAAGGCCGGGGACTCCCAGGTGAACAGGTAGCAGTAGGTGCCCACCCCGGGCCCCGCCGCACCGGCATGGGCATCGGCGAAGCGGACGGTGGGCAGCCGGAACACGAACTCGGTGGCGATGGCCACCCACAGGTCGCGCGGGGTGACAGCCTCCCCCCTCGCCCGACGGGCATCGCGAACCTCGGCGATGAGCCGCTCGGACTCAGATGGGTCGTGGGTCAGACGCCTCGTCCACCTCCGCAGACCCTCGTCGTCCAGCTGGGCGAGGGCGGGGTTCCCGACCGTGAAGAAGGCCGACTCGTCGCGGGTGGTGCCGATGAGCAACGGGACCCCGGAGACCGAACCGGTCGCCACCGCCACCTCGGGCGCCACCGGCAGCAGTCCCCCGTCGACCACCGGCATGAGCAGCAACCCGGAGTCGTCGTTGTTGGAGCCGACCTGGCCGAGCTCGCCGGCGGCGCGGACCAGGGCGTCGGCGGGGACCTGCTCGAGGGCCCGGCGCGTGAGCTGAACGCCGAGGTGCGCCGCGACCGCCTCGGCTCGGACCGATGCCTGATCGACAGAGTAGGAGTAGGGGGGCCCGCTCTCGACGATCGCCCGGTGGAAGAGGCCACGGGCGGCGGGGACGCCCAGCAGTGCGGACACGCTCATCCCCCCGGCCGACTCGCCAAAGAGCGTGACGTTGCCCGGGTCCCCTCCGAACAAGGCGATGTGGTCGTGCACCCACTGGAGGGCGGCCACCTGGTCGGCCAGGCCCCAGTTGGCGAAGCCCTCCCACGGCTGTCCGTCCAACCAGGTCTGCCCCTCGTCGGCGAGCTCCGGGTGGGAGAGGAAGCCGAGCAGCCCGAGGCGGTAATTGATGGTCACGACGACGACTCCGTCCTCCCGGGCCAGCATGCCGCCCCGGTAGAGGCTGCCGGCGCCCGAACCGCTGACGAAGGATCCGCCGTGGACCCAGACCATCACCGGCCGGCGACTGTCGTCGATACCCGGCGTCCAGACGTTGAGGCTGAGGCAGTCCTCGGACTGCTCCTCGGGCTCGCCCCCGAGCGACATCTCGACCATGCCCGGCGACTGGGGGGCGATGGGCGTGAACCGGTCGCACTCCTTGATGCCGGCCCACGGCTCCGGTGCGGACGGCGGTCGCCAACGCGCCGCGCCCGCCGGGGAGCCGGCGTAGGGGATGCCCGAGAACGACCACAGGTCGTGGCGCCGTACCCCGCGGAGGCGGCCACCCCGGACCTCGACCACTCCGTCCATGATTGCGACCTCCAGTTCGGGATCCTATTTGCCGATGCAACAGAGAACCTACCGACTGAGATGCACCAGTTGTCCATGGATCGACACGAAAGGACAGAGCGACAGGGGTTCACACCCCGTGCCCGTTGCCGGTTGTGACGGCGGGAACGCCAGGGAACCGTGAGCCGAATTGCCCCGTTCATCAGCGATTTCCCCCTTTTTTTGACGAGGGGCAGAGGGACTATCGTGAACCGAGTGCCGAAATCGAACGCCCGACGTGCGGCACAGCACCGCGTCCGGCGGTATCCGAGGTGCGTGGCATTCTCGTCCGCCGCGGCCTGTCTCCTGAGCACGATCTTCCTCGTCGGTGCGAGCGGCACGGCCGGCTCGGCCTGGGCCGCCGGAACGGTCCCGCCCGCCACCGCCTCTTCCGCCACCTCTTCATCCACCCCCTCCTCCTCATCCACCACCTCGACGGCGGCCGACCCGGCCCAGTCCCAGATCGCGGCCACCGAGGCCCAGGCCGCGCAGATCGAGACCCAGATCGGCACCGAGCAGACCGCGCTCGACGCCGCGGACGAGCAGTACAACCAGGCGGTTATCAACCTCGACTCCACCGAGGCCGCGCTCCAGTCGACCACCACCTCGATCAGCGCGGCCCGCACCCGGCTGGTCGGCGAGAAGGCACGGCTGAAGGCCGACGCCGTCAACTCCTACGTCAGTAACACCTCGTCGACGGCCGCCGCCGCGCTGTTCTCCGCCCCCAACGGCGAAGACCAGACCCGCAACCTCTACGAGCAGATCGGCGCCGGGAACGTCGCCGCCGACGTGGCGCGCGTGCAGGCGACCACCCACCAGCTCTCCTCCACACGCATCAAGCTGATCGCCGAGCAGAGGTCGGAGAACACCCAGCTGACCGTGCAGAACCAGGCCCGTCTGAGCGCCACGAATGCCGCCAACCAGTCCGAGGCCACGCTGGCCCAGGTGCAGGGGACCCTGGCCCAGCAGATCGCCCAGCAGGCTGCGGCCCAGGCGGCAGCAGCCGCGGAGGCGGCCGCCGCGGCCAAGACGCCCGCAGCCGCCGAGGCAGCAGCAGCGGAGGCCTCGCAGGCCTCGCAGGTCGCCAGCACCGTCGGCGGGGGAAGCGCGGCGGCCGCCACCGCCGTCGCCGAGGCCAACCAGGCGGCCGACTCGACGGCCGCGGCCGCCGGCGCACTGCCGCCGACGATCGGCAGCGGCAACGATCCCCTGGCGGCCGGACTCGCCGCGGTGCACGGAGCCATGAAGTACCTGGGCGTCCCCTATGTGTGGGGTGGTTCCAACGAGTCGGGCTTCGACTGCTCGGGGCTCACCATGGTGGCGTGGGAGCAGGCCGGGGTGCACCTGGTCCACTCGGCCGCCGACCAGTACGCCGACACCCCGCACGTGAGCCTCCGCAACCTCGAACCGGGCGACCTCCTCTTCTACGACTTCGACGGCGCGGCGGGCATCGACCACGTGGTCATGTACGTGGGCCCGTACCTCGACGGGCGGCCCACACCGTACGGGAGCGATTCGATCTTCCAGGCCGCCCTCAGCGGCACCGTGGTGTGATTCGACTCCCTGTTCACCTGCCCGTCCAGCGTCGGCGACCAGGACCTGCGGGGC
>CAZNLF010000138.1:0-8174 GCA_964573595.1 uncultured Acidimicrobiaceae bacterium | reverse complement strand
TCGCCCAGGCTCCGCTCGGCCGAATCCATCCACCGGCCGAACGGAGCCGACTAGATTTTGATCCGGTGGCACTCGGCGAAGAGAAGTACATCCTGCTCACGACCTACTGGAGGGATGACACCCCGGTGAAGACGCCGGTCTGGGTGGTGCCGCTCGACGAAGGGCGGGTGGGGATGTGGACCAGTTCCGGATCGGGCAAGGTGAAGCGCCTGGCCCACACCAACCGGGTGCGCGTGCAGCCGTGTGACGCGCGCGGCAGGGCACGGCGGGGGACCACGGAGATCGGCGTCACCGCCGAGGTCGTCACTGGCGCCGAGTACGACGCCATCAGCTCCAAGGTGAAGGCCAAGTACGGGTTCATGACTTCGATCACCAAGGCGCTGGGTGCCATCGGGGGGATCGTCAAACGCAAACGGATTCCCTACGGTGACTGCGGCGTGGTCATCACGCCGTCAACCTGAGAGGCGCCATCTCCTGGGTCTCCCCGCCGGCGACGGGAAGTCGGCTCAGCCGACCCGTCGCAGGGTGTTGTGGTCCGTGTGGGGGAGTGGCTCGTCCAGCTCGTCCATGCGGAGGATCGTGGTCTCGCGGTACGACCAGCTGTCCGGGCCGGTGGTGATGGTCACCTCGTAGCTCAGGGTGCTGGCGTGTGCTGCCAGGTACTGGTTCTCCCCGATGCCGTACAGCTCCGACCCCTTGACCGCCTGCAGGGTGAATTCGGTGGCGTCGGCTGCAGCTGTCCCGCCGGCCAGCACGGTGATCCCCCGGGGGACGACGAAGCCCCGCAGCACCTCGCCGGTGGCGCCGTCCCAGAGCCAGTAGCCGACCTCGGTGTGGAAGGGGTTCTCCTCGTCGTTCCGCCACATCGCCGTCTTGTAGTCGAGCCCGTAGAGGTGCTGCGCGCCGTTGTCGACGGGCCCGAACGGCTTGAAGGTGACCTTCTCGAGGTAGGGCGTGCCGAGCACCTTGTTCTGCGCATGGGCGAACGCCGTGTCGAGCCCACCGGCGGCTTCCCACTCGCCGACCAATGCCCCGAGGGGGCCCCATTCGTCGCTCATACTCGGCTCCTGCTCTCGGTGCCACGCCGGTCGGCGGACTGGGGCGAGCCTAATTGGGTTGGGAGGGTGGAGCGGACTGAGGTCGGATCCGGGGTCCGAGCAGGCAGCCGCGTCGCCTACTCGTCGGTGAAGCGGCTGCTGGTGCCCTGTCGGTCGGGCAGGGACTCGATCAGCCGACTCACCTTCGCGTATTCGCCGGCGTTCCAGGCCTCGGCGATGGTCTGGTCACCGAGTTCGCGATGCTTGGTGAAGTTCCACCACCGGGTGACGTCGCTGTCGCTGTATCCCTTGTTCGCCAGGATGATGTTGAGGCGGGTCGCCTCCCAGGTCGCCTCCTCCGGGCTCATCTCCGACAGATCGTCCTCCGCCGGTGGGACGGACTCCGGCTGACGCTCCATCTCGTGGGCGATCTCGCGGTCGAGATCCCTCGAGACGTGACCGCGGATGGTCTGGAGCGACCCACCCGTCAGCGCGTGACGATCGGTGACCCGCCGCTCCCGCTCGCTCTCGAGGCTCCTCGACCAGAGGTGCTGAGCGGTGGCGTCCACGTCGCTGGCGGTCACCCGCAGTCGCATCCGCCGCTCGATCCGCTCCGCCGTCTTCTGGGGAGCCTTGGGCTGCGGCACCGGATCGGTCGACCGCCGCCCCATCCGCTCCGGTTCGTCGGCCTGCACCTGCCGGCGTTCGGTGGCCCCCCGTCGCCGGTCGCCCACCTCCACCTCTTCGGCGAACTCCTCGGTCGGCGGCACCGGTCCGGCCGGCGTCGCCGCTGGAACGGCCTGCCGTGCCGGCCTCCCCACCGGGGCGGCGTAGTCCTCCGGCGGAAAGACGTCACCGGCGGTGCCGGCCAGCGCAGCACCGAGGTACGCGGCCGACCATTCGCTCTCGCCCACCGCGACGGTTGCCGCACCGGTGGAGGTGAGTCGCGCCACCGGCACGTCGAGGCAGGCCGCCACCGCGATGGCCTCGGTGAACCCGAGCCGACGGTTCGTGGTCTCCACCTGTGCCACCGTCTCGCGAGTCCAGGCGATCCCGCGGAGCAGCATCTCGTCGGCCAGGCCCTGCTGGGTCAGGTTCGCCTTGGACCTGAGCGCGGCCACGTTGCGACGGACGATGTCTTCTATGCCCTTGGGCGGATCGCCGTTCATCCTCGTATCGTACTCCCCTTGTTCAAAAATTGAACATTGTCACGGCCGGTGGTCGGACGACCTTGGTGCGTCCACAAGGGACAATGATTCGACGGCCTCGCCCCGCACCGGCGGAACTCTGAACATTCCGATGCAGCGGACCCGGTCGGGTCACTCGACGTGCACCGACCGAGCGTGCCTTGTCTGAGTTGTCCACCCATGATGGCCGCGGGAGCGGCCACGCGGGTGGATCCCGGGCCGCGGTGAGCTGGCGCGAGGGCCTCTGCGAAATCGGGTCGATCGGCAATTCCCACTACAGCTGCGGCCCACTAGTTCCGATCATTCCCATGAGGGATCCGAAACAAAGGGGCAGGAAACAACTGTGACGATCGACCCGTATCACGTACGGAAGCTCAGCGAATGGTCGGATGCCGATTTCGACCTGGATGACCTGGTGCTGCCGGCGGAACCGCAGTGGCACCGCTGTGGCGCCGTCCACTGCATCGACCGGGGACCGTGGCTCGGCACGCTGGTTTGCTGCATCAGGAGGAGCGGTCATGACGACGGTCACTCCATGTCATTGGGCGACGAGGGCAGTCCCGACTACTGGCGCGAGACCTGGCTGTAGGTATCGGCCGGTCGCCGGCCGGAGTTGAATCGGCCGGGTCCGCAGCCTCTCGACCCGGTCGGACGTCGTCCGGGAAGTGTCAGCGACACAGCACGGGCGCCAACGCCCACCACCGCCCAGCGGCGTCGCCAGGCACCGACGTCAACGGCACAGCACGACCGCCTGGTCGGCACGCACGAGTCCGTCGAAGGTCCGGTGCTCCCCTCGGCCGTCGCTGGCGAGCACGACGGTGGCGTCAGCGAACGCCGTGATCGCCGCGGGCCGCCCGACGGTGCCGGTCACGTCGACGTCCCGATCGGTGAAGTTGACCATCACCAGCCAGCTCCTGCCGTCGAGGGACCTCGTGAAGGCCAGTAGTCCGTCGGCCACCTCGAGACGCTCGAAGCTGCCGAGCCGCAGGGCCGGCTCGTCGTGACGCAGGGCCAGGAGCCGCCGGTAGAGGTGGAGCATGGACGCGGCGTCCTCTCGCTGGGCCGAGTAGTTCCGACGGTCGGCCTCCGGGGGGAACGGCAGCCAGGTCCCCCCTCCGCCAGGCGACGGCCAGCCATGGTCGGCGGTGGTGTCCCATGGCACCGGTGCGCGGGAACCGTCACGGCCTCCGGGATCGACGGCCCGTTCAGGCGGGACGACGGCGTCTTGGAGCCCGAGCTCCTCCCCCTGGAAGAGAAACGGGGTGCCCCGCAAGGTCATGAGCAGCACCGCCGCGGCCCTGGCCCTCGGCTCGCTCCGGCGCGCGGTGGTCGGTCCGTCCTCGCCCAGGAACGAGGCCGCCCGGTCGAAGCGGGTCCGGTGTCTCGGGTTGTCGTGGTTGGAGAGCACCCACGTGGGCCACGCCTTCCTCGGGTCGAGCGCATCCACCGTCCTGTCGATGCACTCGGCCCATGCCGGCTCCTGCCAGAGGGCGTAGAGGGGAGGGAAGTTGAACGCGAGGTGGAGCTCGTCCCCGTCCCCGTAGTAGGTGGCGACGGCTTCGGTGGACAGCAGGTACACCTCACCGACCACGACACGCTCGTCCGGATACCCGTCGACGAGCGTGCGGATGTCCCGCAGCCGTTGGTGGGTCACCGGGACGTCGTTGAGGGCACTGTGGGGGATGCCGGCGACCGCTGGGGGGTCGTCGGGCAGGTCGGGGTCCTTGCCGATGCAGTGGATGACGTCGGCGCGAAACCCGTCGACACCCCGATCGAGCCAGAACCGCAGTACCCCGTGCATGGCGGTCACGACCCCGGGCTCGTCCCAGTCGAGGTCGGGCTGCGCCTCCTCGAACAGATGGAGGTACCACTGACCGGTCCGCTCGTCGAGGGTCCAGGCCGGTGCCGACAAGTCGAAGGCGGCGACCCAGTTGTTGGGTGGGGCGCCTCCCGGCGCGACGTCGCGCCAGACGTACCAGTCGCGGTGGGCGCTGTCGCGGCCCGACGAGGCGTCGACGAACCACGGATGCTGGTCGGAGGTGTGGTTCGGGACCCAGTCGATGACGACCCTGAGCCCCGCCGCATGGGCGTCGGCGATCAGCCCGTCGAAGTCCTCGATCGACCCGAACAGGGGGTCGACGTCGCAGTAGTCGCTGACGTCGTAGCCGAAGTCGACCATCGGTGACCGGTAGAACGGGGAGATCCACAGCGCGTCGACCCCGAGCCAGACCAGGTCGTCCAGGTGGGAGCGGATGCCGGGCAGGTCGCCGACGCCGTCACCGTCGGAGTCGGCGAACGACCGCGGGTAGATCTGGTAGAAGACCGCCTGCTGCCACCACGGTGCCCGCGAGTCCACCGCGTCGCTCAGGTCTCGGCGAGGGACTTGATGCGCGACAGGGTGGTGGCCATGTTGGCCCGGTTGAGGCCCGCAGTGTCGCTGGTGCCCCGGACGAGGGGTGCGAACAACCGGAGGCCCGACGAGCGGTGGTCCTCGAAGCGCTCGGAGATGGTGGTCCCGCCGTCCTCGGCGGGCTCGACGCGGTAGGCCCACCGCGCCACCGCCAACGGGCCGAAGGCCACGTCCCATGCGATCTCCGACCCGCGCTCGTAGCGGACGATGGTGCACGTGGTGGTCCACCGACGGAACCCCGAGCGGTTGCGACCCTTGAACGTGGCCCCCACCTCCGGTCCCGATGATCCGGCCGACCACCGCGTGTCCGTGCACTCCTCGGTGATCCCGGCCATGGCCGTCGGATCGCTGACCAGGCTCCAGACCCGGTCGGGCGGTGCATCGACCCGCACTGCCACTTCGACGGTGGACATGGGGCGACGATAGCAACCACGGGGTTCCGCCTTCTCGGCGGAGTCGGAACCACCCGATGGCGCTCCCGGCCACGTGCTCGAGACCGCCCGCCCGGGCGACCGCCCGCCGTTACAGTTTGTGCCATTTCATGCCGACAATCCCTCCTGACCGCAGTAATCGAGCAGGAGAGGGTAGGTCTGGCATGGTGGACAGGCGTACGGTAGAAGACGGGTCGTTCCTGGCCGATGGGCTGGCGGGCAGTGCCCCCTCGATCGTCTACGGGACGGGTCGGGTGTGCATCGAGCCCAGCTGCGCCGTCAAGTTGTCGCGCTACAACAGCACGGAGTGGTGCGCTCTGCACGAGAGCCCGGCATCGACGCAGCGACCCTACGACACCTCGACACGGCAGCCCCGCGGGCGCCGTCGCAACTCCCGGGCCCGCCGGGCGAGGGCCGCACAGGCCGTGGCCGCCGGCGCCGACCGGAGCGAGGCGCCGGAACCCGAGCAGCAGGCGGGAACGAAGGGGACGGCCACCAAGAGCCGCCGGACGGCCGCCTGAGCCGGCTCTTCATGGCCGGCCCGGGCCGGGCCCCGGGTGGGGCCGACCCGATCCGGTCTCGCGACACCTCGGTACACTGCGGTACGACCGCTTGGACCACGAGGAGTTGTGATGACCGACACCGCTGGAACCGTCCGACCGAACAACATCGAATCCTGACGCCGTGAGCGGACGGCTGGAGGGAACCGTGGCCCTGGTGACCGGGGCGTCGAGCGGCATCGGCGAGGCCACGGCGGTCGCCCTGGCCGCGGAGGGTGCCACGCTGGCCGTCGCCGCCCGCCGGCGCGACCGTCTCGAGCTGCTCGAGGAGCGGCTGGGCAACGACACCCAGGTACTGGTGGTCGAGACCGACATCACCGACGAGGCGGCGGCGCGCGGCATGGTCGAGGCCACAGTCCGCGAATTCGGGCGGCTCGACACCGTGGTCAACAACGCCGGCGTGATGCTGCTGGGCCCGATCGTGGGCGCGCCGGTCGAGGAGTGGCGGAGGATGGTCGAGCTCAATCTGCTCGGTCTGCTCTACACCACCCATGCGGCGCTTCCCCACCTGCTCCAGGCGGCGGACACCGATCCCCGGCGGGTGGCCGACGTCGTCAACGTGAGCTCGGTGGCAGGGCGCGTTGCCCGACAGGGCAGCGGTGTCTACAACGCCACCAAGTTCGGGGTGGGGGCGTTCTCCGAGTCGCTCCGCCAGGAGGTGACCGCCCGTCATGTACGGGTGACGCTGATCGAGCCCGGCGCGGTGATGACCGAGCTGGCCGGCCACAACCGGCCCGAGATCCTCGAGGGCATGCGGTCGACCTTCGGCTCGATCACCCTGATGCAGGCGGAGGACATCGCCGAGGCAATCGTGTTCACCGTCACCCGACCCCGCCACGTGGCGGTCAACGAGGTGCTGATCCGGCCCACCGAACAGGAACGCTGAGTGGCGCTCGCCGGTTACCCGCCGGCCAAGCACATCCTCGGTGACCTGGGCATCGAGGCCGAGGTCACCACCACATCCACCGCCAAGGTCCGGATCAGGGCCACCCCGTCGATCGCCGGTGCCGACGGCGGGGTACGGGCAGGAGTGCTGGCCGTACTGGTGGACGTGGTGGGGGGCGCCGTGGCCATCCGCTCGGTGCTTCCCGACTGGATGGCCACGGCCGACCTGGCCATCCAGACGATGGGGCGGGCGGCCGGGCCCTGGGTCGAGGCTCGGGCCACCATCCTGCGCCGGGGGAGGACGACGCTGGTCGTCGAGGCCCTCGTGTTCAACACCGAGCACGACGGTTCGCCGGCCGTCGGCGACGGCGCCGGCCCTGGGCCGGTGGCCTGGGCGACCATGACCTTCACCATCCTCCCCGGCCGGAGCGCCACCACGGGCCTCGGTCGGCCCGAGGAGCCACCGGTGCGGTGGGCCTTCGGAGGCGAGGGGCTCGAGGGTCCGCTGACGGAGGCCCTGTCGATCACCGTCGTGGACGCCGCAGGGGGGCGGGTCACCATGCCCACGCAGGGGTACGCCGCTAACTCGTTCGGGGCGGTGCAGGGGGGCGTCATGGCGCTCCTGGCCGACGTGGCCGGAGGTGCGGCCGTGGGCTCGGCCCGCGCCGGTGCGGCCGGCCCCGTCGTCGTGACCGACCTGCTGGTGACCTACCTCGCGCTGGGGCGTGTCGGCCCCATCGAGTCCCGGGCCACCGTCGAAGGCACCGATGACGGTGGGGCGCCCCGCAGCGCGGTGGTCGAGCTGTTCGATCGCGGTGCCGACGACCGGCTCACCACAGTGGTCACGGTGGGTACGGCTCCGCTCGACGGCGTCCCACCGGCCGGTGGTGCCCGGGTGACAGTCGATGGGTGAGGCCCCGGGCCCGGCCACCGTCGGCACTGCAGCCGGCGGTGCGGCGGCCTCCGAGGGCGGTACCGCCCCGGCCGCCGTCGCCACTGCAGCCCCGGACGGCGGGCCGGCGAACACAGACACGGACACAGACACGAACACAGACATAGACACAGACACGAACACAGACACAGACACGGACACGGACACTTCGGACCCCCGGCACCACGTGAGCCGGTACTTCCGGCTCGAGCGCTGGGAACTGCCGCCTCCGCCCGGCAGTGGACTGCCCTCCGCGTTCGGTGGACGGACCCCGGTCGACGCCCACCTCCGGGGTCCGGCTGGCGGCATGCGCACCGGGGGCCTGCTCACGACGGCCGACTCCCTCGGGGGCTTCCTCTCGGGCATCGCCGTCCTCCCCAAGTGGATCGTCACCACCAGCATGATGGCCACGGTGTTCCGCCTGGCGCACGAGGGTCCGCTCCTCCTCCACGGCGAGGTGCTGCGGAAGGGTCGTACATCGGTGGTGACGGCGCTCGACGTCGTCGACGAGGGCCTCGGTGGCGCCCCGGTGGCCCGCATCATCATGACCTGCGCCGTGCTCGACCCGGGCGGCATGGACCTCCGCTTCGAGCGGCCCTTCTCGCTGCCCATGGGGCCGATCGACCCCGACGCCCCCGGGCCCGAGGAGTTCTTCTGCATCCAGCCCGGTGAGGGACGTGTCACCACGCTGGAGCTCGCCGACCACCTGCGCAATCCATGGGGGATCCTCCAC
>CAZNLF010000137.1:0-8175 GCA_964573595.1 uncultured Acidimicrobiaceae bacterium | reverse complement strand
CCGTGGTCCAGTGCCGCCCCGATGTTGCTCCCGGCCGGGGCGCGGACCAGCACGGCGTCCGGGAGCGGGTTGGCGAAATGGGAGAGGAAGTAGCTGTCGCCGACCACGTAGCTGCCGAGGAGGGCATTGGGCTTGAACACGCCACCCACCCTCATCGTCGAACTACCCGTCTCGGCGAATTTGACCGGGACCACCGAGCCGACCGACAGGTGGTTCGTGTTCGCCGTGGTCGAGTCGATGAGCAGCTCCCCGGCAGCCAATGACGGGGCGCCCGCACCGTCGACCATCCGGAGGATGACCGTCTCGGACAGGTGGACGGACGAGACGGCGGTGAGGGAGGACAGCGAGCCGCGGACTTCGAATTGGCCGCCGTAGACCGTGGAGATCGCGGTGACGCCCGGGACCTTCGCCGCGGTCGGCGCCACCGAATTGCTGAAGCCACCCGGTCCCGATCCGGACGTCGTGATGATGTAGTCCGCGCTGACCGCCTCGTCGACGCTGCTGGTCGCCGATCTGGAGAGCGAGGCCCCGAACACGGCGATCGTGGAGACGAGCGCCAGTCCGACCATCAGGGCGGACGAGGTCTGCGCCGTCCGGCGGGGGCTGCGCATGGAGTTCTCCCGGCCGAGCTTGCCCGATATCCCCAACAGCGAGGCCAGGGGGCGACCGAGCACACTCGACATGGGGCGGGCGACGATGGGCGCCAGCATCCCGATCCCGATGAAGATGGCGACGGCGCCCACCCCCACCAGCTGGATCGCCGGCCTGGTCAGTCCGAGCAGCAAACCCACCAGTCCGAGGACGGTGATCACGCTCCCACTGATGATCCTGCGGCGGGACGACTCGCGCTGGTCCGAGCGGTAGTCGGCCAGTGCGGCGACCGGAGGGATGTGGACGGCACGGCGGGCCGGGCTGATAGCGGACACCACCGTGACGCCCACCCCCACCACCAGCGCGGCGACCACCGTGCGCGTCTCGAAGACCAGCGGCCCCGTGGGCAGCGTGATACCGAACCCCTTGAGGAGCGCCTCGAGACCCACCGCGGCCAGGACGCCCAGCCCCAGGCCGACCAGTGACGCGATCAACCCGAGCAGGGCCGCCTCCACGATGACGGAACGGAACACCTGACGCCGGCTGGCCCCGACGATCCTCAGCAGGGCGAGCTCCCGGGTCCGCTGGCCGACGATGATCGAGAAGGTGTTGAAGATCGTGAAGCCCCCGACGAACAGGGAGATGAATGCGAAGACCAGCAGCGCGGTCGAGAAGAACGACAGGGCCTGGTTGATGTCGCTCGACTGCTCGTTGGCCACCGTCTGGCCGGTGACGACCTCGATCCCGGGCGGAAGGGCCGCGGCGATGGCCCGCTGCACCGACGCCTTGTCCGCCCCCGCTGTGGCCAACACGTCGATGGCGTTGTACTTTCCGATCTCGCCGAACAGGCGCTGCGCGGTCGGGAGGTCGAAGGCGGCGAGCGTGGCTCCCGCCAGGTTGTCCGCCGTGCCGAACTTGACGAATCCGGTGATGGTGAACATCTGGGGTGGGCCGGAAAGGAGCATGCGGACGTGGTCCCCCACGACGAAGTGGTAGTGCTGTGCCGTCCCCTGGTCCATGAGGACGTCGGCCGGCGTGGTGGGTGCGGTCCCCGCTGACAGGTTGAGCGCCGAGAGCTGCCGGTTGGGGTCGTAGGAGGTGCCGATCGTGGGCGCCCCACCGGTGCTGATGGCCTTCCCGTCCGGAGCCACGAACTGGGCGTAGCCGCTGACCGTCCCGGCGGCATACGCGACGCCGGGGACGGCACGCACCGAGCCCAGGATCGACTCGGGGACGGCCTTGCGCCCGGCCCCTCCGTTCTCCGCGGTGGGGGAGAAGGCCGCCTGGCCCCTGACCTCGAAGTCGACGTTCTGGTAGATGTGGCCGAACAGCGTGTCGAACGTGTTGTGGAGGGTGTCCGTGAGCACGAGTGTCCCCGAGATGAACGTGACGCCGAGGACGATGGCGAGCGCGGTGAGCGCCAGCCGCAGCTTGTGCGCCAACAGTCCCTTGAGGGTGACCTTCCACATCTCAGCCGCCCAGGGCCTTCATCTGCTCCAATATGGAATCGGTGGTCGGTGAGCTCAGTCCGCCCACCACCTTGCCGTCGGCGAGGAAGACGACCCGGTCGGCGAAGGCCGCCCCGCGGGCGTCGTGGGTGACCATGACGATCGACTGGTGGAGCTCGTCGACCGAGCGCCGGAGGAATTCGAGCATCTCGGTGGATGCATTGGAGTCCAGGTTCCCGGTGGGTTCGTCGGCGAATACCAGGTCGGGTCGCCCGATGAGGGCGCGGGCACACGCGGCACGCTGCTGCTGGCCACCGCTCAGCTCGTTCGGGCGGTGGTCGAGCCGGTCCCCGATGCCCAGCTGGCCGACCAGGTAGTCGAACCACTCACGGTCCACCTTGGTTCCCGCCAGGTCCGCCGGCAGCGTGATGTTCTCGCCGGTGGTCAGCGTGGGGACGAGATTGAAGGACTGGAAGACGAAACCGATCCGGTCCCTCCGCATCTGGGTCAGGGCGGCATCGTCCATCAGGCCGATCTCCTGGTCACCGACGAATGTCCGGCCCGACGAGGGCGTGTCCAGCCCGGCCATGCAGTGCATCAGTGTCGACTTGCCGGATCCGGACGGGCCCATGACGGCCGTGAAGCGGCCCCGTTCGAATTCGACGGTGATCCCGTTGATGGCGTGCACCACCGCGTCGCCCCTGCCGTAGGTCTTGACCAGGTCGACCGCCCGGGCGGCCGGGGACACCGCCCGTGCCGCCTGATCGGGTTGCGTCACTTCGGTGGATGCCATGCAGGGCCCTCCTGGCGGGACTCGGTCGCTCCGGGCGCCCCGGTGCTGGGACCGTGCGGCCTGTGGTCAAACGTTCGGGTCTCCGGTCGGTGACCGGACGGTTGGCGGTGGCGGTTGT
The DNA here is from genome assembly GCA_964573595.1 of uncultured Acidimicrobiaceae bacterium. Classification (GTDB taxonomy): domain Bacteria; phylum Actinomycetota; class Acidimicrobiia; order Acidimicrobiales; family RAAP-2; genus Bog-756. The sequence continues at coordinate 5,225 of CAZNLF010000137.1, read as the reverse complement.
CGCCACGCGGGTCGGGCGGTCGGATCGGCCGCGGTCAATCCCCGGCGATGCTAACGGCCGAGTTGTCCTTCTGCCCGGTGGGTGTCGTGACGCCGCCGGGCCCGGTGCCAGAGGAACAGGCCGGCGAGCACCACCAGCACCCACGGCACCCTCATCAGGGAGGCCGTCGACCCTACCGCCAGGGCCAGCACCGACACGAGGAGGACGACGGGCAGGAGCAGATGCCGGCGCCGGCGCGGCGGCCGAGGCTCGGGGTCTTCGGCCAGGCGGGGCAGGTCCCCGAAGAGCCCGCCGAGGTCACCCCGGGTCACCGCACCCATGGCGCGGTCCAAACGGAGCTTGAACTCGGCCTCGTCGAGCCGGCCTTCGGCGAAGTGCCGTGACAGCCGGTCTGCCACTTCGTTCCGCTCGGCGTCCGAGGCCCGCAGATCGCGCTCGGGCGTCGGCACGGCACGGTGCCCGTATGCCGGGTAGGGGGGGTCCAGTCGGTAGCGCATGGAATGTCCTCTCGGTTGGTCGGTGAGCCCCGGCTCAGCGGGGGTCTACGGGGACGAGCAGATCCTCGGCGATCGAGTAGTCGGCGCCCTCGTCGGGGATCAGGAGCCAGCCGGCCAGGTACAGCGGGACGGCGAGCCCGCCCAACAGGGCGAGGACGATGAACCCGATCCTGACGAGAGTCGCGTCGACACCGAAGTAGTCGGCCAGACCGGCGGCGACGCCGGCGACCATCCGTCGGTCCCGGCAACGATGGAGCCGGTCCACCGCCGTCGACGGCTGGGTCCCCGGATCGGACCGTGTGGGCCCCTCGTCGTCGGGCCGGTCGTCGGATTGTCCGGAGGGAATGCTGCTGGTAGCGGGGGTGGAAGCGTTCATGGGGCCAGCATGACGGTCGGACCCGCCGGCCGACATCGGGAATGACCCTGGTCCGACCCTGAGGAGACCCGGGGACCATCAGGGACATCCCTGATGGCCGCCCCGACCGGGTTGCGCGATCATCGGGTATCGCCGAATCCACCAATGCAAGCACCGCTGCGTCGGGGGTTCCGACCTCCGGCGGCATCCCCGGCCCTGGCGGCCCGGCGGGCCGGGGGCCGAGTCCGGGTGGCCGGCGGCCGAGTCCGGGTGGCGGTCCGGGAGCTCCGGGCTCGGCCGGACCCTCCGGTTGGTCCCGGCACGGCCGTGGTCGGGGCGGCCGACCCCACTGGCATCTGCGGGGACCGATCCGTCGGAGCCCCGACGCCCGGGTCCTCGCCGGCGTCTGCGGTGGCCTGTCGGCGGCGACCGGTGTGGACGTCACGCTCGTCCGGATCGGCTTCGTTCTCCTCACCCTCGGGACGGGCGTGGGGCTCCTCGTCTATGCGCTCGCCTGGCTGCTCGTGCCCCTGGAGGGCGAGTCCACCTCGATCCTGTCACGGGCGGTCACGGACCGCCGGGGCATCCGGATGGTCATCGCCATCATCCCGCTGCTTGTGGTGATCCAGATCGTCACGGCCGCGCTGCACATCGGCTACCTCGGATCGATCAGCTGGCCGGTCTTCCTGGCCGCCGGTGGGGCGATCCTGATCCGACGCAACGCCAGTGAGCAGGAGAGGGTCTGGATCAACCAGGACCTGATGCCGATGCTCCACACCGGCCGTGATCGGCACACGCGTCGCACGGTCCTCCTCCGCGTCGCCGTCGGGGTGCTGCTCGGCATCGGTGGGCTGCTCGTCCTGATCCTCGGGCACACCACGCGGGCCGCGCTCCGTCCGGTGGGTGGCGCCCTCTTGGTCATCGCCTCCATCGTGGTCGTGTTCGGTCCCTGGTGGATCAGCCTGGTACGCGACCTGATCTCCGAGCGCCAGGCCAGGGCCATGGCCGAGGAGCGGGCGCAGATGGCCGCCCACGTGCACGACTCGGTGCTCCAGACGCTCGCGCTCATCCAACGGTCGGCGGACGATCCCCACCACGTGGTCCGACTGGCCCGTGCCCAGGAGCGCGAGCTGCGATCGTGGCTGTTCGAGGGCCGTCCCCCCGGCACCATCGGCCAGGAGGCGTCCACCCTGGCCGAGGGCATCGGCCTGATCCAGCGTCAGGTCGAGGCCGACCACGGCATCACCGTCCAGGTGGTGGTGGTCGGCGACTGCGCGCTGACCGAGCGGCTGCGGGCGCTGCTCGAGGCATCTCGCGAGGCCACGGTCAACGCCGCCAAGTGGTCGGGCGCGACGCAGGTCTCCCTGTACGCCGAGGTGGACGCGGACATGGTCATGGTCTTCGTGCGCGACCGGGGCCGGGGCTTCGACCCGGGGGCCGTGTCCGGCGACCACCAGGGCATCGCCCAGTCGATCCGCGCCCGGATGCAGCGGCTCGACGGCTCGGCCGTCATCCGGTCCTCCCCCGGCGCCGGGGCCGAGGTGGAGCTGGCCATGCCCCGGCTGGAGCACCGCTCGTGAGCGGCGACGACCGGCTTCGCATCTTCCTGGTCGACGACCACGCGGTCTTCCGCTCGGGAGTCCGGGCCGAGCTCGGCGACGCCGTGGCCGTCGTCGGCGAGGCGGACGAGGTCGAGGCGGCCATCGAGCTGATCAACGAACGGGTGCCCGACGTCGTCCTGCTCGACGTCCACCTGCCCGGCGGCGGTGGCCAGGCCGTCCTCCGGGGCGTGGCCCCCCACCACCCGGAGGTGCGCTTCCTCGCCCTGTCGGTCTCCGATGCGCCCGAGGACGTGATCGCGGTGATCCGCGCCGGGGCGCGCGGGTACATCACCAAGACCATCTCGGGGGAGGAGCTGCTCCAGGCCGTCGCCACCGTCGGCGCGGGCGATGCCGTCTTCTCGCCGCGTCTGGCCGGCTTCGTCCTCGACGCCTTCGCCGACGGTGGGGGTGGCTCGGTGCCGACGGCGGGCCTCGACCCGGAACTGGACCAGCTCTCACCTCGAGAGCGGGAGGTGCTCCGGCTCATCGCCCGGGGCTACACCTACAAGGAGGTGGCCCGCGACCTGGTCATCTCCTCCAAGACGGTCGAGACCCACGTCTCGTCGGTGCTGCGGAAGCTGCAGCTCTCCACCCGGCACGAGCTCACCAAGTGGGCCACCGACCGGCGCCTCGTGTGAGGCGGCTCGTGTGAGGCGGCTCGGGCCGATCGGGAGCCGGAGGTCAGGGATCGATCAGACCGCCCGAACCGGGACGCGCCGGGCGGTACCCGGCTCCTGGGTGGGCATCACCTGCTGGGGAGCCAGAGGGTACGAGGGCACGTCGATGTCGATCTCGTCGATGTCGGCCGTCGTGCAGCCCATCGACGCCACCTCGGCCGTCGTGTCGCGCGACGTGGAGGGTAGCTGCGGAGTCGCGGTGTCCGCCCGGCCCATCTGCAGCGTCGAGGTGAGGTCCCCGACCGTCTTGCGCCTCCAGGCCGAGATGGTGTCGGCGCGGATGCCGAACCGCTCCTCGAGGAACCGCATCTGCGACGTGTGGTCGAGCACCTCGGAGGACACGTAGCCGCCCCGGCTGAACGGCGAGACCACCAGCATCGGCACACGGAACCCCAGCCCGAGTGGTCCGGCCACTCCGTTGGCCGTCTCCGGCAGGGGTGTGACCGTCACATACTCCCCCGCCGTGCCCGGCGGTGCCACCGGGGGCGCCACATGGTCGAAGAACCCGTCGTTCTCGTCGTACATGACGAACAGCACGGTCTTCGACCACACCTCGGTGTTGGAGACCAGCGACTGGAGCACCTGGTCGATGAACCAGGCACCGAGGTTCGGCGGCGCCGGTGGGTGCTCGTCGTACCCGAGCGGCGGGATGATCCACGACACGCTGGGCAGCGACCCGCTCCGGACGTCGTGGGCGAAGTCGTCGGGGAAGACCGGGACGAACGCCTTCCGGTAGAGCGAGGAGGACGGATCGGAGTACTGGGAGAAGTACGGGAGGATCGCGTCGGAGATGAGCATGACTTCGGGGTTGCTCACCTGGTAGGCGCTCCCGGGCGGCGAATACGTCTTCCATGACACGCCGGCGTCCTCGAGGAGCTCGGGGACGGTCGTCCAGTCCACGCTGAAGCGGGCGTCGGGCGACGGGTTGGTGATGAGGACGGGCCCGCCGTTGCGACCCTCGGGGTCGATGGTGCCGGACATGGCCATCAGCCGGTTCGGGTGGGTGGGTCCCATGATCGAGCAGTGGTAGCCGTCGCAGATGGTGAAGGCGTCGGCCAGCGCGTAGTGGTAGGGGAGGTCCGACCGCGTGTGGTAGCCCATGGTGAGCAGCCCGTAGTCGGGGCCCTCGTACTGCGTCGACGCGTGCGTCTCGACGAACGCGTCCATCGAGCCCCCGTTGCGGCACAGGTGCTGGGGGAGCCAGCTGTGATCGAGGTCGTAGGTGCACTCGCCGATGCCGGTCGACGTGTCGAGGTGGAAGGGCCACTGCTGCCCGGTGGGATGACGGGTCGTGTTGGCCGCGTACGGTTGGGCGAACGCACCCAGGCCGTCATGCGCGTGGTCGTCGAAGCCCCGGACACCCCGGTACGACCCGAAGTAGTGGTCGAACGATCGGTTCTCCTGCATGAGGAAGACGACGTGCTCGATGGCCCCGAGGTCCGAGCCGGCGGGCTTGACGGCCGTCGCCTTGGCGATGGTGGCCGGTGACCCGCACGCCGCGGCCAGCGCCCCGGCGCCGAGCGCCACCGCACCCCCGAGAAACAGGCGTCGGTCAAATGACGCGCCGCCGCCCCTGTCGGTCGACCCTTCCCCCACTGCCGTCCCCCCGGACCTTGCACCATCGGCGAGCACGTCCCGCCTCCAACAGCGTTCCGCGAATACGGGCCCAGGGCAAACCGCGGGCCCGCCCCCCCGCCGGGGGACGGCGCGGACACCCGCTCATTCCGAGGGCAGGTGCTGGATCACCTCGGGCGGGAGGCTCTTGAACACGTCCTCGGGTATCTGGTCCTGGACGGCGTCCACCAGCCGTTTGGACCGGGAGCGCAGGGAGAGCATCTCGGTGTACTGCTGGTCGTCACCCTTCAGCCCCGAGATGAGCGGGGAGTGGGCGATGAAGACGGCCCCGGTGAACATGACCACGAGGGACAGGGCCTCCAGGGGGCCGTAGACCCCGCTGGTGCGCAGGTTGTCCCCGAACAGCCCGATGCCGATGGCCATGGAGGCCAGGGGGTCGACCAGCACGAGGGAGGTCTGGGAGGCGGCGATGGGCCCGGCGTGGAAGGCGTTCTGGGCGAGGAACACCGAGCCCACGCCG
>CAZNLF010000136.1:0-8191 GCA_964573595.1 uncultured Acidimicrobiaceae bacterium | reverse complement strand
GAGAGGTGTGTGTCCATCACACCGCTCAACAGGTCGCGGTAGCCGTCGACGAGATCGCTGATGCGGATCAGGTGGTCGTAGATGTCCCTCATATAGCGCTGGCCGTCGTTGTCGAGGCCGGGGAGCCCGGTCACCCCTGACGAGATGCTGGCGAACATGTCCCGTTGCGGGGTGACCACCTTGCGCACGGTGATGAGGGACCGCTTCATCGCGAACAGGGTGCCGAGCTGCTCGTCGGTCGGCTTCACCAGTATCGCGTCCTCGAGGTCGTCGATCTGCGAATCGAACTTGTCGAGGAGCGGGAAGAAGCTGTCCACCAGGTGGTCGATCACCAGGTACAGCAACGTGATGTCCGGCGAGCGGACGTCGGACGGCTTGCGGTGCGAGAGTCGCGCCCGTACCTCGTCGAGCGCCGGGCACTGCCCCCGGTGGACGGTGATCACGTAGTGGTCGCTCAGGATGAAGTGCACCTCGTCGGTCCCCGACCCGTCGGCCGACGCCCCGTGGACCACGAGGTACGTGTAGTCGTCGTAGTCCTCGATCTTGGGGCGCTGCCCGAAGTGCTGGGCGTCCTCCACCGCCAGGCGGTGGAGGACGAAGACGTTGAGCAGGAGGTCGCGGGCCTCGTCGTCCACGCCGTCGAGGTCGAGCCAGAAGAACGACCCCTTCGAGAGGTTCCCCTTGACGACGGCCGACGTGACCTCGGCGTCGGACCCCTCACAGGTAACAGTTCCTCGCATCGTCAGAGTCTGCCTCGCCCCGCGCCCGCCCGCGGGCGCGGGCCTCCCGCCCGGCGGCGGCGGCCTCCCACCGGGGGGCGACGACCCGCGGCAGAGTCTTCGTCGCAGTGGCTGCTCATCCGACCTGAACGAGGGAGGAGCGGTAACGGCGGCCGTTGGCGACGTACTCCGATGCGGCCATCCGGATCATCTCCAGATTGGACCGGCCCGGATATACCTGGACCGGCACCCCGATGGCCAGGGCGCCGGAGGGCACCTCCATCCGGTTGGGGACGACCGCGTTCGCCCCGACGGTGGCACCGGACCTCACGACGGCATGATGGAGGACGACCGATCCCGAGCCGGCCAGGGCGTCGTCCTCGAGGGTGCACCCCTCCAGGTGGGCCAGGTGCCCGATGACGCAGCCGTCACCCACGACGGTCGGGAACCCGGGCCCGGCGTGGATCACCGTCCCGTCCTGCACCGAGGTCCGTGACCCGATGCGGATGGTCCCGTAGTCGCCGCGCAGCACCGCTCCCGGCCATACGGTGGACTCGGCTCCGACGGTGACGTCCCCGATGATGACGGCCTCGGGGTGGACGTAGGCCGCAGGATCGATGGAGGGCGCCAGATCGCCCAGTCGGTAGATTGTCATGGGCCGACCCTAGGGGTGCCGGCCGGCCGTCGGAGGCGGGAAGAGCCCGGATGCGGCTCCTCCCCCCCGGAAGGACCGTCGCCGATCACGACCGCGGGGACCGCGCCTCCCGGCTGCGGCTCCGGCGCCGACCGGGCCCGGCGCGACTCGTGTGACGATTGCATGACGACCGACCCGGCTATCGTTTGGGGCGGCCCGGTGCCCGGTGGCCTGCGGACGGGTGGGTCGACTTGGAGGAGAATCGTGGGAACGCCCACCGCCGTGCACGGAGCCGACAGCGATCGCCGACACGGTCGACCCGACACCGCACTGGCCGTGTGGGCCACGGCCGGGCTCGTCGGCTCGCTGGTGATGGTGCTGACCGGCACCCGGATCGGCTCCATCCCTCGTCCGGGAGCGGACGCGGCCTCGTGGTGGTTCTCCGTGCCGACCGGAGGCACCACCGTCGCCATGGTCACCTTCTATCTGGGCATGGCCCTGGTGGTCGTCGCCTGGCTGGGAGTCGGGAGACACGCGCTCGCCGGCCGGCTCACGGCCCGCTGGTCGTGGCTGCTCCTCGGGTTGTGGGGACTGCCCCTGCTCCTCGGTCCCCCACTGTTCAGCCGCGACGTCTACAGCTACATCGCCCAGGGGGTCATCGCCCATCGTGGACTCGACCCCTATTCGGTCGGGCCGGCCGTCCTCGGCCCCGGCCCCCTGCTTTCGTCGGTGGCCGAGGTGTGGCGGCACACCTCCTCGCCCTACGGCCCGCTGTTCGTCGGCGCCACCCGCATGCTGGCCGTCATGACGGGAACCTCGGTGATCGCCGGTGTGCTGGTCTTCCGCTCGCTGGAACTGGTCGGGGTGGTGCTCACCATGTACTTCCTGCCCCGCCTGGCGCGCCATCTGGGTACCGATGCGGGCGTGGCCGTGTGGCTCGGGGTGCTGAGCCCACTGGCCCTGTTCAGCTTCCTCTCCTCGGGCCACAACGACGCCCTCATGGTCGGACTGCTGGTGGCCGGGGTGTCGCTGGCGGTGGAGGGACGTCTGCTCGCCGGCCTGGCGGTGTGCGCGGTGGCGGCCACGGTGAAGTTGCCGGCCGCCGGCGCCGTGGTGTTCCTCGTGGTGAACCATGTGCGTTCCGGTCGGGGCGCCGCCCGCTGGAGGGAGGTGGTGGCGCCGGTCGTCGTGGCGTCGGCGGTGTTCGTGGGGATCACCCTGGCGTGTGGCTACGGGTTCTCGTGGCTCGGCCCGTCCGCCCTGCACGTGCCGACCGAGCTCCGCATCCGCTCGACGCCGTCGGTCGCCGTGGGCGACCTCGTCTACCACCTGCTGCACCTGTTGCAGGTGCCCGCCCTCCAGTCGTCCGTGGTCACCGTGACCCAGACCGTGTTCGCCCTGGCCGCGGTCCTCGGGTGCGTCTGGCTGCTCCTGACCGTGCACCGGCACGAAGTGGTCCGCTTGCTCGGCCTCGCTCTGTTGCTCTTCGTGGTCGCCAGCCCGACGGTGTGGCCCTGGTACCTGCTGTGGGGCCTGGTGCTGCTGGCGGCCACGACCGCCCAGCGCTCCAAGGTGTTGGCCGCGGTCGCCGCACTGGCCATGCTCGCCGTGGGGGCCGGGGGCGTGCCCGAGATCAGCGGTGACGGGTACCTGGTGGTGGCGCTGGCCACCCTCGGAGCCGTCGCCTGGATGGTCCGGCACGGACACTGGCGGACGGTGGTGACCGGTCACACCGGTGGGGCCGGCGCCGGATGACCTCGTCGACCCTGTTGCCGGACGATCCGAAGGAGGCGGACGCGCCGTTGGCGGACCAGGCTGGTGCCGCCGGCGGCCGGTGGCGCCGGCGGACCCTACTGCTGGCCCGACCGACGGTCATCTACCTCGCCTCGAGGGCGGTGACCCTGGTGACCCTGGCCGTCGTCGGGCTCCTCACCCACCGGAGCATCCCGAGGGAGGTCAGCCGCTGGGACGGCCTCTGGTTCCTCAAGGCTGCATCCCGAGGTTGGCCGAGCCAACTCCCCCACCACGCGGGACACGTGGCCCGCAGCACCATCGCGTTCTTCCCCGCGTTCCCCCTGGCCATCCGGTGGCTGTCCGGGCTGACCGGTCTCTCGATGCTGGCCACGGGGATGATCGTCAGCGAAATCACCGGCCTGACCGCGGTCATCGGGGTGTGGCTGCTCGTCCGAAACTACGCGGACCGGGGCTCCGCAGACCGGGCGACGCTCCTGTTCGCCGTGTTCCCCGGGACCTTCGTGTTCAGCCTGGTGTACTCCGAGGGATTCGCCATCACGTTCCTCGCCTTCGGGCTCATCGCGCTGATGCGGGGCCGCTGGGTGCTCGCCGGCGTGCTCGGCATGCTGGCCACGGCGACCACCCCGGTCGCCCTGGCCTTCGAGGTCAGCTGTCTCTGGTGCGCCTACCGGGCCGTCGCCGGCGACCGGGACTGGCGCGCGCTGGCGGCGCCGGTCCTCGCGCCGGTCGGCTTCGTCGCCTACCAGGTCTGGCTGTGGATGCATACGGGCGCCCTCAACGCATGGCGGCTCACCGAGCGCGGCGGTTGGCAGAGCTACCCGTCACTCGCCTACCCGGTCCACATCGTCACGGTCTTCCTGCGCGACCCGATCGCCGTCACCGAGACGGGTGACATTCTCTACGTCGGCACCGCGCTCACCGTCCTGGCCGCGGTGGTCGCCATCCGCCAGCGGATGCCCATGGCACCCCTGCTCTACGGATTGGCGGCCGCCGGCATGGGGCTGATCTCCGCTCCCATCGGGCTGCGCCCCCGGTTCATCCTGCTGGCCTTCCCCCTCATCCTCGCCGTGGGGACCTGGCTGAAGGGGCGGGCCTACGTCGCCGTGCTCTGCTCGTCGGTGGTCCTGCTGGTCGTCGCCATGGCCTACAGCGTCGTCTCGTTCCGGGTATTCCCCTGAGCACGACCGGAGGGGAGATGACCACGACCCGACCGACGGGCACGGAAGCGGAGCGACCGGTCGGGTCGACCGCCCCCGAGCAGACCCCCGGCGAACCGACCAGAGACGAGGGGCCGGACGTCGGGGATCCACCGGGCACGGGGACGGCCGAACCCCGACGAGCGCTCGACCCCGTCGTCGAGAGGTGCGGGTGGAGCCTCGTGTGGCTGGCCGTGCTAGTCGGGGGCCTCGACCTGTGGGGGTCGTGGTCGTCGTGGTCGCTGGCCGGGGTGGTCGCCCCGGCGGTGGTCCTCGCCGGCGTCGTCGGGCTGGTGGCCACCTGGGTCATCCGGGACCCGAGGTCGCTGCTCCTGTCGGTGCCGGCACTGGTGTCGGCGTCGGTGTCCATCGTGGGGAACCAGGGCTCCGGCATCCACCTCCGCCAGTTCTACACCACCGACTCCGCGGCCTTCAATCAGGTCGCCGCCCGTCTCCTGTACCACGACACCAATCCCTACACGGCCTCGCTGGCCTCGGCCGACCGGCTCCTCCAGACGCCCATGGCCTACTGGACCTACACGGTCTCGGGTGGGCACATCACCGCGGTCTCCTACCCGGCGGGCTCGTTCCTGCTCGAGTTGCCACTCCTGGAGCTGGGCTTCCGGCACATGATCGTCGACTGGGCCGACCTGTTCGCCTGGGTGCTGACCGGCGTGCTCCTCTTCGTGCTGATGCCCCCGGCCGTCCGGTGGTTCGCCGTGCTGCTCTACTCGGTCCCGGTCTTCGCCGCCATCTTCGGGTCCGGGGGGACCGATGCGGCTTTCCTGCCCTTCTTGGTGCTGGCCGTGTGGCGGTGGGACCGGTTCGCCACCGGACGCCGCGCCGGCCTGGCCAACTGGATGGGACCGGTCGCGCTCGGCCTCGCGTGCTCGATCAAACAGACCCCCTGGTTCTGCGTGCCGTTCCTACTGGTCGGCGTGTTCATGGAGGCCAGGGCGTCCGGGCGCAGGCCGCTCGGTCCGGTGGCCGGCTACCTGGCCGTCGTCCTCGGGGTGTTCGTCGCCGTCAACCTCCCGTTCATCGTCTGGCAGCCGTCGGCCTGGCTGCGGGGAACGCTCCTTCCTCTCACCCACCCCCTGGTCGGCGACGGGCAGGGCCTGGTCACCCTGGCCCTCCACGGATACGCCCACGGGGCCTCCTTCCCGCTCCTGACGGTGGCCGGGCTGCTCGTGTTCGTGTCCCTCCTGGCGGCCATGGTGGTGTGGTACCCGGTGGCCAAGCGGACGTGGATGCTGGCGCTGCCGTTGGTGTTCTTCGTGGAGCCCCGCAGTCTGTCGAGCTACCTCCTCGACTTCTATCCGGCAGCCATCGTCGCCGCCTTCACGGTGGCGCCGGCGCTCCGGGCCCGGGGGCACTCCCGTGGCCCCCGCCCGTCGATGCGCCCGGCCGGCCTCGCCGTGGTGGTGCCCGCCCTGGCGGCCGTGGTGGTCTGTGTCGTCGCGTTCGCCGCCCCGCCACTCGACATGGCCGTCCGGTCGGTGGTCGCCACCCAGACGGCGACCTCCCTCGATGCCGTGACCCTGTCGGTGCGCAACACCACCGGCGGGACGGTCACCCCCCACTTCATGGTGACGATCGGCAGTGAGCACCCCGACGGCTTCTGGCACCCGGCCGACCACCGGCCGGTGGTGCTCGGCCCCGGCGCCTCGACCACCGTCACCATCGTCCCACCCGGCTACACGAGCGCTCCGGCGCACGGTACCCACTGGCTGGTCGAGGCCTACACCTCGTCACCGGAGGCGCTGAGCACGACCCCGCTGTTGTTCTGGAAGCTCGGGAAGCCGCCGGCCCAGACTCCGTGACACCCGGGCCGACGACGCTCGTAGGATGGACTCCGCCCGGCCCGGGCCTGCCGCCAGGAGGTGACCATGCGTGAGCTCGGTGAGCTCGACCATCCGGTGTTCGATGCCGACAACCACTACTACGAGGCGCTCGACGCCTTCACCCGCCACCTCGACCCGAAGCTCGGCCCGCGGGTCATCGAGTGGTGCGAGATCGGGGGCCGGCGCTACCCGGTGATCGGCGGACGGGTGAACCGGGCGGTGACCAATCCGACGTTCGACCCCATCGCCCTCCCCGGGGCCATGTACGACTACTTCCGGGGCAACCCCGACAACCGGAACCCGATGGAGTTCCTCTCCCGTCGGGAGCCCATCCGGGCTGCGTACCGGCAGCCCGAGGCGCGCCTCGCCGCACTGGACGGGCAGGGACTGGCCGGATGCCTCTTGTTCCCCACCCTCGGGATGATCTACGAGGAGCCCCTCGCCCACGACCCCGAGGCGGTGTGTCTCCTCTTCAGGGCCTTCAACCGGTGGATGGCCGAGGACTGGACGTTCAACGTCTCGGACCGGATCTTCGCCGCCGCCTACATCACGCTGGCCGACCCGGACTGGGCCGCCGAGGAGCTCGCCTGGGCACTCGACCAGGGTGCCCGCACCGTCGTGATGCGTCCGGCGGCACCGACCACCGCACTCGGCCGCAAGAACCCCTTCGACCCGATGTTCGATCCCTTCTGGGGCCTGGCCAACGAAGCCGGCATCGCCGTCGTCGTCCATGCGGCGGACAGCGGCCTCTCGTCGAACGGGTATGCCGTGGACGGCTTCGCGGCCACCTTCTCGGGGGGGTGGAAGCCGTCGATCAAGTCCTTCGCCATCGAGCAGGCCATCCGCGACTACCTGCTCACCCTGATCTTCGAGAACCACTTCGAGCGGTTCCCCAATCTGCGGGTCGCCTCGGTTGAGAACGGGGCCGAGTACCTTCCCGAGCTCATCAAGAAGCTCCGGTCGACGTCGAACAAGATGCCCGGCTTCTGGAAGCACGACCCGGTCGAGACGCTCCGGCGGCACGTGTGGATCAACCCGTTCTGGGAGGACGACGTCGACCAGGTGGCGGAGTGCATCGGCGCGGACCGGGTGATCTTCGGCTCGGACTGGCCCCACATCGAGGCGCTGCCCGAACCGTTGGACTACGTGGTCGAGCTCAAGAACTTCAGCGACGGGGACCGGCGCCTGATCCTCAACGACAACGTGCGCGAGCTGATCACCCTCCGGCCGGCCTGAGGCCGGACACCGCCCGGCCACTGGCGTCGGCTCGGCCCGGATCGACCCGGATGGAGGACGGTATGGTTCGAGACGTGGCGACGCTCGACGATGTGGGACGCCTGGCATCGGGACTGCCCGGGGTCACCGAGGGCGAGCGCCACGGCAACGTCACCTGGTACGTCGGTGGCAAGGCGTTCGCGTGGGAGCGGCCGTTCAGCAAGGCCGACCTCAGGCGATTCGGTGACGAAGCCCCACCGGATGGCCCCATCGTGGCCTTGGTCGTGGACGATCTCGCCGAAAAGGAGGCGGTCCTGTCGAGCTCGGCCCGGGGGTTCTTCACGATCCCCCATTTCGACGGCTACGCGGCGGTCCTCGTCGTCCTGCGGGTCGTGGCCGAGACCGCGCTGCGGGACTCGATCATCGACGCCTGGCTGGCGTGCGCCCCCCAGCACCTCGCCGACGACTACCTGGCCACCAGAAGCCGGCGGCGCTGATCGTCCCCCGGGCGTCCGGTTCACTCGACCAGGAACCCGCCCGACTGGTGCTGCCACAGCCTGGCGTACAGGCCGGCACCCCTGTGGGCCAACAGCTCGCCGTGGCTCCCCTCCTCCACGATCCTCCCCTCGTCGAAGACCACGATCCTGTCCATGTGGGCGATGGTCGACAACCGGTGGGCGATCACCAGCGCGGTGGAGTGCTCCATGAGGCGCCAGAGCGCCTCTTGCACGAGATGTTCGGACTCCGAGTCGAGTGCCGAGGTGGCCTCGTCCAGCACGAGGATCGGCGCCCGCTTGGCCATCGCCTGGGCGATGGCCACCCGCTGGC
>CAZNLF010000135.1:1197-8276 GCA_964573595.1 uncultured Acidimicrobiaceae bacterium | reverse complement strand
TACCTGATGGGCTTCAACGAGAGCCTCCTGCTCCGACGGCGCGACGAGCTGCACGACAAGGGCGTCCGCATCCGGTTCGCCGGCCGACGCGACTGGCGGGTGCCGAAGCGGGTCCTGCGACGCATGGACGAGTCGATCGAGCTGACCTCGGCCAACCGCCGCTGCACGCTCACGATGGCCTTCAACTACGGCGGTCGTGCGGAGATCGTCGACGCCGTCCGGCAGCTGGTCGCCGACGGGGTCCCTGCCGACAAGATCAACGAGAAGGCCATCCGCTCCCGCCTCTACTTCCCCGACCAGCCCGATCCCGATCTGGTGATCCGCACCTCCGGTGAGCACCGGATCTCCAACTTCCTCCTGTGGCAGCTGGCCTACAGCGAGCTGGTCTTCGACGACGTCCTGTGGCCGGACTTCCGTCGGACCCATCTGTTCGGGGCGGTGCGCGATTTCCAGCGACGTCAACGCCGTTACGGTGGGGTCACGTGAGCAGGCATCCGACAAGCGACAGCCACACCACCCACGGGCACGGCGCCCAACCGGACGGCGCCCGAAGGCCCGGGCGCGCCCGAGTGCCGCGGGACGATGCCGGTGGCGTCTGGATCGTGACCGGTGTCGTGCTCGGCGTCCTCATGTACGGATTCGTCGTCCTCATGGACGTCGCCGGTTTCACCGAGGTCCTCCCGCTGGTGGTCCTCCCACCGGTGGTCCTCGGACTGATCGGCGCCAACAACCTGCTCGGGGGCGGCCGCGGCTACGGCCGTGGCTCGGCCCGGCCAGTCGGACCCGACCGAGCGACCTCTGCCGGTGGCCCGGACGGGGCCGGCAGCGGGACCGATACTGGCAGTGCGCACGGGGCCGGCAGCGCAAGCGGGGTGGGCACTGCGGGCGGGCGTCACATAGCCGGGGAGCCCCGCTCGCCGCGATGACCCTCTTTCGCGACCGGGGCATGGTGCTTCGCACCATCCGCTTGGGAGAGGCGGACCGGATCGTCACCCTGATGACCGAGGAGCACGGAAAGGTCCGGGCCGTCGCCAAGGGCGTCCGGCGCACGACGTCCAAGTTCGGTTCGCGGCTCGAGCCACTCAGTCACGTCGCGCTGCTCGGTTGGCAGGGTCGCGGCGACCTGGACACCATCAACCAGGTCGAGGTCATCGACACGTTCCGCGCCGTCCGCGAGGACCTCGACCGGATGTCCTCGGCGATGTCGATGCTCGAGGTCGTCGACCAGATCGGCCAGGAGCGGCACGGCAATCCCCGGCTCTACGAGATGTTGGTCGGCGCCATCGCGACCCTGGCCGGTCATGACTCGCCCATGGTGGCGCCGGCCTTCTTCTTGAAGGTCCTCGGGCTCGAGGGATCGGCGCCGGTGCTCGAGACCTGCGTGTCGTGTGGGCAGGAGGACAGCGAGCAACTGGTGGCCTTCGACATCGTCGAGGGAGGAGTGCTGTGCCGCAATTGCCGTCGCGGCCGATCGCTGACCCCCGGTGGGTTGGCGTTGTTGCGGCGAACACTCGGGGGCGGGTTGTCGGGCGTGCTCGCCGAGCCGAGGTCACCGGTCACCGATGAGGTGACCGCCCTGGCCACCGAGGCCATGGAGGCCCACCTCGACCGCCGCCTCCGGTCGGTCCATTCGGGCCAGGTCTCCTGAGTTGACCGCCCCGACCGGCCGGACCACGGTTATCTGGTTCCGGCGTGACCTGCGCACAGCCGACCACCCGGCGCTCCTCGCCGCGGTCGATGCCGCGGGCGGGGGCGGCCGGGTGGCACCGGTCTTCGTGGCCGACGGCCGCCTGCTGAACGGGGCCGGAGCCAACCGTCGGGCCTTCCTGGCCGGGTCGCTCGCCGACCTCGACGCAAGGATCGACGGTGGGCTGACCCTGTGCCGAGGACCGAGCCCCCGCACCGTCTGCGAGTTCGCTGCACGGGTCGGGGCCGACACGGTGTTCGCCACCGGGGACTGCACCCCCTACGGCCGGCGCCGCGATGCCGCCGTGGGCCGCGCCCTGGCCGACGACGGCCGGACGCTCGCGCTGATCGGCTCCCCCTACGCGGTGGCCCCGGGTCGGGTTCTCACCGGGGGCGGCGCGCCCTATCGGGTGTTCACCCCGTTCCGGAGGGCCTGGTCGGACCACGGTTGGTCCCCGCCGAGCGCTGCGCCGGACGGGGTCCGCTGGACGGAGCCCGACTCGGACACCACCATCGGCGAGATCGGTGCCGAGCCCGCGTCGCCCGGGCTGCCGGCGCCGGGGGAGCCCGCCGCCCTCGCCGCCCTTGACGCCTTCCTGGCCGGGCCGGCCGCCTCCTACGACGGCGACCGGAACCGACCGGACCGGCAGGGGACGTCGAATCTCTCCCCCTACCTGCGGTTCGGGTGCATCCACCCCCGCCAGATCCTGTCCCGGCTCGGTGATGGACCGGATGCTGGGGCCTTCCGGTCCGAGATCGCCTGGCGGGAGTTCTACGCCGACGTGCTGTGGCACCACCCGGCCTCGGCGTGGAAGCCGCTCCTGGCCGTCGGCGATCACATCCGTTGGGACTCGGGCCCGACGGCCGACCGGCGCTTCGACGCCTGGGCCGCCGGCGAGACCGGCTTCCCACTCGTCGACGCCGGCATGCGCCAGTTGCGCAACGAGGGGTGGATGCACAACCGGATCCGGATGCTCACGGCCTCCTTCCTGGTCAAGGACCTGCACATCGACTGGCGACGGGGCGCCCGGCTCTTCCTCGAGCTCCTGGTGGACGGCGACCTCGCGTCCAACAACCACGGCTGGCAGTGGGTGGCCGGCACCGGTACTGACGCCGCACCGTTCCACCGCGTGTTCAACCCGTCGCTCCAGGCGCAGCGGTTCGACCCGGACGGTTCGTATGTGGCCCGGTACGTCCCCGACGCCGGACGTCCCGGCTACCCGGAGCCGATCGTCGACCACGCCGTCGAGCGGGTCGAGGCCCTGGACCGCTGGCAGGAGGCCAAGCTGAGCCTGGCGGGAGCGTCGCCGTGAGCACGTCCGGCGCCTTCGGCGTCTACGTGCACGTCCCGTTCTGCCGGTTCCGCTGCGACTACTGCGCCTTCGCCACCTACACCGACCGCGACCATCTGATGGGTCGCTACGTGGACGCGTGCGTGGCCGAGCTCGATCGGGCACAGGCCGACGGGGAACTCCCTCCGGCCACGTCGGTGTTCTTCGGTGGCGGGACACCGTCGCGCCTGCCCGCCGATCTGCTGGTCCGGATCCTCGACGCCGTCCCCCGCACCGAGGACGCCGAGGTCACGGTCGAGTGCAATCCCGAGGACGCCACCGCCGAGCGTCTGGCCGACTACCGGCGAGGTGGCGTCACCCGGATCTCACTCGGCGTGCAGTCGACGGTTCCCCACGTGCTCACCGGGCTCGGGCGCCGTCACGGCACGGCGGAGGGTCTCGAGGCCGCCGCCGCCGTGGCCGCAGCCGGGTTCGAATCGTGGAGCATGGACCTCATCATGGGCGGAAGTGGCGAGACCGACGGCGACTGGGAGCGGACGGTGGACGACGTGCTCGGCCTGGCGGAACCGCCGCCCCACCTCAGCGCCTACGCCCTCACGGTCGAGCCGGGGACGCCCCTGGCGGGGGCGCCCGACCGGCATCCCGACGACGACGAACAGGCCGGCCGCTACGAGACGACCGAGCGGCTCCTCACGGCCGCCGGGTACCACTGGGAGGAGATCTCCAACTGGGCGCGTCCGGGTCACGAGTGCCATCACAACAACCTCTACTGGGACCAGGGCGACTACCGGGGGATCGGCTCGGCCGCCCACTCGCACCGGGCCGGGCGGCGCTGGTGGAACCTCCGCACCCCCGACCGGTACATCGCCGCGGTCGACCACGGCCGGCCGGCGGTGGCCGGCGAGGAGGTGCTCACCGACGGGCAGCGGGACTTCGAGGGCCTCGTCCTCGCCCTCCGGACCCCCGCGGGTGTCCCCGCCGACGCGCTGGCGCACGATGAGGCGCTCGAGGGCCTGGTCGACCGGGTGGACGGACGTGCGGTGCTGACCGTCCGCGGTCGGCTGCTGGCCAACCAGGTGACCACGCGGCTGGCCGGCCCCCCATGACCCGGCCGGACGGTGGGCCGGACCGGGCCGATCACCTGGTGCCAGCCGGTACCATTCCTCCCTATGCCTGACCCCGACATCGGCCCTGGCGCGCCCTCCGACCTGATGGACAAGGTGGTCGGGCTGTGCAAGCGGCGGGGGTTCATCTTCCAGTCGGCGGAGATCTACGGTGGGTTCCGGTCCACCTACGACTACGGCCCCCTGGGCGTCAATCTCCTGCGCAACGTGAAGAACGCCTGGTGGGAGGCCATGGTCCAACGACGCGACGACGTGGTCGGTCTCGACGCCGCCATCCTCTCGCCGCCCGCGGTGTGGGAGGCATCCGGCCACCTGTCCAACTTCACCGACCCGCTCGTCGATTGTCGGAACTGCCACCAGCGGTGGCGTGAGGACAAGATCGAGGGTGTCTGCCCCAACTGCGGCTCGACCGAGTTCACGCCGGCCCGTGCCTTCAACCTGATGTTCAAGACCCACGCCGGACCCCTCGAGGACGAGGGCGCGGTCGCCTACTTGCGGCCGGAGACGGCACAGGGCATGTTCATCAACTTTGCCAACGTCCTCCAGACGACCCGGAAGAAGCCGCCGTTCGGCATCGCGCAGGTGGGCAAGTCCTTCCGGAACGAGATCACGCCGCAGAACTTCGTCTTCCGGACCCGCGAGTTCGAGCAGATGGAGATGGAGTACTTCGTCCCGCCGTCCGAAGCCGACCGCTGGTTCCAGTACTGGCTGGACGAGCGGTTCTCCTGGTACACCGACCTCGGCATCCCGACCGATCAGCTCCGCCTGCGCCACCACGATGCCGACGAGCTCTCCCACTACTCGGCGGCCACCGCCGACGTGGAGTTCCTCTTCCCGTGGGGGTGGGACGAGCTCGAAGGGATCGCCAACCGGACCGACTTCGACCTGCGGGCCCACTCGGCGGCGTCCGGCGAGCGCCTCGAGTATTTCGACCAGGCGGGCAACGAGCGCTACTTCCCCTTCGTCATCGAGCCGGCCGCCGGGGCCACCAGGACGATGATGGCCTTCCTGCTCTCCGCCTACCACGAGGACGAGATCGGTGGCGAGGCGCGTACCGTCCTGAAGCTGCACCCCCGCCTCGCCCCCTACCAGGTCGCGGTGCTCCCGCTGTCGAAGAAGGAGACCCTCGAGCCGCTGGCCCGCGAGGTGCTGGCCTCGCTCCAGCCGCACTTCATGTGCGACTACGACGTCACCCAGTCCATCGGCAAGCGCTACCGTCGACAGGACGAGGTGGGCACCCCGTGGTGCGTGACCGTCGACTTCGACTCGCTGGATGACCGGGCGGTGACCGTGCGCGACCGCGACACGACCGAGCAGCGCCGCGTCCCCGTCGGAGAGCTGGTCGCCGAGGTGCGTCGGAGGATGGACCTGGCCTAGGCCCCTCGCCGTGCGCACCCCCCTCATGGACCGGGGCCTGCCCCCATCACCGGGGCGGAAGGCCCGCTATGGGAGGATCGCCAGGTGACAGGAGCGAGGAGGGGCGCGGGACTCACGAGGGTGGCGGTGGCCCTGGTGCTGGCCGCCCCCCTGGTCGCCGCCTCGCTGTTCGCCTCGACGTCGACGGGAACGGCGGCTGCGGCCACCACGGACCCCTACCTGGTGACCTTCGTCGCCCGTGAGTGCCCCAGCTACACCGACATCATGGCCAACCTGGCCCGCAACAACATCCAGGAGAGCCTGCAAGACCTCGGTAAGAACAGCGTCTACTCGTCGGGCCAGCCGATCTCGCCCTCGATCGAGACGCCCAACCAACCCGACTGCACGCCGCTCAACGGATGGAAGTTCACCTTCGGGAGCGGGATCGCCGGAAAGACCTCCAACCTGTCGACCGTCTCCAACCCGGGCACCCCGATCACCGTGCAGCCGTCGGTGCCCCTCCTCGATCCGCAGGGTCGCCCGACCGGTCAGTCCATTGCCGCGGCCACCACGGTGACCCTGACCCAGGCCCAGGTGAGCGCCGCCCTGAACCACAACCTGTGGGTACAGGGAGGCACGCCCTCGGATCCGCTTGTCACCTCGTCGTTCGGGGGCCGCTACGCCTTCGGGGCCCTGCGGTGCTCCGTCGACAACCTCAACGGTGACAACGTCGAGTGGGTCGGCTTCCCCTCCGGCTCGACCAACGTGTTCTGCTACTACTACGCGGTCGACAAGGTGCCGGCCTCGGGGACCATCGTCGTACAGAAGCGGCTGGCGGCGCCCGAGCCCGAGACGAACGTGTTCCACTTCCAGGGCAACATCTCCTACAACCCCGGCGGCAACTTCGAGATCCCGGTGACCGGGGCGGCCACCGGTTCGGTCTCGTTCATCCGCTCGTCCGGGGTGCCGTGGAACTTCACCGAGGTGGCCGACCCGGCGTTCACCTTCACGTCCCTGAGCTGTACCGGGCCCCCGACGAGCACGTTCCCCGCACCCTCGACCACCGACCCCGCCGCCACGGTGACGCTCGGGAGCGGTGACACGGTGGTCTGCACCTACACCGACGCCCGACCGGTCCTGGGCACGCTCAGCCTGTTGAAACAGACCACGGGCGGGACGGGGGGGCCCTTCGACTTCACGGTGTCGGAACCGTCCCTTCCTTTGACGGATGTGGTGGTCCCGTCCACCGCCGAGGAGGGCGCGCCGGTGGCGGCGACGCTGCCGTCCGGGGCGGCGTTCGCCCCCGCCCTGGCCGTGGGGACCTACCAGTTCACCGAGGACCTGTCCGCGGCCAACGCCGCAGGGGACGGCGGGACGTGGTCGTTCGCCGGGTTCAACTGCGACGGGGCGCCGGGGACCCCGGGTGCGGACCCGACGACGGAGTCGTTCACCGTCACGGCCGTCACCAGCGAGTCACTGGAGTGCACCTACACCAACCTCTTCACGCCGGACGGCAGTCTGACCATCACCAAGACGACCAGCGGCGGCGTGGGGGGGGGCGGGCGGGAGGGGGGGGGCCCGAACCCCCCCGCCCCCACCCGCCCCGGCCGGGCGGGCCCCC
>CAZNLF010000135.1:0-1187 GCA_964573595.1 uncultured Acidimicrobiaceae bacterium | reverse complement strand
CGGCGAGCCGCTCGCGGAACCTGTCCCGTTCGCGGCCGACACCGTGCTCAACGCCACCACCACCCAGTCGGGTGTGGCCGTCACGGCCACCCAGGCCGCCGGCGACCCGCTCGACCCGCTCGCCCCCGGGCAGTACTCCGTCGTCGAGGAGGGCCCGGAGGACACCGCGCTCGGGACCTGGTCCCCGGTGTCGATCACCTGCAACGGAGCCTCGGCCGATCCGACCTCGTCGGACGTCCTGGTCACACTCACCGCCAGCGACCCCCATGTCACCTGCGCCTTCACCAACGGCTTTACCGCGTTCGCACCGGTCACCACCACGACCGCCTCGGGCGCGGGGTCCACGGCGGCGTCGGCCACGGCACCCCAGCCGCAGCTGGCCTCGACGGGCACCGACGTCCGTCTCCCGCTCGGCATCGCCCTGGCCCTCGCCCTCCTCGGTCTGGCGTTGATCGGAGTCGACCGGGCCCGGCGGGCCAGGCGGCTGTCGTCAACCGTGCCGGACGACGATCAGCCGCTCTGACCCGGTGGGCGTCGGGCGGCGCATGCCGTCTCTCGGTGCGATCGGCCGGGCGCTGCTCGTCCTGGCCGGACTGATCGTCGCCTTCGTCGCCTACCAACTGTGGGGCACGGGGATCATCCAGTCCCAACAGCAAAGCGCCCTGCGGGCCCAGTTCGACCGGTCGCTGGCCGCCCAACGTCGCGACGCGGCAAGGTCCGGAACCGGGCATGGTGCAGCAGTGAGGGCGGCGCCCGCGACGGCGGCGCCGGCCCAGGGCCGACCGGTGGCGACGCTCACCATTCCCAAGATCGGCCTCGACCAGGTCGTGGTGGAGGGGGTCGGGACCGCCCAGCTGGCGGTCGGCCCCGGCCACTACCCGGGGACGGCGCTCCCCGGCCAGTCCGGGAACGCCGCCGTCGCCGGGCACCGGACCACCCACGGCCGGCCGTTCTACGACCTCAACGAACTGGTGGCGGGTGACCAGATGACCGCGGTCACCGTCCAGGGCACGTTTTGGTACCGGGTGGAACGCTCCGAGGTGGTGGCACCGAACGACGTGTCCGTGCTGGCCCCCTCGCCCGTGGCCGAGCTGACCCTGACCACCTGCACGCCTCGGTACACCGCGGCGAGGCGCCTCGTGGTCGTGGCCGTCCTCGAGTCGGCGGCCGCCGGGGCGCCGTCACCG
>CAZNLF010000134.1:0-8291 GCA_964573595.1 uncultured Acidimicrobiaceae bacterium | reverse complement strand
CGACCTCGAGGTCCTCCAATCGCAGGGCCTCGACCAGGGACTCCACCTCCTCCGGCGCACAGCCACCCCTGCCGGGGATCCCCGCCACGTCGACCTGCACCAGGACGGTCGATCCGGGCCGGCGACGGGCGATCGCCCGGCCCTCCTCGATGCGGCGCAGCCCCTCCCACCACGAGACCATGGGCGCCAGCCGTGCCACCTTGTTCCGTTGCACGGCCCCGAGGTAGTGCCAGACCGGGCCGGTGTCGCCGGCTACCCCGCCGTCACCGGGCCGGCCGGCGGGCCGGAGGGCAACGAGGTCATGGGCCTTGGCCACCAGCTCGTCAGCGTAGTTCTCGCCGAGGTCGACCAGGCCGGCGGCCAGGGCCGCGGCCACCGCCTCGGCCCCGAATCCCTTCGTCACCGCCACGATCCGGACGGGCCTGCCGCCACCGGCGCCATCGATCCGGGAGCGGGCCTCCTCCACCCGCCGGTCGAACCCCGTCGGGTCGAACCGACCGGGCGGTGCCGTCACCGTGTCACCGGTCGCCGTGTCACCGGTCGCTGCGTCACCGGTCGCTGCGTCACCGGTCGCTGCGTCACCGGTCGCTGCGTCATCGGTCGCTCTGTCACTACACGCCGTGTCACCGGTCGCCCGGGGCCGTCCGGGCCGGGGCGAGGCCGGCCGACCAGACGACCAGGGCCTGGCGGCCGGTGTCGCCCCGACCGCGGTGCGAGAAGTATCCCCGGGCACAGGCGGTGCAGTCATCGGTGCCCACCGTCTCCCGGACCCCGCTGTCGGCCAGGACCGACGACACGGCCGCCGGCATGTCGAGCGCCGGGTGCCCGTCCGCCGTCCGTCCCCGTGCCGCCTCGCCGACCGCGGCGCACACCACGTCCAGATCGGGTTCGGAGAACTCGTAGCACTCGGCGTGGATGCACGGTCCGAGTGCGCCGACCACGTCGCCGGCCCCGAGCTCCCTCATGCGGGCCACCGCCCGGCTCACCACGCCCGCCGACAGGCCGCGCCACCCGGCGTGCACGGCCCCGAACACGCCTTCGCTGCTCCCGAGGGCGATCGAGGCACAGTCGGCGGTCAGCACGGCCAGGGCGATCGAGAGGTCCGCCGAGACCAGTCCGTCACCCCGGCCGGACCGCACCACCGGGAGATCCCGCTCTCCGGCGTCGGAGCCCACCTCCCGCCCGACCGTCGGTCGCCCGACCGTCACCACGGACGCCCCGTGGATCTGCTCGAGCCAGTGGACCTCCCCCACGCCGCCCCCGGTCACCCGGCCGGCCCACCGCCCCAGCGCCTCCGACGGCCGCGCCGATCCGCCGACGGGACGGAGGTCACCCGAAGACGCGTCGCTCCAGGCGGCGGTGATGGTCCCGACGATCGGGACGGTTCGGACGGGTCGTTTCAGCGCAGGAACGAGGGCACGTCGAAATCGTCGTCACCGATGTCGAGCTCGTCGTCGCTCGGCGCGGCGAAGATGTCCTCGTGGGCGGACTCGGTGCCGAGGACCCGGCTGCGGTTCTCCTCACGTGCCCCCGCCTCGGTGTGCGGCGCGCCCCCGCCGCGGGCCTGGGCCTCCCACCGCTCGAAGCCGGCGGCGATGACCGTCACCCGCACCTCCTCGCCCATGGCCTCGTCGATCACGCTGCCGAAGATGATGTTGGCGTCGGGGTGGGCCACGCCGTGGATGATCTCCGCCGCCTCGTTGACCTCGAACAGTCCGAGGTCGGGACCACCGGCGATGTTGAGGAGGATCCCACGGGCGCCCTCGATCGACGCCTCGAGGAGCGGGCTGGTGATGGCGGCCCGGGCGGCGTTGACCGATCGGCCCTCGCCGGTGGCGGACCCGATCCCCATGATGGCGGTGCCGGCGTTGCTCATGATCATCTTGACGTCGGCGAAGTCGGTGTTGATCAGACCCGGCACGGTGATCAGGCTGGTGATGCCCAGCACGCCCTGCATGAGGACCTCGTCGGCCATCTTGAAGGCATTGACCATCGACGTCTTCTCGTTGGACACGGTGAGCAGCCGGTCGTTCGGGATGATGATGAGGGTGTCGACCTTCTCCTTCAGGTTCTGGATGCCCTGCTCGGCCTGGACCGAGCGCCGGCGGCCCTCGAAGGTGAAGGGGCGGGTCACCACCCCGATGGTGAGAGCCCCGAGCGACTTGGCGATCTCCGCCACGACCGGTGCAGCCCCGGTTCCGGTCCCGCCGCCCTTGCCGGCGGTGATGAAGACCATGTCGGCGCCCTTCAGCGCCTCTTCGATCTCCGAGCGGTGCTCCTCGGCCGCCAGCCGGCCGACCTCGGGATCGCTGCCGGCGCCGAGGCCCCGGGTCAGCTGACGTCCGATGTCCAGCTTGAGATCGGCGTCGCTCATGAGCAGCGCCTGGGCGTCCGTGTTGGTGGCGATGAACTCGACACCGCGCAGACCCGCCTCGATCATGCGGTTGACGGCATTGACCCCGCCGCCGCCCACACCCACAACTTTGATGACGGCGAAATAGTTGTTCTGCGCCGGAACGGTCATGTAATCCCTTACCCTCGACCAAAGGTTGAAACCGTTCCAACCGGCGAGTTGCCGACCACGATACGGTCAGCGGAGTACCTGGTCAAGCACGGTCGCCCCCGTGACGGCCGCCCGGTGGGGCCCCGGCGGCCCGGATCGGCCGCCGCACCCGTCCCATCAGCCCACCGTCGTCGTCAGCCCACCGCCGGCGACCCTGGCACCGAGACGTCGATGGTCGTCACGCCCCTGAGCGACGCATGGGCGATGATCGCCGCGACGTCCTCGTACTTGGCGGTGAGCTCGGTGCCCGTCCCGAGCAGCACGTGGATGCCCGAGTTGAGCACCAGGCCGACCGTGCCGTCGGGTGCCGCCGTCACCGAGACCACCTGGGCCGAGAAGGCCTTCGGCAGCGTACGGACCACCGTCAGTCCGGCGGCGTCGACGTCCCTCAGCGTCCCACCCACCGGTGCCGGGACCAGCGCGCCCGTCGGCGTGTCCTCCGTCAGCTCGAGCAGCCCGGGAGGCCGGGTGGGCACGACCTCGAGGGTCCGGCCGGACCCGTCGAGGACGGACCAGGAGGTGCCCGGGCCGGCCATGGTCGCGGTCGGGACCCGCTCGGTCACCGAGACCGTCACCCCGTCGGGCCAGTGGCGCTCGACCCGGGCGGTGGCCACGAAGGGCAGGGACTCGACCCGGCCGGCCGCCGCACCCGGGTCGACGCTGACCAGGGGCGGGTGGTCCCCGAGCCCGGCAGCGTCGACGATGGCGGCGTCCGTGGTCTGGGGGTGCACCCCCGTGACGGCGATGGCGTCGGCGCTGAACAGGCCGGTGTGGAGCAGGACCCACCCGCCGACCACGAGGACGACCACCAGGACCAGCCCCACGATCCAGCGGAGCCGGCGGCGACCCTCGTTCCGTCGGATGGCCAACCGGCGCTGGCGGATCCGGGGGTCGATGGACGGCGGGTCGTCCACCATCGTGCCGGTGGCCGGAGTCACGACGCCACGCCTCCGGCGTCGTCGAAGCCGACCAGCCGCAGCTCGGTCCGGAGCACCACGCCGGTGGACGCGGCCACCGTGTCCCGCACGTGGTCGAGCAGGCGTCGCACGTCGTCGGCGGAGCCGTCGGGGTCGGCCTGGATGAAGTTGGCGTGCTTGGGCGAGACCTGGGCCGTCCCGATGCGGTAGCCCTTCAGCCCACAGGCCTCGATCAGGCGGCCGGCCGAGTCGTCGGGCGGGTTGGTGAACACCGAGCCGGCGTTGCTCCCCCCCGGTTGGTTGGCCCGCCGCCACCGGACGATCTCCTCGATGGCCGCCTTCCCCTCGTCGACGTCGCCGGGCACCAGGTGGGGGTGGCCGCCCACCACCACCTCGGTGGGGGCGAGGTCCGTGTGCCGGTAGCCGAACCCGAGACGCTCGGGACCGGACTCGTGCACCGAGGCGGTGGCCAGGTCCACCCAGCGGAAGCCGACCAGCGTGGTCGCCGTGTCCGAGCCGTGGCCACCGGCGTTCATCCGGATGGCGCCGCCCACCGACCCGGGGACGCCGACGGCCCACTCGAGGCCGTGGAGACCGGCGGCCACCGTGCGGCGGGCCAGGACCGGCAGGCTGAGGGCGGCGCCGGCCCTCACCTCCTCCCCGTCGATCGCCAGCGTCTCGAAGCCCCCCCGGAGGGCGATCACCAGGCCGGCGAAACCCCGGTCGGCGACCAGCAGGTTGGAGCCCCGGCCGATGACGAGCACGGGGACATCCGTGCCGGCGGCGGCCCGTGCCACCGCCACCAGCTGCTGTTCGCCGGCGGGCTCGCAGAACAGGGTGGCCGGCCCGCCGACCCGGTAGGTGGTCAGGGCACCGAGCGGCTGGTCGGTCCGGGCGAGCGGCCCGAGGGCGCGGCGCAGCGAGGACAGGGCGTCCGAGCGGGTGGCCACCGACTCCCTCACCACCCCGGGTCGGTCATCAGCTCGTCGGGCAGCGACGTGAGGTCGCCGGCTCCCAGGGTGCAGCACAGATCGCCGTCCTCGAGGATCTCGGCGACCGTCCTGCGGAGGTCGGCACGGCCGGCCACGTAGATGACGGGCATGTCGGGGAACGACCGGTGGACGGCGTCCGCCACGGTCTGCCCGGACACCCCGGGCACGGGGGCCTCGCCGGCACCGTAGACGTCGGTGACGATCGTCAGGTCGGCGTCCCCGAAGGCGGCTCCGAACTCCTCACCCAGCTCGGCGGTACGCGTGTAGCGGTGGGGTTGGAACACGGCCACCACCCGGCGCCACTCGCCGTTGCGGGCCGCCGCCAGGGCGGCACGCACCTCGCTCGGCAGGTGGGCGTAGTCGTCGACGAAGGTCACGCCGTTCACCGTGCCCCGGAACTCGAACCGCCGTGCCACCCCGGCGAACCGGGCCAGGGCACGCTCCGCCGCCTCGAACGGCACGCCGGCGGCCAGGCCGGCCACCGCGGCCACCGCGGCGTTCCTGGCGTTGTGGACGCCCGGGATCGGGACGACCAGACGACCGAGCTCACTCCCGCCCGGGCCCACCAGGCCGAAGGAGACCGAGCTGCGGGCCAGCGTCAGGTCGACGATGCGGTGGGTGCTGTCCGGGCCCGTTCCCACCACGTCGGCACCGGTCGCCCGGCCGATCTCGGCCGCCACCGGATCGTCCCCGCCGACCACACGGTGGCGGGCACTGGCGACGAACTGGTCGAATGCCGACCGGACGGCGGCGAAGGTCCCGTAGTGGTCGAGGTGATCGGCCTCGACATTGGTGACGACGGCTATGTCGGGGACCAGTGCGAGAAAGGTGCCGTCGCTCTCGTCGGCCTCGACGACCAGCCACTCACCCTCGTCCCACACCGCATTGGTGCCGATCTCGTTGAGGTCGCCACCGATCAGGAACGACGGGCGGACCCCGGCCTCGACCAGCAGCAGCGACAGCATGGATGCCGTCGTCGTCTTCCCATGGGTCCCGGCGACGGCGATGCACCGCCGGAGCGAGGCGATGGCGGCCAGGGCCTCGGACCTCGCCAGGACGGGGATGCCCCGGCGCCGGGCCTCGACGATCTCCGGATTCGAGTCGGCGATGGCGGAGGACACGGTCACCAGCTCGGCACCCCCCACGTTCTCGGTCCGGTGGCCGATCTCGACGTGGATGTCCCCGCCGGCGAGCCGCTCGGTGATCGCCGAGGCCTTCAGGTCACTGCCCGTCACGGTGTGCCCCATGGCGTGCAGGGCCGTGGCGATGGCGCTCATCCCCGCACCACCGATGCCCACCACGTGGATCGTTTGCCGGTCGCCCGGCCCGCCCAGCAGGCCCACCCGCGGGACCTCGCTCACCGTCGCCCCCGGGCTGCGGTCCGGGCATTGGCCTCGACGACCCGGGCCCCGGCGGCCGCGGCATCGCTCCGGCCCATCGAGGCGGCGGCCCTGGCCATGGAGCCGAGGCGGTCGGGGTCGCCGAGCAGCCCGTCCAGCACCTTGGCCAGCCGGTCGGCATCCATGAACTCGTCCGCCATCACCACCGCGGCCCCCGCCCCCTCCAGTACCCGGGCGTTCGCCGTCTGGTGGTCCCCGGGCGCTCCCGGCAGCGGCACGAGGACCGAGGGCACGCCGGCGACGGCCAGCTCGGCCACGGTCATCGCCCCCGCCCGGCACACCGCGATGTCGGCCGCCGTGTACACCACGGCCATGCGGTCCTCGTAGGGGACGCGGGTGAGGTGGAGCCCGGACCCGTCCGTGGGGGCGGGCCCGGCCCCGGGCCCGGGCGCCGTCGAGGGGGGTCCGGGGTCGGCGTACCCGTCCCAGTCCCTCCGGCCGACGATGTGATAGATCGACCGGTCGTCCCGGTCCTTCCACCGGTCGACCAGGTCGTCGACCACCTGGTTGAGATGCCGGGCACCGAGCGAGCCCCCGAACACGGCGACGGTCGGGCGGTCCGGCGGCATCCCGAGCATTCGGCGCGCCGCCCGGCGCTGCGGCCCGCCGTGGGTGACGGCGGTGATCTCCGCTCGTACCGGGGTGCCGGTCACGACGGCGCGGGGCAGCGGATTCCCCGCCCAGCCGACCGCCGAGGCCCGGGCGAACCGCCCGAAGAGCCGGTTCGCCGCCCCGGGGACGGCGTCGACGTTGACCAGGACCAGGGGGACCCCGAGCACCACGGCGGCGAGGGACGCGGGCAGGCTGGCGTAGCCCCCGACCGACACCACCACGCGGGGGCGTGCCCGGATCACCACGCCGAAGCCGCGGGCGCAGGCGACGAGGAGGCCACCGAGCGAGGCGAGGTTGGCCTCGACGGCGCGAGGGGCCAGGCTCCTGACTATCCCCCGGCCGGGCAGCAGGGTGAAGGGGAATCCCCGGCCCCCGAGGGCGGCTCGGTCCTGGCCGTGGGTGGACCCCACGAACTCGATCGATTCCCGGGCGTGGCCGTCCTCCACCAACGCCTCGGCGATGGCCAGCGCCGGCTGGAGGTGACCGGCGGTCCCTCCGCCTGCGACCAGGGCGAACCTCTCCCCGCTCACCGCTTGATCGGTCGCAGGCGGATGCCGGCACCCGAGGGTGACGACCGCTCGTGGGCGGCGATGTTGAGCAGGATGCCGACGGCGGCCATGGTGATGATCAGCGACGACCCCCCGAAGGAGATGAACGGCAGCGGGATGCCGGTGACCGGCAGCACGCCGATGACGGCGCCGATGTTGATCACCGCCTGGCTGGTCACCCAGGTGGTGATGCCCACGGCCAACAGGCTCCCGAATCGGTCCGGGGCCCGGGTGGCCGCCCGCAGGCCGAACCAGGCCAGGGCGAAGAACAGACCGAGGAGGATCACCGCGCCCACCAGGCCCAGCTCCTCCCCCACCACCGAGAAGATGAAGTCCGTGTGGGCGTTGGGCAGCGTTCCCCACTTTTCGCGGCCGCCGCCGAGGCCCAGCCCGAACAGGTGCCCGGAGCCGAGGCCGATCAGGGACTGCCACACCTGGTACCCGGTGCCCGAGCGGCTGGCCCCGGGGCTGAGGAACGAGAGGATCCGATCGCGCCGGTACGGGTCGGCCAGGCCGACGATGATCGCCAGCCCGGCGAAGGTGCCGATGATCTTCACGATCGGTCGCATCGGCACGCCACCGATGAACAGGATGCCGAAGGCGATGCAGCTGAGGACCAGGGCGGTCCCCATGTCGGGCTGCTTCAGGATGAGGATGCCCGAGACGCCCAGCACCACCAGGACCGGCACGATGACCAGCTTCGGGTCCGTCGACGGGTGGGAGCGGCGGGTCAGCAGGTCGGCGGCGAAGACCGCCATGGCCAGCTTCATCAGCTCGGAGGGCTGCAGCTGGACCATCCCGAACCCGATCCACCGGGACGAGCCCCCGGCACTGACGCCCAGGTGCGGCACGAGCACCACGACCAGCAGGCCCATGGAGACCACCACCAGTGGACCGCGGATCTTGCGCCACTTGCGGTAGTCCACCCTGGCGAACAGGAGCAGCGCGCACGCGCCCATCCCCATGTACAGGGCCTGGCGCACGAAGATCGACCACGGGGACCCGTACAGCTGCATCGAGACCAGCGGCGAGGCGGACCCCACCATGATCAGTCCGAACACGCAGAGCACGCCCACCAGGACCAGGATCGACGACGCCGTCCCCATGTGGGCGAGGGCCGCGAGGGGCCCGGACGCGCCGGACCGGCCGGATCCGGCCCGGGCGGTGGGCCTGGCCTTGGGCCGGGCCGGGCCGGCCGCTGGGGTCGCCCCGAGCGGTCGGGGCCGCGTGCCGCCAGGCGAGATCGACGGGTGCCGCCC
>CAZNLF010000133.1:0-8301 GCA_964573595.1 uncultured Acidimicrobiaceae bacterium | reverse complement strand
CGCCCATGTAGCCGACCGTGCTCATCGGTCCCCCGTTTCCGTAGAGAAAGCCCAGCCCGCAGGGCACGAAGCACTGCCAGGCGTAGTTACCGGGTCCCGGGGTGACGAACGACGCCTTGATGATGTTGACCGCTGAGCTGGGTGCTGAACACGGAGCCTGGCTGCAGACATTGTTGGCGTTGGGCGAGACGCCCACGAGGGGGACGTTGATCCCGAGGGTGGGAATGGCGAACGTGTGACCTACGCCGTTACCCGTGTTCGAGTTGTAGACGCGGATCAGCTTCCCGTTGAGCAGCATCACGTTGCCGGTCGTCCCCTGCACCCTCCCCCACTGCTGGTTGCGCAGCGGACTGCCGCTGTCGAATTGCTGGACCGTCAGGTTGATCCGGGTATGGGCCGGTACCTTCCAGATGGTCGCATGGATCCACTGGCCCTGCGGGTTCTTCACCAGGTAGGAGACCCAGGTCGGGTGGTCCCCGTAGCCGTTCCCGATGCTGCCCACCGTTTGCACGGTCAGGTTCACGGCGCTCCCGGCGGGCTGGGCCGAGGTGAAGTCGACGGTCGGCGACGTCGGGAGCATGAACCCGACCACGGCCCAGACAGCAAATCCGGCCGCCACGATGAAGAGCCCCAGAACCACTGAAAGCCTTCCCCCAAATGACATCCGGTGCTCCCCATCACGTAGAGGAGCGACGAGGCCCGGGCGGGCCTGCCGTTCCAACTTCTGTCCAGAATGTTTGTTGCGAGCAACCTGGAGATTTGATGGCGACAGTATGCCGGGAGGACCACAAGGTCAAGTATCTCTTCGGACTTGCGCAAACGCTCTGGAAAAGGTTGCCCGACGACAGCCGAACTCGGGAGGACCGGTACTGGGGCCATCGGTCGCCGCGAGGCGGACCTCAGGGGTTGTCGGTCGCATTCGTGCGGGCCAGAGGACTGGTCCGCACGCTCGGCTCCGGTGTCCGGTGGGCGAGCCGCTCGAGAACGCCGGAGAGGGAGCCCTCCTGATCGATGGCGCGCTTGATGATGACCACCAGGGCGGGCACCGCCCAGAAATCGCCACACACCCAGAGGATGGCTGCCCCGATCTGCTGGTCCGCGAACGGGGAGAGGCTCACCCCGGGCACGTGTGCGTAGACCGAATACCAGCTGGTGGCGCTGAAGATACTCAGCGCCATGGCCAGCACGAACATGACGATATTGGTGCTGATGATGGCCCCCGCCTGCCAAACGGGACTGGCCTTCAGGCGGAATGGGTGCGAGGGGATGATCTGTAGCCAGAAGAGGACGCCGGTGACGAAGAAGCTCCCGTGCATGAGCCAGATGTGCACGGTCTGGTTCTCCTCGGCCAGATCGAACATCGCGGGGAAGTGCCAGACGACCATGACAACGTTGAACGAGACCAGAGCGAACCAAGGGCCGGCCACCACCCGCCCGATCGGCCGGAGCACAGAGGACCAGGCTCCGAGCATCACGAACCGGCCCACCTTCCGGCGGGCGCCGACCGGCAGGGCGAAGAGCAGCGGGATCCACGGCGCGCCCAGCACGATGAGGATGGGCGCATAGAAGGCGATGAGCAGGTGCTCGATCATGTGCACGAAGAAGTAGTCGCCGGCCCAGTAGTCGACGGGCGAGTCGATGGCCACGAGCAGCACACCCAGGCCGGCGTAGAAGGCAACCGAATGGAGCCGACGACGACGCGTCCTGACGCGGGTCGAACGGTGGCGGAGCCGGGCCAGCCCGACCTCGTTGGCGCACACCAGTACCGCCACCACGATCAGGAAGGGGTCGAACGACCAGTTCTGGGTGATGTAGTGCACGGTCGGCTCCTCTGGAGGCGTCCCGGTCTGGAGGCATCCCGGCCTCAGGTCCCGCCCACCGTAGCGCGACCGGGAATTCTCACCCCGACGATCCGTACTGGATCGCCACCTCGAGGGTCTGGGTATGCTGCCACCCGGCGCTGACCAGGGTGTCGACATCCAGAGTGGACTGGTGGACGATGAACGCGTCGAACTGGCCCGACGGGGTGACCACCACCGCCGAGGTGCCGGCCGGAGGGGTGGCCAACTGCTGCCAGGCGGAGTGCGTCGTGCCGGTGGTCGGGCCGATCGACCAGGCCGAGAGCCGACCGGAGGCCGTCGCGGTGTTCACCACCAGGCTGCCGTCCGGGCCGGTGGCCGTCGACACGATGCTCCCCCGGGGCAAGGGAAGCGGGGCGGACACCGACCAGTTGCCGAGGCCGCTCCCGCTCCACAGCGCGAGCAGTCGCCGGGAGCCGCCCCGGCCCACGCTCACCAGCGCGGCGGTGCCTGCCGGCGTGGCCACGAGGCGGAGCACCTGGGTCGGTCCGACCGGATTACCGGTCAGCGAGGGCCCCACCGGCTTCCAGGCCCCGGCGTCGGACGCAAGAATTCCGATCTCGTTCCCGGTCGAACACGACCCTCCCACCTCATCGCTTCCGTCGGCGGCGATGGTGACCGCGGCCAGCGACTCGATGCCGCACCTCGAGAGGGCACGATCGGCCGAGAGGGTGGACAGCGTCACAACCGTCGTCCACGTGGCCAGGTCCCCCCCGTTGGCCACCACCTCGTCCTGACGGTTCCGGAGGAGGGCGAGGTATCGGCCGGTCCCCGAGGAGGCCAGTGCATCCGGCGCCAGATCCAGCCCCCCGGGCAGTACTCCGGGCACCCAGGAACCGCCCGCGTTCTTGGACTGGGCCAGGGGGGAGAAGCGGAGGTCGAGCGACGGCTCGAAACCTGCGGTCACCGTGCCCGACGGATCGACCGCTGTGACAAGTCCTCCATTGGAAGCCACGCCCGGAGGGGTGGCGAGCGACCACGTCGCAGACCCGAGAGGCAACGCGAGCAACTGCCAGAAGGTGTTCAGGGGATCGTCGAGGTGTCCCATGGCGACCACAGCCCAGGTTGCGGTCGGTCCGGCATACGCACTGACCAGGGGTGCGGTCGGTGGAGCGTCGGCGATCGGCGGCGTCGCCGGCTTCGCCGAGGTGCAGGAGGCCAGGATCGCCGTGAGGGCGACGGCAACGAGCACCTTGCCCACCCGGACAGGTGCGATGGCGCGCCGATGCCCGGGCCAGGGGATCGAACGATGCGTCACGATTGAGCGATATGTTGCAGCTGGCTGGCCAGGAGGCTCGAGAACGAGGACTCGCTGGCGCTGGTACCGGCACCCGGATCGGAGTCGAGGATCTCTCGGGTTCGGCCCTTCGCGTCGATCACGTAGACGATGTCGCTGTGGGCGATCATGGCGCCGGCCGGCGTGACCTGGGTCTGCACCCCATAGTCGTTCCAGACCTGGCGCAGCTGAGTGAGCGACCCCGTGAGGTAGCTCCAGTTGGGGAGGTCCTGGAGCCCCTCCTGTCGGTCGAATGCGTTGGTCATCGCCACCGTGTCGTACAGGGGGTTGTTGACCACGGCCACCAGGTCGACCTTCGAGGCCTGGGCCCCCAGCATCTGATCGGTGGTCCGGAGCTCCTGGGCGATGAGAGGGCAGTCCGAGGTGCACACCGGGTCGAGGAAGGTGAGGACCACGGTATGACCGGCCAGGGATGCCAGCGAGACCTGCCGGCCCTGCTGATCGGTGAGCGTGAACGGTGCAGCGGGCACATTGACGACGTTCGGTGAACCGTCCGTGGCCTCGGTCAGGATCGGGTCGGCATTCGGATTGACCGCAGCCACCGCCATGGGGGCGGCCCCGACGATCACGATCCCGACGGCGGCCACCGCGGCCAGCGTTCGCACCAGGTAGGTCGGAGAGAGGCGTTCCAGGTAGCCCCTCGGACGGTCGCCTGCTGCCGTGGTCGGGCCCACGGGCGTCGTGTCGGCGGCATCGGATGTCGGCGATCCGACCGTCGACCGCACCGGCAGGCGCACGACCGCCAGATAGCCCCCGACGAACACCGCCGCCAGTGGGATCATCGAATTGGGATCGGTGCCGAGGCCACCGAGGAAACCGAAGTCCTGGACGAAGATCCACGTCGCAGCGCAGAACACGGCCGCGACGCCCACTCCGAGTCTGAGGTACCGGGGATCGCTGCTCATGAAACAAGCGCCGATGCCGATCAGGAGCACCACAACGGCCAGGTTCACCGCCCATCCGTGGGCAGCATCGAAGGAGGCAAAAGCCCGGACCCACGATGCGGTGAAGGCCGGCTGGCCGACGTGGGCCATCTGATCGACCATCGCCGTCAGCGTTCCGGGCGCCACGGTGGGATGAGCCTGGCCGGACCAGAAGCCGCGACCGGGCCAGGCCTGGAGGACGCCCATCCCGACGAAGAAGACTCCCGATGCCCTGAGCACGGCCTTGCCCAATCGCGCCGACTCCCAGGACGATTCGGGAAGTGCGATGAGCACGCCGGCCACCGCGTAGAAGAGGACGGCGCCGGGTGAGCCGAACAACAAACTGCTGCCATGTCCGAAGATCCCCCCGAATGCCTCACCGAAGACCCAGACCACGAGGCCCCAACCTGCGCTCACCGCACCGGCGGCCCTCGACCAGTAGCCGCGTGGCGCCGCCAGTAGGAAGAGCCCGATCCCCACCTGGATCCAGACGGTGGCCGCCGCCGCCGACACCGGATGATCGGACCAGATGGTGGCGCCCACGTTGACCAGGTGCTGCACCCAGCCAGGGGAAGAGTTGGCCGCCGGAGTGATCACCGAGCCAGGCAGGCCCACCGGCATCGAGCCCTGGAGCTGGAGCACCCCGTCGAACACCCAGAGGACCCCGAAGGTGATCCGGAGCATGTGACGGGCTACGGGCTCTGGATAGGGGTGTGGGTCTGCGACCGGCCAGTTGAGTGTTCCGTTCGTCACCGCTCGCCGATAGCTGATGGTCCGGACAACGTTCCAGGCCAGGACCAGCCCTACCAGGAGCAGGACGACGATCAGCAACTGATGGTCCAGGGCAGAACGGAACGCCGATGCAACGGTCGAGTTGTCGGTCTGGAGTCCGCCCCCCATCCCCGTCATGGTCCCGGTCATACGAGCTCCACACTTCCTCAGGCACAACGCACTGCTGGACCTGGACGCGATTCGGACCCGTGGGGGCCCCGGCGCCGAGTGTAGATCGTGGTCGCGGGACAACTGTCGTCAGCAGCGGCTGACAATCCAGGGCTGCGACGTGGACTATGTGCCGGGATCGGCCGAGGGCGGCTCGCGGTCGGCCGCCGCCAACCGGCGCTGTTGCTCCTGCCACGCCTTGAGCATCTCCACGTGTTCAGGGGCCACCGTCTTGGGTCGCGCAGCGGCTCGTCTGCGTCCCCGGTTCTGGTGGAGTGTGGTCCACCACATGTACACGGCGAACACGGCGAAGAGGGGCCACTCGAACACGTAGGCCCAGCTCAATTCGTTACCGCCCAGGGCCCGCTTGACCTCGAAGATGAAGGCCGCGACGCACAGCGAGAGGCCGACGACGAGGGTGATGTGAAGTTTGACGGCCTCGGACCCAGTGAGTCGCGTATTGTTGCTACCCGAAATTGCCGGTCCGGCGACGGGCTCGGACGATTCGGAGACGCCCACCGCGCCAACCCTACTGCCCACTGGAGGCTGACCGACCGTGGCGAACCGACCCCGGCCGGACTCCGTGTTTCGCCGCCTACTCCCCCAGCAGGAGGCCGTAATTGGCCCCACGGCGGAGGTGGTGGCCGCCGTCGACCGCCAGGCTCACCCCGGTGATCCACCCCGACTCCGGGCCCGCCAGGAACCGGACGGCGGCGGCGATGTCCTCGACGGTTCCCAGTCGGCTGATCGGCATCTCGGCCAGATAGTCGTCGAGGAGCGGGCCTCCGGCGGTGATCGGCGCCATCAACTCGTCGTCCACGATCCCCGGCTGGATCGAGTTCACCCGTACGCCGCTCCGGCCCAGCTCCTCGGCCGCATACTGGCAGAGGGTGTCGATGCCGGCCTTGGCCGAGCCGTAGGCCCAGAGGTACCGGTGGGGGAAGGCCCCGGCTCCCGACGACATGCCGATGATCGAGCCGCCGGGTGCCCCGTCCCCGTCGACGCCCTCGCCCACGCCCGCCGCCATGACCGGGGCGCCGTGCTTGATGCAGAGGAAGGTGCCGATCAGGTTGAGGTCGACCGTGGCCCGCACCTGGTCGGCGTCGGCGCCGGCGATCGGCCCCATGTGCATCGCTCCCCCGGCGTTGGCGAACAGGATGTCCAACCGTCCCCGTTCGGCGGCGGCGGCCGAGACCGCTGCCGCCAGCTCTTCCTCCACGGTCACGTCGGCGACGACGTAGGCGGCGGTCCCTCTCCGAGCCGCCTCCGTCTCCTCGGAAGCCGCCGCCTCC
Organism: uncultured Acidimicrobiaceae bacterium; assembly: GCA_964573595.1. GTDB lineage: Bacteria > Actinomycetota > Acidimicrobiia > Acidimicrobiales > RAAP-2 > Bog-756. The sequence continues at coordinate 1,991 of CAZNLF010000133.1, read as the reverse complement.
AGCACGTCCACCGCGGCACGGAGGCGCTCCTCGGTGCGGCCGCAAATCGTCACGTGGGCCCCGTCCCTGACCAGCCGGACGGCCGAGCCCAGCCCGATGCCGCTTCCCCCTCCGGTCACCAACGCCGCCAGGCCCGCGATGCCACCCCGGTTGCCGGTTCCCTCGCTCACGAAATCGATCCTCCCAGCGCTCATGGTCGTCCACGGCACTCCCCGCGGCGGTGGGACGTGCTACAGAGTGTCGGACCGACTGCAGCATGCTAGGGGTGGACGCGGCCGGCGTACACCCGACACGGGCAGGGACCGGTCCCCGACCGGCATCGGCCGGTGACCGAGCGAGACGGGAGGAGGAGGCGCGATGAGTCCGAGGCAGTTCAACCTGGCCGATCTGTTCGAGGTGGTCGTGGACACGGTGCCCGACCGTCTCGCGCTGGTGGCGGGCCCGGCGCGCCTCACCTATCGACAGCTCGACGAGCGCGCCAACCGCTTCGCCCACCACCTCGAGGACAGCGGCATCGACCCGGGCGCCCACATCGGCATCCTCTCCTACAACCGGGCCGAGTGGGCCGAGGCCATGATCGGTTGTTACAAGGCCCGGGTCGTCCCCGTCAACCTCAACTATCGCTATATCGCCTCCGAGCTCCGCTACGTGATCGACAATGCCGATCTCGAGGTCCTCGTCTTCGAACGGGCGCTGTCACCCCTGGTCGCCGACTCGACCGACGGGCCGAACTCGGAGAGGCCGCTGCAGCTGGTGGTGGTCGAGGACGGCACCGAGCCAGCGGTGGTCGGCCTCGAGTGGGTGCGTCACGAAGCCCTGGCCTACGAGGCGGCGCTGGCCGAGGCATCACCCGAGCGGGGCTTCGGGCCGCGTTCGCCGGACGACCTCTATGTGCTGTACACCGGGGGGACCACCGGGATGCCCAAGGGTGTGCTGTGGAGGCAGGAGGACATCTTCTTCGCCGCCATGGGCGGGGGCGGCTGGGGGGCCGAGCCGATCCGCCAGGCGGAGGAGCTGGCCGGTCGCATCAACACGAACGAGGCCGGGCGGGTGGTCATGCTGGTGGTGGCACCCCTCATGCACGGCAACGCCCAGTGGGTGATGTGGAACGCGTTCATGATGGGCGGCACGGCGGTGCTCTACACCGACCATCGCTACGACCCCGACGCTCTGTGGCGGCTGATCGGAGCGGAGGGGGTCGTGTCCATCGGGTTGGTGGGTGATGCCATGGCCCGCCCCCTGGCCGACGCCCTGGCCTCGGCCGAGCCCGGGACCTACGACACCTCGACGCTGGTGATCGTCGGCTCGGGGGGCGCCATGCTGTCCTCGACGGTCAAGGACGAACTGAGCCAGTTGCTCCCCGACGTCGTGGTGATGGACCGGTTCGGCTCCAGCGAGAGCGGGGCCCAGGGTGCCGTGGCGGCCGGGGCGGCCGGGCCCCGCTTCGTCATGTCCGAGGACACCTCCGTGCTCGACGAGGACCTGGTTCCCCTCGAGCCCGGCGGCGGGAGGATCGGCCGGCTGGCCCGGACCGGCAGGATCCCCATCGGCTACTACAAGGACGAGGCCAAGACCGCGGCGACGTTCCCGGTCGACGCCCACGGCGTGCGCTGGTCGGTGCCGGGCGATCTGGCGTCGGTCGAGCCCGACGGCACGATCGTCGTGCACGGCCGCGGGTCGGCATCCATCAACTCGGGGGGCGAGAAGATCTTCCCCGAGGAGGTCGAGGCCGCCGTCAAGTCCCACCCCGACGTGTTCGACGCCATCGTGGTGGGGCTGCCCGACGAGCGGTTCGGTGAGCGGGTCGCGGTGGTGGTCCGTCCGAGGAGGGACGCCGCCACGCCCACCCTCGAGGACCTCCAGGGCCACTGCCGTATCCACATCGCCGGCTACAAGGTCCCCCGCCAGCTGCTCGTCGTGGAGACGATCCCCCTCACGGCAGCCGGAAAACCCGACTCCAAGGCGGCCAGGGCCCTCTTCTAACCGCAGGC
>CAZNLF010000132.1:0-8373 GCA_964573595.1 uncultured Acidimicrobiaceae bacterium | reverse complement strand
CGGGACGGGCCGGACCGACCTGGGCGAGTCGGGCGTCGTGCCCACGATCAGTCCATGGCGGCGATGAAGTGCTCGGCGAACTGCTCGCTGACGTCGAGCCGGGCCTGACGGACCGATTCGGGGGTGTCCCCGTCCTTGGCCTTGACCGCCATCCACGGTGCGCACAGCAGGTCGGTCACGCCGGCGTCCTCGAGGCGGCGGTAGAGGTCGAGGTCCGGATACGCCCGCACCGCCACGTAGACGGAGAAGGGGTCGTTCTCCCGCCCGGCCCGTTTGAGGGCGTCCTTGATGCGGGCCACCTGGGCGAAGGCCTGCTCGGGTGGGGCGGCACCGGTGTTGACCCAGCCGTCGCACAGGGTGGTGGCCCGGACCACGGCAGCCTCCGAGTCACCGCCACCCACGAACGGCACCGGCTCCGTGGGGGAGGGGTTCATCTGACAGGCGGGGACGTCGTAGTACTCGCCGTGGTATTCGACCCACCCTCCCTTCCAGAGGGCCCGCAGTGCCGGGATCATCTCGTTCAGCCGCTTGCCCCGGGTCCGGAAATCCTGACCCGTCTGGGTGTACTCCTCCTCACACCAGCCCACCCCGACGCCGAGCGTGACCCGGTTGTGGGAGAGGACCGCGGCCGTGCCCACCGACTTGGCGACGGTGATGAGGTCGCGGACGGGGGCGATGTAGACGCCGGTGGTGAAGCGCAGGTTGGTGGTGGTCGCGGCGAGCGCCGAGATCAGGCACATCGGATCGGGCCAGGCCGTCTCCTTCTCCCAGAACGGCGACCCGTCCGGTGCCTTCGAGTAGGTGTAGCGCGAGGCGAGCTCGCGGGGGTTGAAGAGATGGTCGGAGAGGTAGATGCCCGAGTAGCCCAGCTTGTCGGCCGCGGTGGCGAGGTGCATCGTCTCGTCGATGGGCAGGAAGGTGACCGCCTGGTGGAAGCGCATCGGTCGGTCAGCGACCGATTGGCGCCGACGGTGCGAACGCAACCGGGATGTGCTTCACGCCGTTGATGAAGTTGGAACGGAGCCGCTGCACGTTGCCGTCGAGCCGGATGTCGGGCATCCGGTCGAGCAGACGGTCGAACATCACGCGGATCTCCATGCGGGCCAGGTTCGCCCCCAGGCAGAAGTGGGGGCCTCCGCCGCCGAAGGCCATGTGGTTGTTGGGGGTGCGGCCGATGTCGAACCGGTTGGGATCGGCGAAGACCGACTCGTCCCGGTTGGCCGAGATGTGCCAGAACAGCACCTTGTCTCCCTCGCTGACCTTCTGGTCGCCGATCACCACGTCGGCACTGGCCTGGCGACGGAAGTGCATGACCGGCGAGACGTAACGGAGCATCTCCTCGATCGCCGACGGCAGGAGCGACCGATCGTCCCGGAGCCGCTCCCACTGGTCGGGATTGTCGAAGAAGGCCACCATGGCCCCGGAGATGAGGTTGCGGGTGGTCTCGTTCCCGGCCACCGCCAGCAGGAGGAAGAAGAGGTCGAGCTCGAGCTGGGTGAGCTGGTCGCCGTCGATCTCCGCCTGGGTGAGGACGCTGAAGAGATCCTGGTGGGGATCGAGCCGCTTCTTCTCGCACAGTTCGTCGGCGTAGGCGAAGAGCTCCATGGAGGCCTGCACGCCGGCCTCGGCCGCCACCTGGTACTCGGGGTCGTCCGACCCGATCATCCGGTTGGACCAGTCGAAGACCAGATGGCGGTCCTCCTGGGGGACACCCATCAGATCGGCGATCACCTGCAGGGGCAGCTCGGCCGAGATCTGCTCGACGAAGTCGGCGGAGCCCTGTTCGCAGACGGCGTCGAGGATCGAATCGGTGGACGCCACCACCTTGGCCTCGAGGTCGCGGATCATGCGCGGCGTGAACCCCTTGTTGACCAGACGCCGGTAGCGGGTGTGCATCGGGGGGTCCATGTTCAGCATCATCATGCGCTGCTGCCCGAGCACCTCCTCGTCGAAGTCGTGGAAGAGCGTGGCCGACCGGTGGGAGGAGAAGTGCTCGTAGTCACGGTTGACGGTGACGGCGTCGTCGTAGCGGGTGACCGACCAGAAGCCGTCGGCGAACCCCTCGGGGTCCGGATGCCACTGCACCGGCATCTCCCGCCGGAGGTACGCGAACCACTCGTGCGGCACCGAATCCACGAAATTGCCTGGATCACACAGGTCGATGTCGGTTGCTTCCATGCTGTCTCCCCCAATGCCTGCTGGTCGGTGCCGAGCCGCGGTGCCGAGGCGTGCCGAACCGTGGCGGGCCCGGCCCTGCCCCGGGCAACGATGACGTTTCTAGAACGTGTATCAGTTATCATAGGCAGACTCGACCTGCCCCCCACAAGGCATGTCGGGTGGGACCGGTAGCGATGCCGGCCACGGTTGGGCAAGGATGCCGCTGGAGAACGTGCGGCGCAGGGGGTGGGGGAGCGGTGGTGGCACGGGCCGCCCGCGGTCCCCGGCCACCGTGCGTCACCCGGTTGCCGGGCGTCCAGGTTCCAGGGAGCCCGACGGCTGTTCGGTCCGGGTAGTCATCAGCAGTCACAGAGTGGAGGATCACACGTCATGTACCTCGAGGAGACTTCTGAGCAGCGGGCTCTCCGGGCCGAGCTGCGGGACTACTTCGCCGGACTGTTGACCGACGGCGTCCGTCACGCACTGGACTTCGAGCCCGAGGGTGGCAAGACCTTCCGGAGCATCGTCCGCCGGATGGGCCAGGACGGCTGGTTGGGTATCGGCTGGCCGAAGGAGTACGGCGGGCAGGGCCGGCCGACCAGTGACCAGTTCATCTTCTTCAACGAGGTACAGCGGGCCCGGGCGCCGTTCCCCTTCGTCACCCTCAACACCGTCGGACCGATGATCATCGAACACGGCACCGAGCAGCAGAAGAAGTTCTTCCTCTCGGGAATCCTCGGTGGGGAGATCAATTGTGCGATCGGCTACACCGAGCCCGGGGCGGGGACCGACCTGGCGTCGCTCCGGACCCGTGCCGAGCTCGACGGTGACGAGTGGGTGATCAACGGCAACAAGGTCTTCACCAGCGGCGCCGACCAGGCCGACTACATCTGGCTGGCCGTCCGGACCGACCCCGACGCCCCCAAGCACAAGGGGATCTCCATCATCATGGTGCCGACGTCGTCTCCCGGGTTCTCGTGCACGCCGATCGTGACGGTGGGAGGCGTGGCCACCACCGCCTCCTACTACGACGACGTCCGGGTGCCCCGCTCGGCTTTGGTGGGTCAGCTGAACGAGGGATGGAGGCTGATCACCGGGCAGCTCAACCACGAACGGGTGGGGCTGGCCGCCGTCAGCGCCCTCGCCTTCCGTCTGTGGGACGAGGTGGCCCAGTGGGTCGCTGACCAGGGGCTGACCGGTGTCGGCTGGATCCAAGAGGACCTGGCACGTACCTATGCCCTGCTCGAGGCCCAGAAGCTCCTCAATTGGCGGATGACCTCCGCGGTGGCCGACGGCACCCTCGGCCCGGCGGATTCCTCGTCGGTCAAGGTGTTCGGGACCGAGTCGACCGTCGAGATCTACCGGCGGCTGCTCGGCATCGTGGGAGCCGCCGGCTACCTGAGCCCCGGCTCACCGGGTGAGGTGCTGCACGGCGAGCTCGAGCGTGCCGGTCGCCAGGCCCAGATCAACACCTTCGGCGGTGGGGTCAACGAGATCCAGCGCGAGATCCTGGCCATGGCCGGCCTGGGCATGAAACGGTCGGCCAGGTGACGTCCGCGGACACCGCGGCCACGACGGGCTCCACCGCATCGCTCGACGAGCAGCTGCAGTCGTTCGTGGGCCTGTCCACCGGCCCGGTGCACCGGGCGCCGGACGAGGTGAACCTGCCCATGATCCGTCACTGGGTCGAAGCGATGGGCGACCACAACCCGGTGTACGTGGACGACGATGCCGCCAAGGCGGCCGGGTTCGACGGGATCATCGCACCTCCGACCATGCTCCAGGCGTGGATCATGCGCGGCCTGCGCGCCTCGCAGCAAAGCGACGAGGCCCGGGCCCGCGGCGACATCGGCGGCGACTCGCCGAACGACCGGCTCATGGCCCTGCTCGACGAGCACGGCTTCACCTCGGTGGTGGCGACCAACTGTGACCAGCACTACGACCGGCCCCTGGTGCTCGGCGACCGCCTCGAGGTCACGTCGACCATCGACTCGGTGTCGGGTGAGAAGGCGACCGGGCTCGGGGTGGGCCGCTTCATCACCACCAGGCTCGAGTACACCGACCAGAACGGCCAGGTCGTGGCGACGATGCTCTTCAGAATCCTCAAGTTCCGGCCGAAGCCCAAGGCGGTCCCCGCCGCAGCCACCGCCGCCGGCTCGGCCGGCGCCGCATCGGCAGGTGCAACTCGCCCCCGACGACCCCGGCCCGCCCTCACCCAGGACAACCGGTTCTTCTTCGAGGGGGCGAAGGAGCACAAGCTCCTCATCCAGCGTTGCACCAACTGCGGGGCGCTCCGGCACCCGCCGCGGCCGTCGTGCGCGACGTGCCGGTCGTTCGACTGGGATGCGCTGACCGCCTCGGGACGGGGCACCGTGTACAGCTACGTGGTCAACCACTATCCGCAGGTGCCGGCATTCGACTACCCGTTGGTGGTCGCCCTGGTCGAGCTGGAAGAGGGGACCCGACTGGTCGCCAACGTGGCCGACATCACGCCGGAGACGATCTCGATCGGCATGCCGGTCGTCGCCACGTTCGAGGACTTCGACGAGGACCTGAGCCTGCCGGTCTTCCGACCGGCGCCGGTGGCAGCCGCCACCACCGAACCAAGGAAGAGCTGATGGACTTCACCCTCAACGAGGAGCAGCAGGCCGTACGACAGGCAGTCGAGGGCATCGTCGCCGGGCTGGTCACGCCCGACCGGGTCCAGGAGGTGGAGGCCACCGAGGACCGCTTCGACCGGGAGCTCTGGGCCGAGCTCGCCCGGGCCGACGTGCTCGGACTGGCCATCCCCGCGGCGTTCGGAGGTGCCGGCTACGGCATGGTGGAGCTGGCCCTGGTCCTCGAGGAGCAGGGCAAGGTGGTGGCACCGGTGCCGCTGTGGGCCACCCTCGTCCTCGGGTCGCTCCCCATCGCCGAGTTCGGCGCCGACGCCCTCAAACAAGGGATCCTGCCCGGCGTGGCCCGGGGGGAGACCGTGCTCAGTGCCGCCCTGGCCGACGTGGCCGGTGACCTCGCGGTGGGTGGCGAGGGGAGGCCCTCGATCACCGGCGAGCGCAGTGCCGAGGGCATCGTGCTGTCGGGCACGGCGTTCGCCGTCCCGTACGCCCACGTTGCCGATCGGGTCCTCGTCCCCGCCTCCCTCGACGGCGGTGTCGTCGTCGCTGTCGTCGACCCCGCCGCCACGGGTGTGACGATGGAGCGCGCGGTGACGACGAACCGTGAGGTCCATCCCCACCTCCACCTCGACCGCGTCGTGGTCTCCGCCGACGAGCTCCTGGGCGGCGGGGATGAGGGGCGTGGCCGGGAGATCGTGGGCTGGATGCTCAACCGGGCCTGGACCGGCCTGTGTGCCCTGCAGGTCGGGGTGGCCGAGGCGGCCGTCTCGCAGACCGCCACCTACCTGAACGGCCGCGAGCAGTTCGGCCGTCCCCTCGCCACGTTCCAGGGGACGATGCTCCGGGCCGCGGACGCGGCCATCGACACCGAAGCGATCCGCGTGACCATGTGGCAGGCGGCGTGGCGGCTCGACAACGGGTTGGACGCCGACCTGGCGGTCAGCGTGGCGTCGTGGTTCGCGGCCGAGGCGGGTCAGCGGGCCGTCTTCGCCACGCAGCACCTGCACGGGGGCATGGGTGCGGACATCTCCTACCCGATCCACCGCTACTTCCTGTGGGGCAAGCAGATCGAGCTGCTGCTCGGCCCCCCGAGCGGGCAGCTCGCCCGGCTCGGTGGCCAGCTGGTCGGCGAGTTGCGGGCCGGTCGGCCGGTGTCGGCATGACGACTGACTCCGGGACGACGCGTGCACCGCTGCGCACCCTCCGGTTCGAGGAGGTGTCCGTCGGTGACGCCCTCCCCGAGGTCCTCGTCCCCCTGACCCGCACCCTGATCGTGTCGACGGCCATCGCCTCACGTGACTACCAGGACGTCCACCACGACGCGGTGCTGGCCGAACAACGGGGCTCGAAGGACATCTTCATGAATATCCTGTCCACCAACGGGATAGTCGGGCGCTACGTGACCGACTGGTCGGGGCCCGCCGCCGTCCTCACCGACGTCAACATCCGGCTCGGCGCCCCCAACTACCCGGACGACACCATGACCCTCACCGGGTCGGTGACCGCCAAGGACGAGGAGGCCGGTCCCGACGGACGCGGCGCGGTGGTGGTGACCCTGGTCGGCGCCAACAGCCGGGGAGACCACGTCACCGGCACGGTGCGGGTGCTCCTCCCCGCCGGCGGGGGGTCGATCCAATGAGCGGCGAGTCACACTCGTTCACCGGTAACACGGCCATCGTCGGCATCGGCGCCACCGAGTTCTCCAAGGAGTCCGGCCGGAGCGAGCTCCGCCTGGCCGCCGAGGCCGTGGACCTGGCGCTGCGCGACGCCGGCATCGAGCCGTCCGAGGTGGACGGCATGGTGACGTTCAGCTCGGACACCAATCCGGAGATCGAGATCGCCCGCAGCCTGGGGATCGGCGAGCTCACCTTCTTCAGCCGCATCCACTACGGCGGGGGAGCGGGGTGCGCCACCATCCAGCAGGCGGCCATGGCGGTGGAGGCCGGGGTGGCCGACGTGGTGGTCTGCTACCGGGCGTTCAACGAGCGTTCGGGCAACCGGTTCGGGACCGGCGTACAGGACCGGGCGCCGGCACCGAACGCCGAGACGGCCAACTTCGCCTGGTACGCACCGGTCGGGCTCCTCACTCCGGCCCAGTGGGTGGCCATGGCGGCCCAGCGCTATCTGCGCGTGACCGGCGCCACCTCCGAGGACCTGGGTCGCGTGGCCGTCGCCGACCGCAAGCACGCGGCCACCAATCCGAAGGCATGGTTCTACGAGAAGCCGATCACCCTCGAGGAGCACCAGGCGTCCCGGTGGATCGTCGAGCCGCTCCATCTCCTGGACTGCTGCCAGGAGACCGACGGCGGGCAGGCCCTGGTGGTCACGTCGCTCGAACGGGCGCGGGACCTGGCGGGCACGCCGGCGGTCATCGAGGCCGCGGCCCAGGGCTCCGGACCCGGCCAGGAGATGATGACCTCCTACTACTACGACGACCTGTGCGGGCTCGGCGAGATGGCATCGGTGGCGAGGCAGCTGTGGCGGACCTCGGGCCTCGCGCCCGAGGACATCCAGACGGCTGTCCTCTACGACCACTTCACCCCCTACGTCCTCTACCAGCTCGAGGAGCTCGGCTTCTGCGGCAAGGGGGAGGCCAAGGACTTCGTGCGGGACGGCAACATCGAGCTCGGGGGAGGCCTGCCCATCAACACCCACGGCGGCCAGCTCGGCGAGGCGTACCTGCACGGCATGAACGGGATCGCCGAGGGGGTGCGCCAGGTGCGCGGCACCTCGGTCAACCAGGTGTCCGACGTGACCCATGCGCTGGTCACCGCCGGCACCGGGGTGCCGACCAGCGGGCTCATCCTCGGAGTCGACCGCTGACCAGCTGACGTCGGCTGCGGTTGATCAGCGATCGTGGAACTGGCGCCGATGGCCGACGGTGATCGCCGTGGTCGAACGTGCCGATGGCCGAGGCCCAACCGCGGCCTACCCGTCCTCCGCTCGCCACCGGTGGAAGAGGTCGGTGAACTCCCGGCGCGCCTCGGGCGACAGGTCCTCGGGCTCGAGCGATCCGGTCGCCTCGATGGTCTCGCGTATCTGGGCCAGGTAGTTGGTGCAGTTCGGGCACGCGCGGAGGTGGGCCTCGAACCGACGCCGGTCCGAGCGGGACAGGGCGCCCTCGAGGTAGTCGGTCACCAGCTCCACCACCTGGCGGCACACCAGGTCCTCCCGGCGTCCGAGGAGCTTCATCACCGCCCCCTCGCCACGAGATCGGCTTCGAGCAGCGTCCGGAGCCGGCTGCGTCCGCGGTGCAGCAGGACCCGTTGGTTGCCCTCGGTGATGCCCAGGACGTCGCACACGTCCCCGCTGGCCATCCCCTCCACGTCGCGCAGCACCACGATCTCCCTCTGGCGCGGGGGAAGCACCCTGAGCGCGTCGCCCAGGGTCTTCGACCAGGTGGCGGCCACCAACCGATCGTCGCTGTCGGACTCCCACGGTGTGAGCGGTTCCGCCCAGGCGCCCTGGGCGTTGAAGCGGGACGGGTCGACGGCCGGCTGGTCGTCGGTGAGCTCCGAGGTCCGCGGCTCGCGCACTCCGGCCGAACGGGCCCGGTTGACGAGGATGCGGAACAGCCAGGTCTTGAACGACGACCGCCCCT
>CAZNLF010000131.1:0-8394 GCA_964573595.1 uncultured Acidimicrobiaceae bacterium | reverse complement strand
CAGTCTGCGGAGCTCGAGTTCCGCGTCGAGCTCGCCGACGGAGCCGGCGGGGTCGGCCCCATCCGAGGGGTCATCCCTCCCGCCGTTGCCGGAGCCCATCGCCTCGAGTCTGCGGTCGATGCGAGCCAGCTGGGACTCGTAGCCGACCCGGATGCGGTCCATCACGTGGTCGGGGAACCGGTCGGTGCGGGCGAGGTCGTCGATGCGCGACAGCGCGGTCACCGTGAGCCGGCGCCGCGTCTCGGCCACCAGCACCATGTCCTGCTCGTCCGGCGTCACCAGCCCGAACCGGCGGATGAGTGGCGGCAGGGAGAGTCCCTGGCCGACCAGCGTGGCCACGATGACGGCAAAGGCCAGGAACACCAGCAGGTCCCGTTGCGGGAAGCTCTGGGGAAGCGCCAGCGCCGCGGCCAGACTCACCGCGCCTCGCATCCCCGCCCAGCTGATCACCGTGGTCTCGCGCCACGAGCGGGACGGATCCCTGTCCGTACCGAACAGTTGGCGCCCGCCCGGGAGCGCGGTCGCCCCGAAGATCCACACGATGCGCACCACGATGACCGTGCCGACGACAGCCAGCGCCTCGACCGCCAACGAGCCGGACTCGCGGTTGACCAGGCTGTCGAGGATCGGCCGGAGCTCGAGGCCGACCAGGAGGAACGACATCCCGGTCAACAGGAAGACGATGAGGTCCCAGATCTCCCGTTGCTGCAGTCGGGCGGCGGCCGTGAGCGAACCCGATCCGTAACGACCGAAGTAGAGCCCGGTGGCCACCACCGCCAGGACGCCCGATGCACCGACCTTGTCGGCCGGGAGGTACGCGGCGAAGGGGAGGATCAACAACATGGTGTTCTCGATCACCGGTGTCTCGGTGAACCGGAGCATCCGACTCCCGAAGAATCCCACGGCGAGGCCGATACCCACGCCGACGACCACCGCGAAGAGGAACCTCCCGAACACGTCGGCCACGGTGAACGCCGACCCCACGGCGGCGATCGCCAGCTGGTACGCGGTGAGCGCGGTGGCGTCGTTCATCAGTCCCTCACCACCGAGGATGGTGACGAGCCGACGGGGTAGTCCGAGCTTGCCGGCGATCTGGGTGGCGGCCACGGAGTCGGGTGGCGACACAATGGCACCGAGGGCGAACGCCACCGCCCAGCCCATGTCGGGGACCAGCGCGTGGATGACCACGGCCACCGTCGCCATCGTGGCCAGCACCAGCCCCACCGCCAACAGCAGGATCGGCCGGCGGTGGGTGCGCAGCTCCCTGGCCGAGGTGTCGAGCGACGCGTCGTAGATCAGCGGGGGCAGGAACACCAACAGGACAAGGTCCGGATCGAGCACGATCCGGTGGTGCACCGGAATGAGGGCGACACCGATGCCGGCGACGACCAGGAGGATCGGGTAGGCGATCCGCAGCCGGTCGGCGACAGTGGCGATCACCACGATCCCGATGAGGAGGCCGATCCCCTCGGCGATGCTCATCGGGGGATGCCCGCGCCGTGACGGCGAGTCGTGGGAGCGGCGGCTTTCACCACGGACAAACTAGTCAGCGGCAGATGGGCCCTCGGTGGACACGGACAGCCTGACGTGCATGGAGCCGAGGACCCAGATGTCCTGTCGGACCCCGTTCGTCGACCACTCCTTCAGGACCACCCCGTGACCGACCCTCGTGCCCGAGGGGGCCAGCACGCCGGCGATGGCTGCGGGCAGGAATCCGACACGGAGGCCGCCACCCACGACCGCCAGGGGATTGCGGTCCACCGGGTTGGCCGGCTCGGGTCGGATCTCGACCGCCCTCCCCGCGCCGAAGTGGGGGAGCTGGAGAACGTCGTCGTGGAACGAGACGCCGACCACGCGCGTCAAGAAGACCCCGGGCAGCACCGGCGACCGATCGTTCTCGACGAGCTCGACCGTCCGCTCCTCGTCGAGGAAGGCCTTGAAGCCGAAGCCGAAGACCTCACCGTCGGCGACCGGCATGGTGCACTCGTCGTCCTGGAGGTAGATGGGCAGGAGGATGTCATCGGCCGCTCGCCGATTTGGTCCCGGCACGGTCGGTCAGCGCCCCTGGCCCGCGGTCGGGCCTTCCCATGCGGGAACCCACGTGGATCCCGGCGTTCGTCTGTTCACACGATCCTCCCGTCGTCGTGGCGGCGAGGCCACGCGCTGCCAGGCCCGCACTCTAGTGACCGACGCCCCGTGCCCGATGCGAGTGGCCATCGGGCCGGCGTGCGCTGCACCACCACCAGCGCCCGGACTCAGCGGATCGGCGCCACCGAGTCGATGGCGAGGCGAACCTGCTCGGAGTAGCGCACGGCACCGAACGGACCGCTGGCCTCGCCGACGTCGACCGTCTCGCGCTCCTGGAGGATCAGGCCGTCCTGGGTGGACACCCAGTAGTCCGTCGGGTTCGTCCCGGACTCCGAACCGGAGAACGAGAGGGTGAGGCGGACATGGACGGTGGGGAACCACCGCCCGCCGACCTGCACCCGGGAGCCGCCGAGCACCTTGCCCGTGAACTCGACATGCTGTCCCATCCCCTGGCAGGTCGTGTGCCATCTGCCCGCATGGGCCGGGTCAGGGGGCAGGAAATAGGCACCGGTGGGGCAGTGGAACGTATCCACCGTACGGACTCCGGCGATCTCCTCGTCCGACGTGGCCGAGGTCATGGCCAACGCACCGTTGCCCACCGGGCACACCACGAGGCCCTCGGTGTGCTGCTCGAGCGGATACCACATGACGGTGGCGCAGTTCGGCCCGGTCACGACCATCTCGGTGGTGGGGGGGAACGAACGGCTGATGCCGCCGATACTCAGCTGCTCGCCGCCGGCGGTCCGGTAGCGGTAGACGCCCGGAGGCGGTAGGCGACCGCTGGTGCCGGCCCCGGGTGCGTGCTCACCCTGCCGGTAGAGCCGGAGTGCCTGCCGCAGATCGATCTGCGTACCCGAGCTCCGCAGCATGAAGAACCACACGCCCAGGGCGACGGCCACCACGACGGCGGTGAGCCCCAGTCCCAGGATCCAGAATCGGTGGTGGCTGATCCAGGTGAGTGCCGGCAATGGTCCCTCCATCGGCACGGGTCCGCGTGCCCTACGGTGCGGTGCTCCTCCACCCACTCTCGCGCGACCGGGCCGGCAGGTGCCAGCGCCCAGGGGCCGGGCCCGAGGCCCGACTGTGCTGTGATCGAATGGCGGAATGGACCGCTACCAGGACCGTTGGATCGAGTGCACCGAACACGAGATCAGAATCCGCGGCTACTACTTCCCCTGGGGGAGCAAGAGGATCCCCTACACGTCGATCCGCTCGCTCGACCGCTTCCCCTTGACCGCCCTGCGGGGCAAGGGCCGGATCTGGGGATCAGGTGACTTCAAGCACTGGGCGAACCTGGATCCGGGGCGCCCGAAGAAGAGCGTGGGCTACTTCGTCGATGTGGGCAAGCGGGTGGTCCCGATGCTGACGCCGGAGGATCCGGACGCGTTCGAACGCGCCGTCGGGAGGGAGGTCCCCCCGGCTCCCGCTTGACATGTGACCAATTGGTCACCTATTATCGGCGGTGTGGACGAGGTGTTCAAGGCGCTGGCGGACCCGACCCGCCGGAGCCTGCTCGACGAGCTGTTCCGACAGGACGGGCAGACGCTGCGGGCGCTCGAGGAACGCTTCGCCATGTCCCGCTTCGGCGTGATGAAGCACCTGCTTCAGCTCGAGGAGGCGGGTCTCGTGGTTACCAAGCGACGCGGGAGGGAGAAGCTGCACTTCTTGAATCCCGTTCCCATCCGGCTCGTGCACGACCGGTGGGTGAGCAAGTACGCCGAGCCCTGGGCCGCCGCGCTCAGCGGGCTCAAGACCAGAATGGAGAGTCCCATGGAAAAGGTGTTCGAGATCTACATCCGGACCACGCCGGAGCGCCTCTGGGAGGCCATCACCGATCCCGGGATCAGGAGCAAGTACACCTTCGGCGCCGTGGTGCGCTCGGACTGGGAAGTGGGCTCACACCTCGAGATGACCGCCGGCGACGGCAGCGTCGTCCTCGGGGACGGCGAGGTCATCGAGGCCGACCCGCCGCGCCGCCTCGTCCACACGATGGTGTCGCTCTGGAGCGACGAGGTGAAGAGCGAGGGTGCCACCCGGGTCACCTGGGCGATCGAGCCGGTCGGCGATTCGTGCCGGCTCGTGGTCACGCACGACCAGCTCACGGAGGACGCCAACGACGAGATCTACGGTGGTTGGCCGATGATCCTGTCCGGGCTCAAGACCTGGCTGGAGACGGGCGAGTTGCTCACCACGCCGGGATCCCTCCTGTACTCCTAGTGCACCGAGGACACCGGCGGACACCGGCGGACCGCGTTCGGGCACCGGGCCCGCCAAACTCGACGCCACCGAAGTTAGGCGGGCCCGGCAATCTTGGCATCGGCCCAACCAACGTCGAGCTTGAGGGCCCCGTCGACTACGGGATCCGCCGCACGGCGAAGTGGGCCTTCACCGCCTCGTCGGTCGCCGGCCTGCCGTCCTCGTCCACCACCTCCAGCACCTCGAAGGCCGGGTCCAGTGCCGCCCTGATCCTCTCGAGGCGAACGCCCAGCTCGCCGATCTCTTCATGGTGCAGGAGGTACTGCGACTCGCCGACGGACTCGAAGATCTGGATGTCCCACCGCGACAGGCCGTCGTCCGCGAAATCCACGTCCATGATCATCACGTTGTCGTCGAAGTCGTAGACCCACGGGGGCTCGTTGCCCAGCCGCCGCAGTTCTCCGACCGTGTTGACGTCGAAGACGAAGAGGCCGCCGTCGTTCAGGTGGTGGTGGACGGCGTCGAACATCGACTGCCACGCGTCGAAGGTGAGCAGGTGGTTCAGGCTGTCGAAGACACAGATCACCACGTCGAAGCGCTCGGCGAGGGAGAACGAGGACATGTCCCCTTCGATCAGTCGCGCCACGGGGACCTTGCGTCGGGCGATCGCCAGCATCTCGGGCGATCGGTCGAGGCCGGTGAGCGAAGGGACGGTGCCGAGCCGGGTGAGCATGGACCCGGTCCCACATCCCAACTCCAGCAGGGACACGGCGCCCGGTCGGTGCCGCTCGATGAAGCCGGCGACACGTGCCGCCCTCGGACCGGGGTCATCCATGACCTCGTCGTAGAACCGGGCGAATCGCGAGTACTCGACCACCGGTCAACCGTGCCACACGGGCCGGACCGTGGTCGGCACCGGGGAACCCCGGTGCATCACGGCGAGATGGACGGGCCGGATGCACAGAGCGTGGCCGGTGTCCTCGACCGGGAAATGCGAAGCTCTGGACCGTGGAACGCGACCTGCTCCCCGCCGACAGCCCCCTCGTGGCGCTGCCGCGGCAACCTGACGGTGTGCCCTGGCCGACGGCCGCCTGGCCGGTGGGAGACCTGCCGGATGGGGTGAACCTCGACGAGCTGGTCGATGCCGCCTTCGACCCCGGGGGCCCGCTTCGCCAGACCTACGCCATGGTGGTCGTCCACCGCGGCCGTCTGGTACTCGAGCGCTACGACGGGGCCATCCCCCAGTGGGGCAAGCCGGGCAAGCCGGTGGTGGCGGCGACGCCGTTGTTGTCGTGGTCGATGGCCAAGTCGCTGCTGCACGCCGTCGTCGGTCTGCTGGTCGGCGACGGTCGGCTGGACCTCGACGCGCCGGCACCCGTGCCCGAGTGGAGGGTACCGGGCGACCCCCGCGGCGCCATCACGCTCCAGGACCTGTTGGACATGCGGGACGGGCTCGCGTTCGTGGAGGAGTACGAGGACGCGGACGTCTCCGACGTGATGCAGATGCTGTTCGGCCGCGGCTCGTCGGACATGGCCACGTTCGCGGCCGACCGGCCGCTGGCCGCCGCGCCGGGGAGCCTGTTCAACTACTCGAGCGGCACCACCAACATCGTCTCCGGCATCGTCGCCCGGGAGCTCGGGCCGGGCCAGCCCTACCGACGGTTCCTCGACGAACGCCTCTTCGGACCCCTCGGCATGGCCTCGGCCACGACCACCTTCGACGAGGCGGGCACGTGGGTGGCCGCCTCCTACGCCTTCGCCACGGCACGCGACTTCGCCCGGTTCGGCCTGTTGTATCTGCGCGACGGGATCTGGGAGGGCCGCCGGCTCCTTCCCGAAGGGTGGGTGGACCACGGCCGCCGGGCCCGGTCCGTCGACCCCGACGGGAGCGACCTCTACGGGTCGCACTGGTGGACCGAGGACGGCCCGCACGGCACGTTCTGGGCCGCCGGCCACGAGGGGCAGTACCTCGATGTGTGCCCGGCCCTCGACCTGGTCCTCGTCCGGATGGGACGCACCGATTCGGATCGCTCCGACGAGGTGAAGGCTTGGCGCTCCCGGGTCATCGACCACTTCGCTCCCGCGGACGGACCGGCGGCCCGGACCGGGTCGTAGGGGCGGGGCCTACCAGCCCTGCGTTCCCGGGTCTCCCTTGAACGGCCCGACGAGGTCCTTGGTGATCCAGCCGCCGTAGAACCCGCCCGGTTGGGGCTCGGCCACCTCGTCGTCGACCAGGCAGCGGTCCATACGCCCCGGGTAGAACGCGACATAGCCGGCGATCGTGGCGAAGGCCCGGTTCGGCGTCAGGTAACCCCAGGCGGCGTCGGTCGCCACCCGGTCGCCGATCCTCACGTCGTAGTAGTGGGCCATCCCCTTCCACTCGCAGTACGACGAGTGCTGGGTGCGATCGAGGCATCCGTCCAGGACCTCGCCCGGCGGAACGTAGTAGTTCGGGGGATGGCTGGTCTCGAGCACCCGGTAGGCGTCGGTGGTGTCGACGATGGTCACCCCGGCGAACACCACCCGGATGCGCTTGCCCGTCCGCTCGAGGCGCGGGGGCCGCGGATAGTCCCAGACGGACTCACGGCCCTCACCGACCGGGGCCTCGGGGGGATCCGGTGTGGGGCGCGTCCGGCGCGGCATCCTCATCCCATCAGCATGCCGGTTCGCCGGACCCGGCGTTACACACCCTCCCACAGGCCGACCGGTGCCTCACCCACCCGGTAGTGGCCGGGCTGACGCTCGCCGGAGCCGATCCTCTCGATCCGCCGCTGCATGGCCGGGGTCAGGGCTCCGGCACTGATCATCTCCACGAAGGTGGCGGTGGCGTTGCCCACGTCGTAGAAGTCCCGTTGCCAGCTCCACTGGAAACCGCCGGCGTACCGGAACCAGCTGCCTCCCAGGCCGGGGATCTCGTAGTGGCCGCCATCGGCGCGGGTCGCGTCGGCCACCTGCTTCCACAGGCCGAGGATCTCCCCGTGCTGATCGTCGATCAGCACGCGCTGGTAGGGGTAGGTCCACCCGCCCAGTCCCTCCATCTCCAGCCCCAGGGCGTAGTCGCGGATCTGCTCGCGGCCCACGGCCATGAACTCGTCCTTCGGCCCGTTGTTCCATCCGTAGGTGGCGTCCTCGGTGTACAGCTGGGCCATCGGCGTCCAGTCGAGCTGCGCCTCGCACGCCTTGTTGATGTCCAGCCACCGCTGCATCATCTCTTCCAGCTCGCTCCGTGGGAATGCCGGCATGGTCTACTCCTCTTCGATGATGCGTAGTGCGGACGTCGGGCAGAAGCGGACAGCGGCCTCGACCTGGCTGCGGAGAGTCTCGTCGGGGCGCTCCTCGAGGATGGTGACCGTCGGGTTCTTGGCCAGCAGGAAGACGGTCGGTGCCTCCGACTCGCACACGCCGTGGCCCTGGCAGAGGTCGGGGTCCACCGCCACCCGCATCATCGGTCCCCCTCCGGTCCGGGACGCGATGCCGGAGATCGCCGTGGGCCCGGGCCCTCCCTCCTGCGGTACCGCACGACGCACGGCTGCTGGAGCTGCACGACCATCTTCGAGTGGTCGTTCCGGTAGGTGTCCGGGGGTTGGGCCAGCTCGAACTCCCAGTCCAGGAGGAGGACGGAGAAGATGGCCTTGAGCTGCATCATGGCGAACGCAGCCCCCACGCACCGGTGGCGTCCCGCTCCGAAGGGGATCCAGGTCCAGGGATTGGTGCGGTCCTCCTCGCGGGGCTCGAGGTAGCGGGCCGGCTGGAACGTGTCGGCGTCGGGGAAGTCCTCGGGGATGCGGTTGGACAGGGAGGGGCTCGCCCCGACCATCTGGCCGGCCCTGATGGCGAAGCCTTCGACCTCCAGGTCCTCCTTGGCCACCCTCAGCAGCAGGATGAGCGGGGGGTGGAGCCGCAGCGCCTCCTTGACGGCCGACTCCAGCCGGGGCATCTCGCGGAGCGCCTGGTAGCTGACCTCGGCACCGTCGGCGTACAGCTCGCCGAGCTCGACGTCGACGGCCCGCAGCTCGTCGGGGTGCGACAGCAGTTCGATCAACGTCCAGGCGGCCGTGCCCGAGGTGGTGTGGTGGCCGGCGAACATCATCGAGATGAACATGCCGGTGA
>CAZNLF010000130.1:0-8400 GCA_964573595.1 uncultured Acidimicrobiaceae bacterium | reverse complement strand
ACTGCCGCGGAGTTCTGGAAGGTGTTGAGCATGCCGCCCCCGGCTCCGCGCTGGTTCGGCGGGAGGCTGTTCATCACCGCGCTGGTGTTGGGTGCGGCGAACAGCCCCATGGACAGGCCCACCAGCAGCAGCATCAGGGCGAAGAGCGGATAGGGGAAGTCCGTCGGGAGGGCCTGGAGACCCAGCAGGCTCAGGCCGGTCAGGATCAGGCCGGCGGTGGCGAACGGCCGTGGGCCGTGCCGGTCGGCCAGCCGTCCGGCCAGTGGGCCGGACACGAAGAACCCGACGGTGAGGGGGATCATGTAGATGCCGGCCCACAGGGGGGTGCGCTCGAAGCTGTAGCCGTGCAGGGGGAGCCAGATCCCCTGCAGCCAGATGATCAGCATGAACTGCAGGCCGCCCCGGGCCAGTGCGCTCATGAGGCCGGCGAGGTTGCCCATGGCGAACGCCCGGCTCCGGAAGAGATGGAGCTGGAACATCGGATCGTCGACGTGGTGCTCGATGACCACGAAACCGGCCAGCACGGCGACCCCACCGACCAGGCAGGCGAGCACGAAGGGACTGGTCCAGCCCATGGTGTGGCCGCCGTAGGGCTGGAGTCCGTAGACGATGCCGGTGAGGATGCCGATCAGCCCGACGGCGAAGGCGATGTTGCCGATCCAGTCGATGCTCGCCCTGATGCGGGTGCCGTTGTCATGGAGGCGGAGGTAGGCCCACAGGGTGCCGAACACGCCGAAGGGCACCGAGACGAGGAAGACCAACCGCCATTCGATCGGGGCGAGCAGGCCGCCGATCAGGAGGCCGAGGAAGGAGCCGCCGATCGCCGCCACCCCGTTGATCCCGAGGGCGAACCCCCGTTCGTCGGCGGGGAAGGCGTCGGTGATGATGGCGTTGGAGTTGGCGAAGATGAACGCCCCAACCACCCCCTGCCCGACCCGCATCACGATGATCCAGAGCGCCGCCGGCGGCCCGGTCATCCAGGTCACGGACAACAGGATGGAGAACGCCGTGAAGATGGCGAAGCCGAGGGTGTACATCTTCACCCGACCGAAGATGTCCCCGACCCGCCCGAGGCTCACCACCAGCACCGAGGTCACGAGGAGGAAACCCATCAGGATCCAGAGGAAGTACGACGTGTTTCCCGGCGACAGGGGATTGAGCTCGATCCCGCGGAAGATGTCCGGGAGGGCGATGAGCAGGATCGACGAGTTGATGGTGACCATCAACAGTCCGATGGTGGTGTTGGTGAGGGCGATCCACTTGTAGTTCTTCGACTCCGCGATCGGGGACATCACCGCTCCTGTGAGTTCCGGGTCCGGTGTCCCGGTGGCTGGTCACTTGCTCGGCAGGCCACGACCCCACCCGGAGTACTTGGTTGCCTATAACTAACTATAATGGGTCGTGACGGTGGTGGTACAAGGGAGAACGATGAACGGCTCGACCAGGCTCGACAGCACGACGACGGTGGACGAGGCATCCGGGCTCCGGGTGGCGTTGGTCAGGATCTACCGGCAGCTGAGGGTGCGGGCCGGGTCCGGCATCACCCCCTCGCAGTCCTCGGCGTTGGCCCGGATCGAGCAGTCCGGTCCGATCAGGCTCGGGGCCCTGGCCGAGCTGGAGGGAACGACGGCGGCCACGATCAGCCGTGTGGTCGACAGCCTGGAGGAGCGCTCGCTGATCGAGCGGGTTCCCGATCCACTCGACGGTCGGGCCAGCCTGGTGCGGCTCAGTCCCGACGGGGGAGCGGTGCTCCAGGACATCCGGGCCCGCAACACAGAGGTCCTCCGGGGGGCGCTGGACGAGCTGAACGAGGAGGAGCGTGCGGCCGTCCGCGACGCCATCCCGGTCCTCGAGCGGCTGAGCGACCTGATGCACTCCGTGGACAAGGGCGAGGTCGCCGACCAGTGATCACCAGAGGCGGGCCCGCCCGGGCGCAGCGTCGGTCCGTCGCCATGGAACGGGTCGTGGTCCAGCGGTCGCCGGCTCGGGCCGTCCGGGTCTGAGCGGACGCGGCACCGTGGGGGAGCCTGACGAGAACGACGACGCCATCGCCTCGGGGCTGGCCGAGTGGTTCCGGGCCCGGCGCCGGCGTGCCGACGTGTCGCTCGGGGAGTTCGACCGTCCGTCGGGCGGTTACTCGAGTGAGACGGTCTTCTTCGACTGCACATGGGTGGCAGACGGTGCTGCCCGCCGGGAGCCGCTGGTGCTTCGCACCGCGCCCCCCGGGCCCGGGACCTTCGGACGCTACGACCTGGCCGCGCAGTTCGAGGCGCAGGGTGCCGCACGGGCCCGCGGGGTGCCCGTCGCCGACCCGACCCTCGAGCCGGACCCTCGGTGGATAGGCACCCCGTTCATCGTCATGCCGCGGATCGAGGGCCACGTCGTCGACGGCATCACCCATGGTGACCGCTGGCTCCGCCAGCAGACCGATGGGGCTCGCCACGAGCTCTACCAAAACCTCCTGGATGCCGTCACCCGGATCCACCGGTCGGACACCGACACCTGCCCGAGCGTGCCGCGACGCGACAACGCCGCCGAGCTCGACTTCTGGGAGGACTACCTCCAATGGTCGAGCGACGGCCGCCCGGTCGGCATCCTCGTGGAGGCCCTCGGGTGGTGCCGCCGGCACCGGCCGGTGACCGATCCGGAACCCGTGCTCCTGTGGGGGGACGTGAGGTTCGAGAACGTCGTCTTCGGTGACGATCTCGGTTTGCGGGCCGTGCTCGACTGGGACATGTGCTCGATCGGCGCCGCCGAGCACGACCTGGCCTGGCTCACGAGTCTGGACTCGACGATGGAGCGGCTCTTCGGCAGCCGGGTGCCCGGCTTCCCGGGCAGGGAGGAGACGATCGGGCTGTTCGAGGGACTCGCCGGCCGTCCGGTGAGGGACTTCGGGTGGTACGAGACCCTGGCCATGGTCAAGAGCACGGCGATCATGACCCGCATCGGCTATCTGCGGAGGGATGCGGGCGAACCGCCGATGCTGCCGATCGGCGACAACCCCGTGCTCGATCTCGTGCGGGAGCGGCTCGGTCCCCCCTGAACTCGGCCGCTGTCAACCGGGGGGGTGCCCGGCGGGGCACGGTCGATCCCGAGTCGGTGGGGTCCCGGCCGGCACTCAGTCGATGATCCGGCACTCAGTCGATGATGGAGAAACCCCCGACGCCTCCCGCCGCCATCTCGTAGCAGAGGGTGTCGTAGGGCTCGACGATCCCGAAGGTCACCTCGCCCTCGCTCTCGAACCGGGCATGGTGCTGGTCGAGACCGCAGATCCTCGCCCTCACCTCCGGGTCGTTGGCGTCGTAGGTCTCGCCGGTGACGACGCCGTCTCCGACGTTCATCCCCTGCCAGACGTTGCCGTCGGGGGTCCCGCCGTTCGGGCCGCCGTACATCCCGCACCGGAGGAACGCGATCTGGTTGCCCAGACGCTCGAACGTGGCGGTCCTCTCCGTCCCGTCGGCGAACACGTAGTCCACCTCGCCGGACACGAGGAGGTGGGTCTCCGGCTCGAACCGGAGCCGGTGTCGACGGTCACGGAGGGTGCCACTCCCGCGCCGCTCGTCACCCAGGTTGTAGAGGATGTGGTCCCCCCAGATCCCGTAGTCCGAGAACTCGACCCACTCCCCCGAGTACGGGTGCTGGTGCCCGCTCCACAGGGCCGGGCCACCGACCCCGTCACGGGTCCCCCAGTGGTGGTCCCTCGTCCCGAGGTAGCCGGCGGTGTCCAGCTCGAATCGCTCGTCGCCGACGGTCACCCAGCCCGACTGCCGACCGAACCCGTCGTAGCCCGCCACCCCTCCGAACGGCCGTGTCCCGGCGATCATCCCCGCACCGATGTTGCGGTACACGGGCCGCTTCGTGTCGAACCAGCTGATGTCGAAGCTGATGCCGTGCTGGTTCTCGTCGAGGCGCAGCCGCCACTGCCGGAAGGCTTCGACCAGCTCGAATCGGAGCGGCCCGACGGCCATGTCCATGCGGTTGAGGCCGAGCTTGCGGTGGGCCCGGACCGTGGTGTGGCGGCCCCGGAGGTTGACGATGGCGAACGCCTCGGCGGTGCCCAGGTTGGGGTAGATGCCCATACCGGTGACGACGAGCAGGTCGCCGGTCCTGTCCTGGCAGGTGAACCACATGCGCTCGTAGGCCTGGATGTCGGACGTCCACATCACCCTGACCGGGTTCGGGTGGTTGTGGATGAGCATCTCGTCGAGACCCGACATGGGATAGTGCTCGATGCCGGCGTCGAAACGATCGGTCATGCCGGTCGACGTCCCGGGCCCGCACCGGTGGGAGGGGACAGTCGTGTCGGGTTGGTGGCCGGTGTCGACCCGATGCTGGCCACGTCCGTGGAACCCCGGAGGTCTGCTCCCGCACCGGTCGGTGGCCAGCCGGTCACGTCGGTATCCCGTTGATCGCCTTCAGCTCGATGTACTCCTCCAGTCCGAAGCTCCCCCACTCGCGTCCGATGCCGGACTCCTTGTAGCCGCCGAACGGTGCCAGGGGATCGGGCGCATAACCGTTGATGCCGAAGGTGCCGGTCCGAACCGACCGGGCGACCCGCAGACCCCGATCGGCGTCCGAGGTCCACACGGAGCCGGCCAATCCGTAGCGTGATGCATTGGCCAGCCGGACCGCATCGGGCTCGTCGTCGTAGGGGATCACGCAGACCACCGGACCGAAGATCTCCTCCTGGGCGATCTCCATCGTGTTGGCAACGTCCGCGAACACCGTGGGCTGCACGAACCAGCCGGTGGTCTGTCCCGGCGGGGCATCGACACCGCCGGTCACCAGTCGGGCACCGTCGCGACGGCCACCGGCTATGTAGTCGCGGACCCGATCACGCTGCCTCCTGCTCACCAGCGGGCCCATCTTCGTGCTGGGGTCCAGTGGGTTCCCGACGCGCAGGGAGTCGGCCGACCCGGCCACGGCGTCGACGACCTCGTCGTAGGTCGACCGGGGTGCGAGTATCCGGGTCTGGGCCGCGCATGCCTGGCCGTTGTTGACGAACGAGGCGAAGCGCAGGCCCTTGGCCAGCGTCTCCAGATCGGCGTCGTCGAGCACGACGGCGGCAGACTTCCCGCCCAGCTCCAAGCTCACCCGCTTCAGACTGCTGCCGCACCGCGCTCCGATCTCGCGCCCGGCGGCCGACGATCCGGTGAAGGAGATCTTGTCGATGCCCGGATGCTCCACCATCGCCCGGCCGGCCTCCGCTCCGCCGGTGAGGACGGACACCGCGCCTCTCGGGAGGTCGGCCGCCTCGATGATCTCGGCAAGCATCATGGCGTCGACCGAGGCCTCGGGCGCAGCCTTGACGATGGCCGTGCAGCCGGACAGCAGCGCCGGAGCGAGTTTGGTGGCGATCAGCACCTGGGGCACGTTCCACGCCACGATGGCGCCGACCACCCCGACCGGCTCTCGCCGGACCAGGTAGTCGACGTAACGTCCGGTCCTGCGCTCCTCCCAGGCGGTGCCGGCGGCGACGTCGATCATCGAGTTCATGATGTCGATCGGGGCGGCCACCTGGCCGAGGCGGGAGAAGCCGATCGGAGCCCCGTTCTCCGAGCTGATGGTCCGGGCCAGCTCCTCGGCCCGCTCGGCGAAGCCATCGACGATTCGGCGAACCGCGTCGATGCGGTCACCGATCGGCAACCGCGGCCAATCCGTTTCGTCGAAGGCACGACGGCCGGCGGCGACGGCACGATCGACGTCGGCGGGTCCGGCGCTGGGCACCCGGGCGATGACCTCCTCGGAGTGGGCCTCGACCACCTCGATGGTCTCCGCAGTCGAAGGCTCGCACCACTCCCCGCCGACGAACAACCGCGGGTACGTCCGCATCGCCGCTAGGCGAGGGCGGCCGCGACGTGCGGGAGCGCCAGGACCGGTTCGAGCGGCTCCCCGACCTCCTCGCCGAGCGAGCGTCGGGCGAAGGCGGCCAGTGCCTCCTCGTGGGCGACGTACGCCTCGGCGACCTCACGCTCGGCTTCGTCGGGGGCGAGCTCGACCAACCGGCGGTACTTGACGAGGAATTGCTCGGTCAACGGCAGTATGGAGGCGACGAACTCCTCCCAGGTGATGCCGGCCACCGCCTTCGCCAATTCCCGGGCGGTGGCCAAGGTCGCCGGGGTGTCGCCACGGTCGAGCCCCCGCCGGTCGAACACCGGTTCGGCCAGCTCCTTCGTGGTCCGTTCGAGCAGCGTCAGCACGTCGAGCTGGCGCCGGCGATCGGCGTCCACCTCGTGCTCGGCCAGCGCACCGAAAACCGCCTCGCCCAGGACTTCGCCCTGGTAGGACTCCACCCACAGCTCAGTCGCGCTCACGGTCGCACTCTACGAGGTTGCGATGAGGCGTGCCCGGTCGAGTCGCGTGGCCGGGCGCCCGGGTCGGGCCGCCGGGCGGCCGGGTCGGGTGGGACACCCACGGTCACGACTGCGGCCCTAACATCCGACAGCGGAGGTGAGGTGATGTCTCGAGTCGTCGGCCGGGGTGAGGGGGTGAGGCGGTATTCCGCCCGCGGCAGCGTCATGTTCTTCAAGGCACTGGCCGAGCAGGACGGTGGGGACTTCTCGTTGATGGAACGCACGCTGCCGCCCGCCGGCCGCCGTCCTCTGCCGCATCGTCACACCAACTGCTCGGAGGCCTACTTCGTGCTGGACGGTCTCGTGTCGGTCATCGTCGAGGACGAAGAGGTCACCCTCGGCCCTGAGGGGTTCGTCCTGATCCCCCGGGGCACGGCGCACACGTTCGGCAATGCCGGTGACGTCCCGGCACGGCTCCTGGTCATCCATGCTCCCGCCATGGACGCGTACTTTGCCGGCCTGCACGAGCTGTGGTCCGGTGACGAGCCACCCACACCTGACGAGGAGCGTGCCCTCATGGCCCGGTTCGGCATGGATCCCGCCTGACCGGTCGGAACACGGCGACGGCGAGCCGGGATCACTGTGCTCCCGGCATCGCCTCCCGGGCCAGGACCCGGGCGCTGGCGCGCACGGACCGGTGGCGGGCGATGATCCCGAAGGAGACGTCGTAGCCGTGGAGCCACTCGTAATTGTCCACCGCCGTCCAGTGGAACAGCCCGCGCACATCGATGCCGCGGCGGATGGCGTCGTGCAGTACGACGAGGCCCCGAGTGAGATAGTCCGCCCGGGAGGCATCGTCGTCGGTGCCGACGCCGTACTCGGCCACGAGGACCGGGGTGCCGGGCAGCTCCTCGTGGATCCGGTCGAGCACGAGCCCGAGGCCATCGGCCCAGATCCCGTAGCCGAGGGGCGAGAGCGGCGCATCCGGCGGGTGGATGTTCAGCCGACCCTCGCGGACGCCCATGGTTCCGTAGTAGGAGAACCCGATCATGTCGACGAAGCCGACGAGGTCCGGTCGCTCGACCGGGTTGCGGCCGGGGACCTGCAAGACACCGTCCCGGAAGAGCCCGACCCAGGGGGCCCAGTGGTAGTCGAACAGGGCCTGGGACATCGACGCCGTGGCCGGATCGTCGTCCTGGGGCACGATCGGTGACAGCCCGAAGATCGAGGACACCGGCGCCCCCGTCTGCGCCAGCTGCAGGGCGGCTTCGGCGTTGGCCAGATGCATCGCCTCGTTGACCACCGCCACCTCGGCGGGATCGTCGTGGCCGGGGGGCCACCCGCGGCCGCCGTAGGCGGCCCGGGCGTAGTAGTTCGTCTCGTTGACCGGCTTCCATCCGGCCACCAGGTCGCCGAAGGTCTCGGCCACGAAGTCGACGTGGCGGCGCCAGACTTCGGTCCGGTTGGACTCGACGAGGAATCCACCGGTCGCCAGGAACCACCTCGGCAATGTGAAGTGGTGGAGGCTCACCCACGGCGATACTCCGGCGTGGTGGGCGGCGACCAGGACGTCGCGGTAGTGACGGACGGCTGCTGCGTCATGGACGCCCGGCTCGGGTTCGAGGCGCGCCCACTCCACCGACAGGCGGTGGTGGGTCAGCCCCAGACCGGCGAGCAGGGCGAAGTCCTCGGCCTAACGGCTGGCGAAGCCGTTGCCGTCGCCCGACAGTGGAGCGTGGCCCGATCGCTCCCAGTCCCACCAGTCCGACGCCGGTGCGGCGCCCTCGCACTGTGTCGACGACGCGCCGGTGCCCCACAGGAAGCCTTCGGGCCATTGCATGCGACGAGTCTCGCATGGCTCCCGGGTGACGGTGTTGGCCGCCTCCGTGCCGAAGGTGACGTCGGGTCCGAGGCGTGGTCCGAGGGCATAGCCCTCCATCTGCGTGCTCCATCTGCGCCGACCTCCCGACCGGAAGGCAGCGTTGCGGGAGCGTCTACGACTCGACGGCCGTCCCTCCCACCGAGCGCCGCATGGCCGCGTGGAGCCGGTTAGGAGTGAGGACGCCGAGATACCGGTCGTCCTGGTCGACCACCGGCAACCAGCGCA
>CAZNLF010000129.1:0-8409 GCA_964573595.1 uncultured Acidimicrobiaceae bacterium | reverse complement strand
AGGCGGAGGAGGATTCTTCCAGGGATCCGGTCGAGGGACTGCGCATGGGCCAGACACGTTCGATGTGGACGTCGTGACGGGCCACCGCGGCCAGGCCCGACTCGTAGGGGGTGAGCCGCCGGGGCGGCTCCGGGTCGCACGGGTCCGGGGCTTTCCGCCGGGGGACGGTGACCGGTGGTCCCGGGTGCGATGACACCCTGGGTACGGCGGTCTGCGCCGGGGGGACCGCCGTGAGCTTGGAGATGGAGGCGACGAAGTCCGGAGTGCTCCCGACGCTCCGCGGCGACCGGGCGGCATCCGGGTCGAGCCGGTCGAGACTCGGGTGGTCGGGGCTGATCCGCCCGGCGACGGTCCGCTCGCTGCCACCGGCGCCGGTTCCCGGCTGGGCGTCTGCGCTCGGGCGTGGGCGGGCATCGGGTTCGTCATCGACATGGTGGACCACGTGGAGGCGCACGGCGTCACTCAACCGTCGTCGCCCTGGGTCAGACGCTCCTCTTCGGGCAGCACCTTCGCGTCCCACGCCTCCCGGTTCCACAGCTCCACCCGGTCGATCGCGCCGAGCACCAGGACGTCGCTGACCAGGCCGGCGTACTCGCGGAGCCGTGCCGGTATGGCCATCCGGCCCTGCCGGTCGATCTCCAGCTCGTGCGAGGTCGACGCCCACAGCCGGACCATGTTCCGGTCGCTCCGAGAGGTGGTGGCCCGATCCAGCATCGTCTCCATCTGCTGCTCGAACTCGTCCGGCGTCCACAGTGACAGGCACCCGTCCTGATACTCGGTCAGATACCCACCGTGCTCGAACGGTCCGCGGAACTTCGACGGGAGGATGACCCTTCCCTTGTCGTCGAGCGAGTGCTCGTACCTGCCGAAGAACCGTGCCACTGGTGATTGCTCCCACAATGCTCCCCGCAGTGCCCAGAATCCGAAGGTTCGGATCCCTCCCTTTCACACCACTTTGCGCCACTTTACGCCCCCACCCCCCACTGGTCAACCACTTGTCTCCAAATGACGCGTATTCCGGTCGCTCCAAGGACGGAGCGCACGGAGCGGACGTCGGACGGAGGGGTCGCAGAACGAGGGACCGGCGCGCGGGGCGGAGGGCGCGCCGTCGAGCCGCCGGGGACGGCCAGGCGGTCGGGCGGCGCCCGGGCCGGCCCACCACCGGCGAAGGGTCAGGGCAGGGAGTCGACGAAGGCGGCGGCGATCGCCGCGCCGGAGAGGGCGGGCCTCCCCGTCAGCCGGAGGAGCTCGGACGTCCCGGCCACCGCCGCATCGAGCTCCGCCCGGGCCACAGACCGCTCGTCGGGTGCCATCGCCAGCACGTCCAGGAGCGGTGCCGCATCCCACGAGAGGACGCAGGCACCGTGGAACCACGCACCGGCCCGGTTCCGTCGCTGGGCGAGGCCCACCACCTTGCGACCGTCCTCGGCGACGACCTCACCGGTCCCCACACCGCCGAAGCACACGAGTGACGACCAGCGCGTGCACGACAGGTAGCCCTGCCGCCTCGAAGCCGAGCCGGCGATGCCCGAACGGGTCAGCGCGTCGACCCACGCCTCTCCCAGCCAGTGGAAGGCACGTCCCACGTCACTCCGCCACAGCGGATGGTCGATCGGCAGCCAGACGTCGATCCAGACCGGGTCGTCGGGTGTCACCAGGACCGCTCCCCCGCCCGACCGGCGCCTCGCCACGGCGATCCCGGCGGCGGCGGCCCGGTCGCCGTCGACGACGCGGTCCGGCTGCGTCGAGCCGAGGACGACGGCCGGTGCCTCCACCCGGCACAGCGCCACGCGGGCCCGGTCGGGCTGCGCCTCGGACCCGGGCCACGAGGCGTGCAGGGAACTGGCGGAGCCGACGCGCTGCTCGATCGTCCAGGAACCGCCCACCCGGTCATGTTCCCATCCCGGGAGCCAGCACCGCGAGCCGGGGCCGACACCGCGAGCCGGGGCCGACGGCGTCGGCGGTCGGTCAGGCGGTCATCTGCTCGGGTCGGACGACGCCGTTCCCGAGGTAGGTGATCCAGTCGTCGCTGGCTCCACCGCACAATGCCAGCAGCTGCACGCGGTGGCGCGGGGCGACCGGGGTCGACCGGAGGACCATGCCCACCTCGTGGGGCAGGCGGTCCTCCTTGCGCGTGTTGCAGCGCCGGCAGGCCGCGACCACGTTCTCCCATGTGTGGGGGCCGCCCTTGCTGCGGGGGATGACGTGGTCGAGGTTCTCGGCGGCAGATCCGCAGTACTGGCAGCGCGACCCGTCCCGGGCGAAGACGGTGCGGCGGTTGACCGCCACCCGGTAGTGATGCGGCACGTGGACGTAGCGCACCAGGCGGACCACCGAGGGCTCCGGCACCGTCATCCGTTCCGCGCGGAAGACCCGCTCGGTGGTGTGGACGAGCTCGGCCTTGGTGTCGAGGACCAACAGCACGGCGCGTCGGGACGAGACGATCCCCAACGGCTCGAAGGTGGCATTGAGGACAAGGGCCCGCCTCGTCGGCGACGCGGGGGGCCGGACCGCATCCCGGCGGTCGGAAGAGGGACCCTTGGCCGCTGTCTTCGCCGCGGCCCTCGAGCGTCGATCCATCAGCTCGGAAATTAGCCCGGTTGGCCGTCGGTGGGGGCGTTCTGCCCCGTCGGTGTGGCCCCGGGCCGGAGCTCGGGGAATTCCCACCGCATCGTCGACCGGCACCATTCGAGGTACGAGATGACGTCCCCCGCCTGCGGCTCGGCGTCCGGGCGCCCGTAGGAGGTGACCATCCGGAAGGCCCACCAACGGTCGTCCGGCAGTGGAAGGTACGGTCGCCTCCTCCACCATCCCGGCACGGCCAACCGCAACAGCGCGGCCACCGCGGTCGGCCAGAGGCCGGGACGGCGGGCCAACGCGCCGACCGCCGACCACGACAGGACGGGGGGTCGGAGCGAGGTCGGCGCACTCACCGGGGATCACCCCGGACTTCCCCACCGACGACCCCACCGACGATCGTCCGGCGGGCGACCGCCGTGGCACCCACCAGCGGACCGTCCGGGCCCAGCCCCGCCGGGATGATGCGGGTCGTCCGCGAGAAGTCGAGACGGGCCCGTCGCTCGATCTCCTCCTGCGCGGCGGCGAAGAACGGCTCGCCGAAGCCCAGGGCCACCGAGCCCGCCACCACGGCCAGCTCGAGGTCCAAGAGGTTGGCCACCGTCGCCACCGCCCGGCCGACCAGGGTGCCGGTGCGCCGGCGTACCGACGGTTCCGCCTCTGACGCCGGCCGGCCGGTCATCGCCTCGATCGACAGGCCCGACGCCTCGGCCTCGAGACAGCCCTGTCCCCCGCAGGCACAGCGTCGGCCGTCGGGCTCGACCACCACATGTCCGATGTGACCGGCATTGCCCTGCGCTCCGTCGAGCAGCCGGCCGTCCACCACGATGCCTCCGCCGACCCCGGTCGACACCACCATGGCGATGTAGTCCTGGACGCCGCGGGCCGCCCCTAGCCAGCCTTCGCCGAGGGCCAGGGCCTTGGCGTCGTTGTCGACGAAGACCGGCAGTCCGACCACCTCTTCCAGTCGGCTGCGCAGGGGGAAGGCGCGCCACGCCGGGATGTTGAGCGGGGACACCGTCCGGCCCCCCGGCGCCATCGGGCCGCCGCACCCCACCCCGCACCGAGTCGGGTCCCCCGAGGAACGGACCTCCGCCACCGCCGTCGTCAGAGCACCGAAGACGGCCTCGGGGTCCAGGGATGCGGGTGTCGGAATGGTGGCCTCGACCCCGATCCGACCGTCACCGTCGACGATGGCAGCGGCGATCTTGGTACCACCGATGTCAATGGCCAGGACGACCGGTCCCTCCGACGGAAGGGGCGCCCGCACCCCAGCGAGGCCGGAACCGCGTTCCGGGCGGTGGACGACCGCCGCCTGGTCAGTCGTCGCGGTGGAACCGGCCACGGATCCAGTCACGCGGATCGTGGACGGTGTTGCTCAGGTTGCGACTGTGGAGTGACCGGGAGATGTCATCGATCCCGGCCTTGCCCATCCGTCGGGCATTGTTGGCGAAGACGACCCCGGACAGGAACATCACGACCACGCCCACGAAACCGAGGACCACCGAGGAGGAGAAGGTGAAGAACATGAAGACGAGAGCGGCCACGAAGACCAGGGCCGACCAGATGCAGTAGCGGCCGGCGTGCCGATAGACCGTCTCCGAGCGGACCCGCTCGGCGAACTCGGGGTCCTCTTGGTACAGGGACTGCTCCAACTCGTGCAGTATGCGTTGTTCGTGCTCAGAGAGCGGCAACGGATCGTCCCCTCCACCCGTGTTCAAGTCCAGCGGTCATTGCCGACTCCATCATCGCGCAACCCCCACTCCAATGGCCCGCGCCACTCCACGCATCTTCAATGCCACCAGCAGCCGGACCGGTAGCTTCGACCGCAGGTTCTTCCAGACACTGCGACCATATTACAAGGTGCCCGCCCTTGCATCATCCAATTGGAGGTGGCGGGCCGAGCCTGGCGGGCCGATCAGTGCTTGTGGGCCGCTCACTGCGGGGAGGGCTGGCCCGGTCCCCACTGGGCCTCCCCCCGCCGACGGACCCTGAGCCCGTCGGAACCGACCAGGGCGGCCGAACCGACCGAGGAGCCGCCGTAGCGCTCCCGGATGGCGTCGACCGCCGCGGTGACCGGCCCCCACGACCGCTGGATCTGCTCCACCTCCTCGTCGTCGCCGCCGTGCCCGGGTCGCTCACGGCCCTCGAACCCTCCCCGGAGGGTCGGTTCCGTGAAGGCCGGCTCCGTGAGCTCGGCGCCCGACCCGCCGAGGTCGAGCGTCAGCTGCACCCCCGCCTCGGGCGGCCCGAATCCGGAGAGGCTCACCCCGAGGAGCCGGACGCCTTTGCTGACCTCCACGGACTCGAACAGCGCCCCCGCCACCGCCGCCACCGCCTGGGTGGCATCGATCGGGCCGGCGAGGGAGTGCGAGCGGGTGATCAGGCTGAAGTCTGCGAACCTGACCTTCACGCTGACCGTCCGCGCCGCCAGGCCCGAGCGGCGCATGGTGGTCGCCGAGGCGTCGACCATGCGCATGAGATGACCGTGGAGCGCCGCCCGGTCCCAGAGGTCTGTGGCGAAGGTCTCCTCGTGCCCGATCGACTTCGCCTCCTGCTCGGGCACCACCGGCCGGGGGTCCTCGCCCCTGGCCAACGAGGAGAGGTGGGCACCGAGCGAGCCGCCGAGGGCGTGCTCCAGGGTGCCCGGTGGGAGCGCGGCGATGTCGCCCACGGTCGCCACCCCCAGGGAGTCCAGCTTCCGGCCCGTCACCGGGCCCACCCCCCAGAGGGCGCGCGCCGGCAACGGGTGCAGGAAGTCCAGCTCGCTCCCGGCGGGGACGACCACCACCCCGGGCCCGGGCCGTATGCCGCTCCGATCGGCGGTCGGCTTGGCCGCCTTGGACGCCAGCTTGGCCATGAGCTTGCTCCGTCCGACCCCCACCGAGCAGGCCAGGTGGAGCTCGTCATGGACGCGCCCACGGATGGCGGCGGCGATGGTCGGCCCGTCGCCGAGCAGCTGACGCGACCCGGTCACATCGAGAAACGCTTCGTCGAGGGAGATCCCTTCCACGAGCGGGGTCACCTCCTCGAAGATGGCATGCAGCTTCCGGCTCTCCTCGACATAACGGTGGAACCGGCCGTCGACGAACACGGCGTGGGGGCAGAGGCGTCGGGCCACCGACGAGGGCATGGCGGAGTGCACGCCGAACATCCTCGCCTCGTACGTGCAGGCGGCGACCACCCCGCGGGCCCCGGCGCCGCCGACGATGACCGGCCGTCCGGCGAGTGCCGGGTCGTCGAGGACTTCCACCGACGCGAAGAACGAATCCATGTCCACGTGGAGGATCGCCCGCTGCCCCCCCGGCACCGGACCCGTCGGCTGGCGCCCCCCGGCTCCACCCGCCCCGGTTGCCGCCCGGTCACCCACCGAGGCGCAGGCTCCGAAACCCCTCGGCGAAGGCCACCCCGGCCTGCCGGCCGGCATCCTCGGCGGCCAGCCGGACCGCCGTCGAGGCCCACTCCACCCCATCGGGGAACTGGCTGCGGTGGCATCCGACCGCCTCTCCCTTCACGTCCACCGTGCTCGAGATGTCCACCCAGAGGTCGGGCTCGAGCGTTCCGGACAACAGGACGGTGTCCACCTGGTGTGCGGGGCCCGCATCGGGGAAGTAGTGCGGCAGTGCGGCGGCCGGTGCGACTGCGTCGAGCGCGGCCAGGCCGGTGACGCGGTGGTCGCGGTGGTTGAAGTACTCGTGGCCGAAGAACAGCGCAGTGGGGTCGGGGCAGAGCACCACATCGGGCCGGAACCGGCGCACCGCGGCCACCAGCTCGTGGCGGAAACCCGGGGTATCGGCGAGCTCACCGTCCTCGTGGTTCAGGAACTCCTGGCCGGACACACCGATCAGCGCACCGGCCTCAGCGGCCTCGGCCGCCCGCCGCTCCACCAGCTGTCGGCGGTCGGCGCCAGGATCCGAGGAGCCCTTGCCGCCGTCGGTGCACAACACCACCCTCACCTCGCACCCCGCCTTCGCCCACGCCGCCAACGTGCCCCCGCACGAGACGTCCGGGTCGTCCGGATGGGCGTAGATGGCGAGGGCACGGGCGGGGACTTCGACCTTGAGCTCGGCCACCGGCTAGCCCTCCACCGGCTTCGGCGCCGTGGTCTTGGTGAGGAGCCCCACTTCGCGGCGGAAGTCGTCGACACCCTCGAAACCCTTGTAGACGCTGGCGAATCGCACGTAGGCGACCTCGTCGACCAGCCGCAGGCGCTCGAGCACCGCGAGTCCGACCTGTTCGGAGGTCGGCTCTGAGCCGTCCTCACGAAGTTCGTCCTCGACTTCCCCCGCCAGCACGTCGAGTTGCTCCTCGGTGACCGGCCGGTTCTTGGTGGCAGCCCGAAGGCCGTCGATCAGCTTGCCCCGGTCGAAGGCCTGACGGGCCCCCGAACGCTTGACCACCATCAGTGGGACCTCGTCGATCCGCTCGAACGTCGTGTACCGATGTCCACATCCGGCACACTCCCGACG
The DNA here is from genome assembly GCA_964573595.1 of uncultured Acidimicrobiaceae bacterium. GTDB lineage: Bacteria > Actinomycetota > Acidimicrobiia > Acidimicrobiales > RAAP-2 > Bog-756. Next base: position 1,363 of record CAZNLF010000129.1, on the reverse strand, counting down.
GCGCCGGATGGCCGCGCCATCCTCGGCCACCCGGGAATCGACCACCCGGTCGTCATCGGCCAGGCACCAGGGACACCGCACGATTCGAGGCTAGCGCCCCCGCGCGCACGGCAATTCTGCACCGACGACACGAGCACCATCCAGGGTCGCCGGCGCCTGGCCCCTACGGCAGGGCGATCCGTTCCCCGGGATAGACGGCGTCCGATCCGGTCTGCTGCGCGAGTCGGGCCACCAACGGGCGGGGGTCCGCAGAGGGATCGGCACGCTCGGCGATTGTCCATAGGGTGTCGCCCGGCTGCACGGTGTACTCCCCCGTTGCCAGGGTCTCCACTCGAGCGGAACCGGTGGCGTGGGAGCGACCACCGGTCCCGCTGAGTGGGAGAGCGAGGGCGACCAGCAGGAGGCCGATCACCGCGAACAGGACCCTCCGGCGACGAACCTCCGGCGACACGCGTCGCCGACTGTCGCGTACCGACCTCCGGTCGGGGACGACACCGAGACCGGTACCCCACGGATCGGACTCGTCGACCTCGTCGAACCCGACCTGTCGGTCGCCCTCCACCAGGCGGAGGCCCCGACGGCCGGGCGCGGCGTCCAGGGGGAGGTGATGCGGTGTCGGGTCCAGCCAGAGTGCGGTCATCGTCCTGAGCTCCTTCTCGACCCGGCATGGGCGACCGTCACCGGGCGGGCTTGCATCGAACCTGTGTTCGCCATGGCGCCATCCCATCACGAACATCTGTTCGCTGTCAAGCCTTTTGTCGAACGGGTGTTTGCTTTTGGGGTCCCGCCCCACTACGTTCGTGCAAACAGACGTTCGACGTCAGGGAAGGAATGCCATGGCCCAGGTCCTGAGTACCAAGCGGAAACAGATCCTCGACTGCATCTCCGAGGCGGTACGCGACCGGGGCTATCCGCCCTCGGTACGGGAGATCGGCGAGTCCGTGGGGCTCACCTCGTCGTCCACGGTCCACGCCCACCTGGCGGTGCTCCAGCGGGAGGGCTACCTGCGACGGGACCCGACCAAGCCCCGCGCCATCGAGGTCTGCTACGACCCGTCGTCGAAGGTCATCGCCGACGCCCGCCCGATCCGGCACGTTCCCCTGGTCGGCGAGGTCGCCGCCGGTACCGGGGTCCTGGCCCAGGAGAACGTGGAGGAGCTCTATCCGCTGCCCGAGGACTTCACGGGCACCGGCACCTTGTTCATGGTGAGGGTGCGTGGCGACTCCATGGTGGATGCCGGCATCGTCGACGGGGACTTCGTCGTCGTCCGTCAGCAGCCCGAGGCCGAACGGGGCGACGTGGTGGTCGCCGGCATCCCCGACGGTGAGGCGACGGTCAAGACCTACTCCACCCGGCAGGGAAG
>CAZNLF010000128.1:0-8420 GCA_964573595.1 uncultured Acidimicrobiaceae bacterium | reverse complement strand
GCCTATGAGTCTGTGAATGAGTTGAGGTGACCTTGCAGAACAACCTCACAATTCGGCCACTCAGTAGAAATGATCGAATACATGGCCGAATCTCGTTGCTTGCCTTCCTCTCCCGGTGCCCACGACGGAGACCACTTACGCAAGATGCCCTCGAAGGTTGCCCCTAGTCTTTCTATCGCCCTGCGAGAGCGGTCGTTCCGCACATCCGTCTTTATGTCGACCCGGGCAACACCAAGGTGTTCGAATGCATGACTCAGGAGGAGAAGTTTCGCCTCTGTGTTGATTCCGGTGCCCTGAGCCGAAGCGGCAAGCCACGTCCAGCCGATCTCGACGGCGCATGGCTCATGGGGACGCCCGGGCCATGCTCTCGGGTCCCAGTACGCAGTGCAACCCACGGCGCGATTGTCGGCGATCCGGATCTGAGCAAGGGGAGTGAGCTTGCCCGACTCGGCCTGTTGGAGCTGGTGGCCGATGTAGTGGTCGATGTTCACACGGCCGGGGACCCACGTGTGGCCGAAGGTGGAACGATCCTCCTCGGCGGAGTCCGCTAGATCTGTGGAGTGGGTCAGCGGGGCTCCAACCGAACAAGGGCACCTTGGAGCACAGGTACATCGAGCACAAGGGACACAGGACCTCCTCATCGTTCCTGGCGTTGGCACCTTGCTGCTGAGCAGGTTGCCGGATCTTCACTGGGCCAGGTCCCTCGGATCCTCTGGATGAACAACAAGACCTTATCTCGATGACGATCGCCCCTTTCTCATGACACCAATGAGTGCCCGAGCAGATGGGGCGGCGGGGACGCCCCGGAGCCCTAGCCTTCGGCGAAGCGGGTGTCGAGCCAGTCGTGGATCGCCGACACGACCTTCGATCGGTACCAGTGGCGGTGCATCGGGTGGTCGATCTCCCCGACGACCACGAGGTCGACCGCTCCGTGGCGGCGGACCTGCGCCCAGGCCCTCGCCGTCCGGTCCTCGAGGAACTCGAGGCCGTCGTCGCCTTCGGTGAACAGGCACATCACCGGCGTCCCCGTACGGGAGAGCCGGCGCAACCAGGTCGCCGCCGGATGGCGGACGCCGAGGACGTCGAGCCCCCACCACAGACCGGTCCTGCGGAGCCGCTTGATGCGGCGGATCTCGGGTTGGCGCCGTGCCCTCGTCTCCCCGACGATGTCGGCCTCCACCGGATCACCGGGCCTCCAGTACAGCTGGGGGTTGATGGCGACGACACCGTCGAGCTCGACGACGAGCGCGGCCCGTAGGGCCATCCAGGCGCCGGCGCAGAGCCCCGCCAGGACCACGCGGCGATGACCACCCGCCCGCAGCGCCGCGACGATCTCTCCCACTTCCTCGACACCGTGCTGGTCGTAGGGACGGCCGGGGGCGTGCCCCGAATCGGGGCTTTCGCCCCATCCCGTGAAGTCGACCCGCAACGAGGAGTATCCGGCCAGGGCGAGGTCCCTCGCGTACTCGACCCATGCCCGGCCGGGGCCGACGTGGTGCTCGGAACCGGAGTTCAGCCAGACCACCGTGGCCCGCTCGACCCCCCCGGCCCGGGTCACGATGCCGGCCAGCCCCGACGGACCGAGGCGCACCACCTCTTCGGACACCGAGGTCATCGCCCAGCGGATGGTGGCATCACGCCGGGGCTCGACCGCCCGGTCCACGGCGTGTCCCGGCCCCACCCAGTGGCTGATCTGCTCGACGATATCGACGGGGACGGTGGCGTACTCGCTGGGTCGGTCGATGGCCAGGTCGGTGCCCGGTAGGACCAGGTGGTCGGGATGGGAGCCCAGCGCGGTGAGCCGGTCGAGCAGCGGGCTGCTCCGCGGCTTGTCCTCCCGGTCGACGACCAGGACCCTCGCCGCCGGAGAGGACGTGAGCGTGGACAGGTCGAGCCCGCCCAGCGCGCCGAGCAGGTCCACGGAGAACACGCTCCCCGCCTGCACGATCCCCCCGCCCCGTCCGGTCGTGGTCGGCGTTTCGGGGACGGGGACGCCGAGCAGCTGCAGCTCGCGGACGTAGCGACGTCCCTGCACGATCGGGGCCCAGGCGACCACCGCGTCGGCGGCGGTGGCGGGGCCCTCGAGCAGGGCAAGGGTGGCCCCCATCCGGAGCCCCACGAGCACCAGCGACGACACGTCGAGCGCTCGCAGCGAGGCGGCGGCGATGCCGACGTCATGGCGCCAGGTGGGCAGGCGGTCGGGATCCCACTGGTCCCCCCCGGAGTCGCCGGTTCCGTCGAGGTCGAAGCGCACCACGCTGCAGCCCTGGCCGGCCAGCCGCTCCGCCAGTGTCCGCAGCGTGCGGTGGGACGACCAGAGCTCGTAGCCGAAGGGCGGGACGATGACCACGCCGACAGAGCCGGTGCGGCCCGCCGGTGTCGTCAGCCACGACAGCAGCGGGCGGTCGGTGGGTCCGATCCAACGTCCGGTCGTCTCGACCGGCCCGGGCTCAGCCGGCGGAGGCGGGTCGGATCCTCGGTCGGGCATGCGATCAGCTTGACACCAGCTGCGGCCGCGAGCAGGGGCTACCGCAGGGCGGCCGGAGGTGACGCCGTGGCATGCTTCCCGACGTGGTCGAGAGCAATCGAGGTGGGTCGGTCGACGAGGTCAACCGGCCGACGTGGTCCCGGGTCGCCGCGGAGTACGCCATCGAGGGGTGGAGCGACCCCGGTGAGCTGGGCGCGTTCACCTTCGTCGCCGACCGCGTGCGGGGCCTCCCGATCCTCGACCTCGGTGTCGGCGGTGGTCGGACGGTCGGCCTCCTCCGACTTCTCTCGGCCGACTACCTGGGCATCGACTACACGCCCGAACTGGTGGAGCTGTGCCGCTCACGACACCCGGACGTGGAGATCGAGGCCGGGGACGCACGAGAGCTCGGGGGGCTCTCGGCCGGTTCGCGAGGAATGGTGGTGTTCAGCAACAACGGGATCGACGCCGTCGATCACGGGGGTCGACAAGCCGTCCTGGACGGCGTGCACCGGGTGCTGCAGCCCGGTGGCACCTTCTTGTTCTCCACCCTCAACAAGGACCATCCGCTGTTCGGCTGTCACCCGGGGACCGCCCCGGACATCGCCTGGCAGCCCGGCTCGCTGCTTCCGGCGCCGCCGGCGCCCCCACCGGCCACGAGAGCGGCCGACGGGGACGTTGCCGTCGACGACGGGGCATGGCTCCGTGCCACCCGGAACTGGCGCCGTCTGCGCAGCGAGCTCCGTGACGAGGGAGACTGGGGCCAGGCTCCGTTCGCCGCCCACGAGTTCGGCCTGGTGGCCCACTTCATCACCCTCCCGGGCGCGGTCGACGAGCTCGACCGCCACGGGTTCGACGTTGCCGCGGTGTTCCCGTGCGACAGCGTTCGCCCGCAGGGGGTGGACCAGCCGGTCGAGTCGATGTACATGCATCTCGTGGCCCACCGCCGGTCCTGACGCCGCCCCACCAGGCAGCGCAGCCGGTCACCGGCTGTTCCTCGTCCCGAGTTGCGGCATGGTGACTCATGATCCGCCCTATGCTGGCGACCAGCGATGTTGGGGCGATGGGCGCTGCCGACGACGACCGGTTGGAACCGCAGCGGGTACGGAGTCATCTGCCACGTCTGTGAGGAAATTGCCGATGTTCCCGGAGTGGATGCCGGCGAGGGTGGTCCTCGCAACTGAGAACAGCCTGATCGGTGAGGGTCTGGCCGTCTCGTTGCAGGGTGTCGCCTCGGTCGACCTGATCGGGCACACCCGTGACCCCGACGAGCTGATCCGTCTCGTCGGGGACACCGCCCCCGACGCCGTCATCGTCACGCTCCGATCCGCCGCCCGCACCACCACGGCGACACAGCTGGGCGTGCGTCGCCTGCGGTCCGAATTCCCTGAGATGGGGATCGTGATCATCGCTGATCGGATCGACGGGTTCTCCCTCGATCTGCTCCTCGTGAGCCCGTCGCGGATGGCGTACCTGTTCGATGACGAGGTGCGGAGCATGGCCACCGTGCTCCACGCGCTGCACCAGGTGTGTGCCGGTCGGAGCGTGCTCGACTCGAGTGTGAGGAGTGCCCTGGAAGACCGCCCCTTCACCGCCAGCGTCGACCAGCTCACCGCTGATCAGGTGGAGTTGCTCGACCGGATCGGCCGAGGCCTGTCCGACGCCGCCATCGCCGACGAGCTGCTACTCCCCGTCGGTTCGGTCGAGGAGCAGGTGACGTCCCTTTTCGACACGCTCGGCCTCGTCGGGCAGCCGGCCTTCGACGAGCGGGTGCTCGCGGCACTGTTCTACCTACGGGCCCGGTCCGGCCTGACCCACCCCAACCTGTTCGGGGACATGTCCGACGAGGTGCGGGCCCACATGCGGACGCTTCTCGATCAACAGGGGGTATCCGTGGCCGTGGGTGGCGGGCCGACGCGAATTGACGGCGAGACTGACCGGGACCGGCCGATGCCCGTGCCGTCCACCGAGGTGGCGCTCTTGGACACGGACGGCGTCATCACGTCGGTGAACGCCGCCTGGGAAGCGTTCTGTGCGGCCAACGGAGGCGATCTGACCCGGTCCGGCGTGGGAAGGTCCTACCTGGAGGTGTGCGGGAGCTCCGACGACCCTGCGGCCAAGGAGGTCGAACGGGCGCTCCGCGTCGCCTTGCGGGGCGACCTGCCCGCACCGGTCAGGGTCCTGATCCCCTGCGACAGCCCCGACTCCGAGCGCTGGTTCGACGTCCTGATCTCGTCGAGGCTCAACGACGACGGCCGCTGTCTCGGCGCGACGGTCACGCTCTCGCTCGTCGTCTGAACGGTCGGCTCGCGTCCGTGGAACCGCGACGATGTTGATTCCGGCACTGGATTCGACATCAGCCGGTGCTGTGCCACACCGGGGAGGCAGATCTTCCACGGATCGTCCATGGGGGCCCGGCGATCAGTGCGCCCCGGGGGACTCGAACCACCCAACCTGCGGATTAAGAATCCGCTGCTCTACCGTTGAGCTAGGGGCGCCCGGGCAGCATAAGTGTCCGAGCGCGGGCCGTCAACGAGCAGGTCGGTCTAGTGGATGGGCGGCGTGCAGTGCGCGGGTACGTCCTTCGGTGCCGGTGTCAACCCGAGCCGCCACGACAGCCATGGGAGCGAGAGGCGGAACGCGGCGGCCCAGAAGAGGAAGGAGTGGTCGCCGGGCGGCGTGGACGAGCAGACCTGGGCCATGCCCGCCTTGCGTGCCAGGTCGGAGAGCTGACTCTCGGCGGCCAGGGCCTGCGGGTCGCTCTGGCCGGACGTGAACCAGCCGGCCAGCTCGAGGTACCTCGCTCCCTGGAGCAGGTCGACCGGGTTGTGCGACTGGTAGTCGGCCTTCGAACCACCATAGAGCTGGGTGATGGTCTGCTGCTCGTCGTCGTTGATGTAGGTGGGTGATGAATAGCCCGAGTACGAGGCGAACGTGGAGAAGGTCTTCGGGTTGCGCAGGGCGAGGATGGTGGCGCAGGTGCCCCCGGCGGACAGGCCGGCCACGGCCAGCGAGTGCTTGCCGACCGCCGCGTTGAAGCTGGCCTGCATGAAGGCGGGCACGTCCTTGACCAGATAGGTCTCGGCGTTCCCGAAGACGCTGTTGGAGCACTCGGTGTCCTGTGTCTTCACGCCGTTGTTGTCGGGGATGACCAGGATGGGCGCCGCCCCGTGGTGCTGTTCGGCGAACGCCGTCGACGTCGTGTCGGCGTAGCCGGCCCGGGTCCAGTCGGACGGTTGACCGGGTACCCCGGCGATGAGCTCGATGACCGGCAGCTGGGGCTCGGGGTTGTTGAACCAGCTCGGCGGGAGGTAGACGTAGGCCGGCCCGGTCTGGAACTTGGACGTGGTCGCCGGAATGGAGACGGCGATCGTCTCGCCGTGGTCCGGCAGCTTGTGGGTCCGCCGCACCTCGGACCGGATGGCCTGCAGCTCGGGGAGGCTCGTGAAGTCGGCGGCGTTCTTGCCGAGCAGGCGGGCGAGGGTGGGGTAGTAGTCGTAGGACTGGTTGATCACGGTGAAGGCGGCGATCACACAGAAGACCAGGGCCAGCACCGAGAACGTCCGGAGGATCCAGTGGGCCCTGGTGAATCCGAGCACGGCGACCGTCACCGAGAACCAGATGAGCCAGGCCCACAGGTAGAACGTGGTCGGGAACTCGGCCGGCACCAGGTCGAACACATGGATGGCCACACCGGTCAGCAACGTGAGGACGAAGCTGACCGGGACCCCCAGGAGCAGCTCCATCTTCCAGGCCCCGTCGTGCCACCCGACCGAGAGGACCACCGACACGATCGCGACGATCACCACCGTCTCGGGGAACCACCCGGTGATCAGGTCGATGTTGATAGCGAAGGTTCCCATGGGCCACTGCCTAAGATAGCCAGCAAGGCGGTTTCGGACTGGGACTGAGCGACGGGGAATCCCCGGGGAAGAGGGCAAGAAGGTGGGAGATCCCAGCGGAGGTGACGAGTCGCCCCGGACCATGGACGCGCTGAGTGCCGAGCGCCGCAAGAAGCGCGACGCCCTCGCCGCCCAGGGGATCGAGCCCTATCCGGTGCGGTTCGACCGCACGGCGACGGCTTCGGAGCTGCACGCCCGGCACGACGGTCTCGAGCCGGACGTCCGCACCGGCGAGACCGTCCGGATGGCCGGCCGGCTGACCAGCATCCGCGGCCACGGCAAGCTCTCGTTCGCCACCCTCACCGACGTGACCGGTTCGATCCAACTGCTCATGCAGGCCTCCTCGCTGTCCGAGGAGGCGACGGCGGTGTTGGCCAACGTCGACCTGGGGGACTGGGTCGGCGCCGAGGGCGAGGCGGTGACCAGCCGGCGGGGTGAGCTGTCGGTGGACGTCACCGAGCTGACGATGCTGTCGAAGTCGCTCCGGCCGCTGCCGGACAAGTGGCATGGGCTCACCGAGACCGACACCCGGTACCGGCAGCGGGAGATCGACCTCCTCGCCAACCCCGACACCCGGAAGGTCTTCGACACGCGGTTCAAGGCCATCGCCGCCCTGCGCCAGCAACTGCTGTCCGAGGAGTTCATCGAGGTGGACACCCCGATCCTCCAGCCCCAGGCCGGCGGTGCCCTCGCCCGACCTTTCATGACCCACTCCAACGCGCTGGACATCGACCTGAGCCTGCGGATCGCCCCCGAGCTCTATCTGAAGCGGCTGGTAGTCGGAGGATACGAGCGGGTCTTCGAGATCGCGCGGAATTTCCGGAACGAGGGGGTGGACACCCGCCACAGCCCCGAGTTCACCGCTCTCGAGGCGTACCGCGCCTTCGGCGACGTCAACGACGGCATGGACCTGACCGAACGGCTGATCGTGGCGGCGGCCGAGCAGGCGGCGGGGCGACTGGCCTTCGACGTCGGCGGACGCCACATCGACCTCTCGCCGCCGTGGCCCCGGCGCCAGCTCCTCGACTGGCTGGAGGAGGTCGTGGGCCGTCGTCTCCACCCCGACGATCCCGTGGAGTACGTGCGGAAGGTCTGTGAGGCCCACGGGGTGGACTACCTCGCCGAGTGGGGGTCGGGCAAGCTGATCTTCGAGCTCTACGACACCGTTGTGCTGCCGAAGGTGCTCGACCCGGTGTTCGTGTGCGGGTTCCCGGTCGAGGTCTCTCCACTGGCCCGCCGCACCCCGGACGACCCGACGATGGCCGACCGGTTCGAGCTGGCCATCGACGCCAAGGAGTTCGCCAACGGGTACAGCGAGCTCAACATCCCCGAGGAGCAACAGGAGCGGTTCCTGGGCGAGGCGGAAGCCGTCGCCCGTGGGGACCTCGAGGCCCATCCGGCCGACCTGGCCTTCGTGAGGGCGCTCGAATACGGGCTGCCCCCGACCTCGGGCATCGGGATCGGGGTCGACCGGCTCGTGATGCTGATCACCGAGGTGGAGGCCATCCGCGATGTGATCCTGTTCCCGATGATGCGGCCGGAGGCCACCAGTTGACCGAGGTGGCCCGGATGCCCGTGGTCCAGGGGGACCCGGAGGAGTCCGCGGCCCCCGACGCGTTGCCGGCCTTCCTCATCGACGAGGAGCTCGAGCTCGAGCTCGGCCCGGGCAGCCGCACCATCGTCGTCAGTGACCTGCACCTGCCGGTGGTGGCCACGCCGACGTCGACCGCGGTGGCCGATGAGCTGGCGGGTCTGCTGGCCTCCGTCGACGGACCGGCCGTGTTCGTGATCGCCGGCGACGGGTTCGAGATGCTGGCCGGCCCACCCGAGGTGGACAGGATCCTCGACTCGCATCCCCAATTCGCCGCGGCGACCGCCGAGTTCGCCGCGGGCGACCACCACCACGTGGTCGTCCTGTCGGGCAACCACGACGGACAGCTGGCCTGGGACGGCGGGGCGATCGCCGTGCTGTCGGAGCGGCTCGGTGGGCCGCGGTTCGCGCTCCGGTGCGATCTGGTGGTCAGCACCGAGCACGGCCCCCAGCGGGTCCG
>CAZNLF010000127.1:7346-8460 GCA_964573595.1 uncultured Acidimicrobiaceae bacterium | reverse complement strand
CCCATCCGGTCGAATCCGACACCGCCTGGAGCGAGTCGTACTACTTCAACGCCTACGACCCCGTCTCCGACAGCGGGTTCTTCACCCGGATCGGGGTCCGTCCCAACGAGGGGACGATGGACGTCGGTCTGTCGGTGTGGCTCCCCGACGGGGATCTGGCCGAATACCGGCACACGATCGACCAGCACGAAATGGTGGGACCGCCACTGGTGGTGGGAGGCGTCCGCTATGAGCTGCTCGAGGCCATGGAGAGCTGGCGCATCCTGGCCGACGTCGACGCCGAGGCCCGGACCTGCCATCCGTCAAGCGGGGTGACACACCCCGTCCACCTGACGATGGACGTCCGCTTCGACGCCGTCTCGCCCGCGGTGGGCACCGACGGGCAGCAGACGGGCGGACCCCGGAGCGATCAGGCCTCGGCCGCGGCCGGCACCACCGGAAAGGGCCACCTCGAGCAGGCCGGTCGGTGGACCGGTTCGGTCACCGTCAACGGTGTCACCCACCCGTGGAGCGCGGCCTACGGCAACCGTGACCGCTCGTGGGGACCGCGCCGCTGGGGCGGCCCGCCCATGTGGCGCTGGTTCAGCATCAACATCGATGAGTCCATGCACTTCGGCGGCATCCGCCTCGGCACGGTGGCCGGCGACCTCCATCGCGGCTGGGTGTTCGAGAACGGCCGGATGACGAGCATCAAGGAGTGGCGGCTCCGGACCGAGCTGGCCGACGACGGGCTCACCCAGCGGGTCGTGCACCTCGTGGCTGTGGACAAGCGGGACCGCTCGTGGGATCTGACCGGAGAGGTCCTGAGGGTGGCGGACATCGGCAAGTCGGGCGGCACGGTGGTCAACGAGGGGCTGACCCGGTGGACCTACCGGGCCGGCGACGGATCCGCGGTGACCGGATACGGCATCGCCGAGTACCTCCACCAGGTCGACGAAGACGGGAGGCCCACCGTTCCGGTGGAGTAGGTGGCGAGTGGATAGGGTGCGCCGGTGGGCACGGACACCACCAGCGTGGCCGAGCAGCTGGGGGCGGCTCTCGGGGGTCGGGTGGCATCGTTGCGCCGGCTCTCGGGCGGGGCGTCGCGGGTCACCAGCGCCTTCGATCTCGAGAC
>CAZNLF010000127.1:0-7246 GCA_964573595.1 uncultured Acidimicrobiaceae bacterium | reverse complement strand
CCGACGGTGGCCCGAGTGCCCACCGGGGCCGGCGCCCCCTTCGGCCGCCCCACGATGGCCGAACTGGTGGAAGCGGTGGCCGAGTACCTGGACACCAAGGTCATGCCCTCCTCCGAGGGGGCGGCCCGCTTCGAGGCACGTGTTGCCCGCAATGTCCTGGCCATGGTCGGTCGCGAGTTGGATCTCGGCCCGGACGGTCTGGCCGCCCACACCGAACGCCTCCGGGTCCTCGGGGCCACCGACGACTCCGCGGTGGCTGCGGGCATCCGTGCCGGCGATTGCGACGAGGAGCTGCTCGGCGTCGGTGCGGTGCTGGCCGAAGGTGTTCGCGACCAGTTGCTCGTGGTCAATCCTGCGCACCTGGGCTGAGATCGTCGCGGTGCGTCACCGGCGAACTTGCGCGCCGGACCGGGACGACCCCGTAGCCGGGCCGGCCGTGGCGTCAGCCCGACTCAAGACGAATCCGCAACCTGCCGATGGGATCTCGCCGGGCCCGGACCGTGTTCCCGCCAGACCAACGGACCGTGCTCCCGCCAGATCACTCCGGGCCCGGCACTTGCCAGGTCGGCCCCTGTCGGCGCCCGCCGCGGCGCTCCGGACCGGTCCCGGGCCCCATCGTCGGAGCACCGGCAGAGCGACCCTCGGACGGCATGGACCGGTACGCCCATCCGTCCCGGAGGCGAGCCTCCTCAACCGGACGGACGCCCTGCGCCGGGTGTCGTGCCGGGCGACCTGTGGCCCGGAGCACCCCCCATCACCGTGCTCCGGGCCACGGAGCATCCCCCTGTGCCCCTTGGTGGACCGCATCGCAGCTCGGCCGGATCGGGTCCCCAACCATCCGGTCACGGCAATGGTGCGCCCGCCCGGGGCCATTGGCAATGGGTGCACCACCCTCGGTGAGTGGACGGCTACGCGAAGGGTCCCGTGGATGCCCCCGGATGTCGTCGGATCGGCGGGCACCATCGCGGAAGGACCAGCGAAGAACCACGTTCCGAGATGACGTCTGGGTGGACCTGTGGGCAGACTGGGCCGATGGACCCCGTCGTTCGGAAGTTGCGACCGGAGGAGGCATCGGCATTCCGGCGCTCGGTGATGGTTCCGTTCCTCGAGCCGTTCGCCGGTGATCCCGACCAGGTCGCCGACTTCGAGATGTCGGCGGCCAAGACCGACCTGGACAGGGCGTGGGTGGTCGACACCGGGGACCACTTCGCCGGCAACGGTGCCATCTACAGCTTGGACGTCACCCTCCCGGCGGCGCCCGGTCGGCCCTGTCCGACCGTCCCCATGGCGGGGGTGAGTGCGGTGGGGGTGCACCCCACCCACCGGCGGCGGGGCCTCCTGCGCCAACTGATGACGGCCATGCACGACGATGCGCGGAACCGGGGTGAGGCGATCGCCGGTCTCGAGGCATCGGAGTCGGTCATCTACGGGCGGTTCGGGTACGGGCACGCCGCCGACCTCGCCGAGTACTCGATCGACAGCCGGGCCTCGGCCTTCGCCGTCCCGGCACCCCCGATCGACCTGGTGCTCATGGACAAGGACCAGGCCCTCGACGTGCTGCCCGGGATCTTCGACCGCCAGCGACGCACCCGGGCGGGCGAGGTCGACCGGGGCCCGGGCTACTGGACCCAGCTCCTCGTCGACCGCCCGCACCACCGAGGTGGGCTGTCGGCCCGCTTCCACGCCGTGGGCGACGAGGGGTACGTGCTGTACCGGGCGAGCCGGGAGACGAACGTGTTCCGGGGGGACCGCGTCACCATCGTGGTGGAGGAGCTCCGAGGCGACTCGGCCGATGTCGAGGCGGCACTCTGGCGCTTCGTGCTGGACCTGGATCTGATCGGCCGGGTCGACGTCAAGCGCCGTCCGGTGGACGAACCGGTTCGCTGGCGCCTCGCCGATCCCCGCCGACTGCGGACCGTCGGCGTCGAGGACCGCCTCTACGTGCGGGTCCTGGACACGGCGACCGCATTCGAGGCCCGCGGTTATCAGGGGGAGGGCCGGCTGGTACTCGACGTCCTGGCTCCCGACGCATCGGAGGGAACGGCCGACCAGGCGCCGGGCCGATGGGTGCTGGAGGCCGGGCCTGACGGCGCCTCGTGCCGCCGGGCCCGGGTGGGAGAGGGGGCCGACCTCCGCCTCGGTCTCCCCGCTCTGGGGTCTCTCTTCATGGGCGGGTTTCCGGCATCGCTCCTCGCCGCCGGTCGGCGGGTCGAGGAGCTGCGGCCCGGGAGCCTCGCGGTGGCCGATGCCCTCCTCGTCACCCGGCCGTCCCCACGGAGCGGGACCGGGTTCTGAGCATCGGGGCCCGGGGCGGTCGGGGACCGCAACCGGCATCCCCATCGGATGCGGCTCAGGTCACCGGGCCGGGCTGGCGACGGCGTCGCGGACGAACGCCGACCAGGCGGCGACCCACTCCTCCCACACCGCCGGCGGATAGTCATGACCCATCCCGTCGATCTCCAGGTACCGCGCTCCGGGGACGACGGCAGCGGTCCGACGGCCGCCACTCGGGTCGATGAGAGTGTCCCGGCTCCCGTGGATCACGAGCGTCGGCAGGTCGACCTCACATAGCCGATCGGTGCGGGATCCGTCCCGGACCACCGCTCCCATCTGGCGAGCGACGCCCTCGGGGCAGAAGCACCGGTCGTAGGCGGCAGCGGCGCGGGCACGGATGGCGTCATCGTCGAGCCACTCGGGCTTCGATCCGTAGGTGTGCAGCGCAGCGACCTGCCGGTCGAGGTACTCCGCTCGCGAGGTGGGCGGCGGCGACATCAGGAAGGCCAGCGCGGCCTCGGAACTGTCGCCGTAGCCGGGCTCACCGGTGCGGGACATGACCGAGGTCATCGAGCGCAGGCGGTCGGCGTGGTCGATTGCCAGCCGCTGGACGATCATGCCTCCCATCGAACAGCCCATCACGTGGGCTTTGCCGACACCGCACGCGTCGAGGACGGCGACCGCGTCGTCAGCCATGTCGGCGAGCGAGTAGTCCCTGCCGTCCAGTTTCGACGACAGCCCGACGTCCCGATTGTCGAACCGGACGACCCGGAAGCCCTCCTCGCAGAACAGTCGGCACCACTCCGCGCCGTAGTTGATGCACTGGGAGCCGAGGCCGTTGACGAGGAGCAGGGTCGGCTGGCGGGGGTCGCCGTACGACTCGAAGAAGATCTCGACGTCACCGTTCCGTGCCGTGCCCATCGCTCGTTGCCTCTCCCGTTCACCTCTCCTCGAGGATGATGCACGACCCTACTGCCGTTGCCGGCCCGCTTCCCGATCGATGCGGACCGGGACACCCTGTTCGACGACCCTTGCGGGCCGGCGAAGGTTGTTATCGTCTGACCCGTGCAGCACTCCCCCCGCTACGAGGGGTCCCCGCTCATCTCCATCGACGACGCACCGGACAGCCAGCTCGCACCGGCCGCCCGCCAGCGCCGCCGACTGGAGGGCGCCCTCGGCTCCCTCGACGACGACCAGTGGGCGGCGCCCACCAGGTGCGAGGGTTGGGACGTGGCCGATGTCGTCGCCCACCTCGTCAGCGTCAACAACTTCTGGACGCTCTCCATCACCGAGGGGCTGGCCGGGAGACCGACCCGTTACCTCGAGTACTTCGATCCTGCCGTCACGCCCGGTGAGCTGGTCGCCGGGGCGCGGGGGACGCCACCGCCGCAGCTGCTGGACCAACTGGTCACCTCCAACGACCGGCTCCTCAACCTGGTCGGGCAGCTCGACGACCCGGGTTGGTCGAAGCTCGCCGAGTGCCCGGTCGGCCACCTGCCCGTCCGCCTCGTCCTCCAGCACGGCCTCTGGGACGGATGGGTGCACGAACGCGACATCGTGCTCCCCCTCGGCCTGACCGTCGCCGTCGAGCCGGACGAGGTCATCTCGAGCCTGGTGTACGCGAGCGCGCTCAGCCCCGCATTCGCCCTCATCCGGGGGGACGCCCCCGCGGGCCAGTTCGCACTCGTGACCAACAGTCCCCCGTCGGCGTGGGTACTGGAGGTGGATGACAGGGTGACGGTCCGACCGGGTGTTGCCGCCCCGGCGACCGATGCCCTCGCCGGTGCCGCTGTCGACCTGGCGGAGGCCCTCAGCCTTCGGGCACCACTCCCGTCGCCGGCGCCCGAACGATGGCGCCGCCTCGTGGCTGGCGGCCTGGCCGCCGCGTTCGGCGTCGACAGCCAGCGAGGCGCGACAGAGCGGCCATAGACGGACTCACTCGGTCATGCGACTGTGGGTGGGCGCGGCTCGGACGGTCGGCGGCAGGTGGCCCTGGTGCCACGTACGACTCAATCGGCGACGGCCGGGCCATCCACTGCGGGCAGCAGTCGGAAATTGCCGATGGCTTCCGCGTCGAACGGGGTCGGTCCTTCGTCACAGCGGTCGCCGATCCCCGACTGGAACCGGCCGAACGCGGCCGACCTCGCCAACGGATTCTCCTCGCCGAGAAGGACGGCGATGTGCAGGAAGCTGACCCGGTCGTCGAGTCGGAACGCCGCGTACTGCAGGCCCTCGGGCTGCTCAGACGCCAGTTCCTCGAACACGTCACGGATGAGGCGCTCGTTCTCGTCGGCACAATCCGGCTTCGTCCGGTATCGGATCACCTTGGTCACTGGCATGGTCATCTCCATCTGTTGATGCGGTTCGGTCAGGTCGACCCTGGTCGACGGCCGGTTGAGGGCGGAGCGGTCCCGGTCTCAGACGGCGCGCATCGAGTTGTTGCGGGCATCGTGGGTGACCTCGGCCAGGCCGAGCTCCTCCAACAGCGGCGGGAGGTACATGCCGAACCTGCCCCGGTAGCCGTTCCGGAGCCCGTACCAGCCTCCGACGGGATTGTCCGGTGACCGTCCCCACGCCTCGACGGTGCCCTCCTTCGCGGGCTTCTTCTCGTCGGCGGCACCGAGCTCGACCCACCCGCCCTGCTCGACGAGCCACGCATGGAGGTCGTCGACGGCCCGGAGTCGGTACCGGAGCGTCGTCGATCCCACCTGGCAGACCAGCGCCGGAGGATCGGCCTGCTCGTCCCGGTGGATCGTGTACTCCGACGTGCCCGGAGGGGTGCGCAGCACCCACGGGTCCTCCTTGGTTCCTGTTGCCATCAGTCGTCTCCCTTCACGATTGCCGCTCGATAGTGCGGCAGGAGCGTGTCCCATCCGCTCTGGTTCTGTGCGCGCCGCTCGCCGGCCGCGAGGCCGAGTCCCTCCCAGCCGCGATGCTCGATCTCGATCCGCGTCGAGGACGCTGCCTGGCGGACGAACCGGATCTCCACCTCGGTCGCAGCAGTGCGGTCCCGCCCGATGTGCCAGTCGTACACCAGTCGGGTCGGGGGCTCCCACGCCGTGACCTCGCCCCAGTCGTGCTCGACACCGTCCGAGGTGCGCTCGTAGATCCGGCCCCCGGCGCCGCGCTCCAGAACCACCAGGTCGGCGTGGCCGGTCACCGTGTGATCCGCCGGCCACCACCGGCCGATCCCGTCGGTCCACACCGCGAACGCGTGTTCGGGAGAGCAGGCAACGTCGAAGGACATCCTCAGCGGCTCGATCACGGCTCCGTGGTCAGCCCCGTGTTCTCGGCCAGGAGGCGGAACCGTCCCACGGCCTCCCCCCAGACGCCCTCCAGGTACACCTGCACGGCGTGCACCCCCTGTTCCTCGAGGCGGTAGATCCGGCGGGTACCCTCGGCGTGCTCGTCCACCAGTCCGGCGTCCTTCAGGAGGCGGAGGTGGCGCGAGACCGCCGGCCGGCTGATCGGCATGGCGGCCGCGATCTCCCGGACCGCCTTGTCGCCATCGCTGAGCAGGCGCAGTATCTCGCGCCGATTCGGGTCGCCGAGCGCCTCGAACGGGTCGCCGGCCGGATGGGCCCGAGCCATCCTCAAGCGTCCGTGGGACTTCGTAACATGCGGGCTACCGTAACACGACAGTTACCGATCCGGCAACGGGGAAGGGCCCGGGAGGCGCTCACGGGGCGGCGGCGGCATCAGCGCCGATGTGGGCTGTCGAAGACTGCGGGGTTCACGACGTTGGTCGGCTCGCCACCGGCGAACGCATTGACCTGGTCGAATACATCGGAGAATTGGAGCTCCCATTCATCGGTGGAGACGTATCCGATGTGCGGGGTAGCGATGACGTTGTCCGACTGGAGGAGCGGATCCCGGGTGTCGGTGAGAGGTTCCGTCTCGTAGACGTCGACGGCCGCCGTCCCGGGCCGGCCGGAGGCCAGTGCCGCGACGAGTGCGCCCGGCTCGATGAGTCCCGCCCGGCTGGTGTTCACGAAGAGGGCTGACTCCTTCATCCGCTCGAGGTCGGCCCGGGTCACGATTCCCCGTGTCGCGTCGACGAGCCGCAGGTGGAGCGAGATCACGTCGCACTGCTCGAAGAACGACCGCCGGGACGGGGCGACCTCGGCCCCCTCCGTGCGGGCCCGCTCCCGTGACCCCCGGCTGGCCCAGAACCGCACGTCCATGCCGAAGGCGCGGCCGTAGCCGGCGACGACCTGGCCGATCCGTCCGTAGCCGTAGATCCCGAGCGTCTTGTGGCGGAGCGAATGGCCGACACCGTCCTGCCAACGTCCGACCTTCATCGAGGCGACCTGCTGGGGGATCCGCCTCATTCCGGCGATGACGAGTCCCCACGTCAGCTCGGCGGTGGCATAGGACGGCGAACCTTGATGCAGGTCAGAGGACACGACGATGCCGAGTTCGGTGCAGGTGTCGACGTCGATGTGCGGATAGACGCTGCGCTGGCTGATGAGCTTCAGCTGCGGGAGCTTCTCCAACAGTGGCGCGCTGATCCTCGTCCGTTCCCGGATGAGGACCAGCGCCTCCGTGTCCGCAAGGCGCCGTGCGAGCTCGTCGGTGTCGTCGACGTGGTCCGTCCACACCGTCACCTCGTGGTGCTCCAGCTTGGCGAAGCACTCGAGGGTCCTGAGCGTGTCGAAGTAGTCGTCGAGGATCGCCACCTTCACCGCCCGTCACGCACCTTTCGGTTCTCCTGCAGCCGACCTCCTCCAGTCTGGTGCAATGGGCCCGAGGCTGCCCCCGCCGTAGGTGGACGAACAGCCCACGACCCTCGGCCACATTCGCCGGACCGACGTGCAATGATTTCGGCGAGTCCCATGGACGACACCGTCGACAACCTGATCCTCGACCTCCTCGAGTGGCTGGGCGCCACTCCGCGCCCCTACGCCGAGGTCCTCGACGCGTGGCGGACGTCGTGCCCCCGTCTGCCCGTGTGGGAAGAGGCAAACGATCG
>CAZNLF010000126.1:0-8461 GCA_964573595.1 uncultured Acidimicrobiaceae bacterium | reverse complement strand
CTCTCGCCCGCACTCTCGCCCGCCCTCCGCCGCCTGCGCTCCCCTCTCTTCCCTTCACTCCCGTTCCGTTCGCGTACCGGGTCGGCGGTTCGGGGGTCCGGTGGGCAGAAGGCCCGGCGACTGCGTGCAGCCGCATCCGGCTCCGTCGGCCGATCACTTTTGGAAATAACATACCGATCGTATGCCATACCGATTGAAGGTTAAATTGAAAAGTGATCGGCCGAGGTTCCGGTTCCCGGGGCGGGTCACGGACCGCAACCCCCCTCCTCCCGGCGCGGCGCAGTGCCGGGTAGACGGTCAGGTCAGCCTCGATCAGCCGTCACCGCAACCTGGCGATCGGTGATCCCGGCGTACCCGGGCTCCGGATCAGACCGGCTTCCGGATCAGTATCGCCAACAGGTAGCAGGCCTCGGCATCGTGGAAGATGCCGTAGTTGCCAGCCAGCGCGTCGAGGTCGAACTCACCGCGGTCGACTGCGGGGCCACCCCAGTTGAGCCCCCGTTCGGTGAGCACTTCGAACCCGGCGCGGCACACCTTGTCGCGCAACTGTCCCAGCTGGTATTCGACCTCGTGGTCCGGATCGATGAACGTCGGCTGCTGGAGGCGGCACACGCGTGCGTTCGGGGTGTCGATCGCCATGAACCCCCCGGGCTTGAGAATCCGGAACGACTCCTTCAGGACGCTGTCCCCGTCCTCCTCGGTGACGTGCTCGATCGACTGACCGCTGTAGACGAGATCCACCGACGCGTCTTCGGCGAAGGAGAGGTCCGCCATCGACCGGTACTCGTAGCGGACCCGGCCCTGCTCGGTGTCGAGCCCGTCGAAGCGCTCCGAGTGGTAGAGGGGGTGCCGGTCGTCCGGTGGTAGGTCGACGACCACCAGTTCATCGAAGTCGTAGGGATACCCGAGTAGGACGAGTGCCCCCCTCGAGTCGATGGTGTGCCCGCCGCCGAGGTCGACGATCTTCCTGGCCGGTGGCAGACCGACGATGAATTCACAGCGACTGAAATGGAGCGAGCTGTGGAGGCTCGCCGGTCCGACGGGCACCTGGGTCCGGTACTCGCTGGAGCAGCGAATCCGGTCGACCACATCGGCACGGGACAGGTCCCCCGCCGCGATGGCGCCGGCCTGGTCACCCCATGCCGGCTCGTCGGGCTCTCTACGGAGGAGGACGTTGTACGCGATCCGAACGGCCTCTCGTGGAGGGAGCTGGTCGAACGGCAGCGCAGCCAGGCGGGTGGCCTCACGACGGATCTTGCGCTCGATCCGCCGGAGCTGCGGGGTCACCTTGGCGACCGCGCCCCCGACCGCGGCGGCCGACGACCCTTCTGCCGCACCGTCGAGCGGCCTCGTTCCCGTGTCGCCCTGTCCGCTCACTCGCACTCCGTTCGCACCCGTCCGGTCCGGCTCCTCATCCCCGTCAGCCGAGTGCTGCGAAACCTACCATCGCCCCCGGCCCGCACCGCCCGGGGAAGGCGGCCTTGCCCCGGGGGGTCGGTTTCGGCCATGCTTCCCCGGTTCCACCGCTCAGTCAGCGCGTTCGCCCAGGGTCGTGACCCGGCGCGGGCCTGGCCACCCCACCAGCGACGTGGGGGAAGGTGGATCCCGACCACGGAATCTGGCACCAGAAACAGGAGGACATCATGGGAATGCTCGACGGCAAGGTGGCGATCGTCACCGGCGCGGGACGCGGGATCGGGCGCGAGGAAGCCCTGCTGCTGGCGTCCGAGGGCGCCAAGGTGATCGTGAACGATGTCGGAGCCTCGCTGCAGGGCGAGGGTGGCGACAAGCACCCGGCCGAAGAGGTGGTCGAACTGATCAAGGCCGGCGGGAGCGACGGGGCGGTCAACGCCTCTGACGTCAGTTCCTGGCAGGGTGCGAAGGATCTCGTCGACCAGGCCGTGGACACGTTCGGCCAGCTCGACATCCTGGTCAACAACGCCGGCATCCTCCGCGACAAGATGAGCTTCAACATGGAGGAGTCCGACTGGGACGACGTCATCCGCGTGCACCTGAAGGGCCACTTCGCTCCCGCTCATCACGCCGCCGTCTACTGGCGGGGCCGGGCGAAGGCCGGAGAGACGGTGAGCGGCCATATCATCAACACGTCCTCGGAGGCCGGCCTCTACGGCAACGCCGGCCAGGCCAACTACTCGTCGGCCAAGGCGGGCATCGCCTCGCTCACCTGGGTCCTCGCCCGAGAGCTCGAGCGCTACGGCATCACCGTCAACTCGATCTCACCCCGGGCCCGCACCCGCATGACCGAGAACCTCTTCGGCGAGATGGCCAAGGCAAAGGAGGGGTTCGACGAATGGGATCCCCGCAACGTCGCCCAGCTCGTCGCCTTCCTCGCCTCCGACGAGGCATCCGACGTCACCGGGCAGAACTTCGTGGTGTTCGGCGGGAACGTCTGGGCCATGGGCGGGTTCCGGCCCGTCGGTGAGATCCACCGTGACTCGATGTGGACGCCCGAGGAGCTGGCCGGGGCCAAGGGCGAGCTGTTCAAGGGGATCTCGTCGGGAATCCCTGCTTTCAGCTTCTTCTAGGACGCTCTGCTTCTTCTCGACGCAGTGGCGGGGCGGTCGGACGTTACGGAGCTCGTGAGCCGGCCGTCCGGCCGACCGACCTCTAGCTCTGGTCGACCGCCCTGGATTCGACCGCAGCCCGGATGAGCCCGGGCTAGGAGAAGCGAAAAGCTAGGCGCGACTGGGGACCACGGCGGTGGCCGCTCCGACCACCTTCTCCTCGCCGTCGGCATTCTGGAGCCGGACGTCGAGGTCGATCAGATGATCGTCGCCATCGGTTCGCTTCCCGGTCACCACCACCTTGGTGCGCAGCTCCTCGTCCGGCCAGGTCTGCTTGGCGAACCGCACCTGGAAGCGCCGGACGTTGCCGATCCCCACGTAGTCGGTGATCGCCGTGCCGAGGAACCCCATCGAGAACATTCCGTGCCCGAACACACTGGGTTGACCTGCGCCCTTGGCCTTCACTTCGTCATGGTGCATCGGGTTGAAGTCACCCGACGCCCCTGCGTACATCACGAGGTCGGTGCGGCTCAGCACGCGTGACCGCTCCGGGGCCACGTCCCCCTCGGCCACGTCCTCGAAATACAGCACCTGGTCACTCATCCGTCCGTCCTCCGCTCTTCCTGACTGGCCATGTCGTCTTCCTGACTGGCCGTCTGACTGGGCATCACGTACACGGTAGACAACGCCCCGCCCACCCGTCGGCACTGGTCCATCGCCGTCATCGACCGGGCTCGGGATCACGCGGCAGGCCGAGCAGCCGCTCACCGATGACGTTCCGCTGGACCTCGCTCGTGCCGCCGGCGATGGTGAGGCACTTGCTCTGCAATACGCCATGGGCCGAGGCGGCGGCGTCGCCCTCAGTGATCGCACCTTCAGGCCCGCAGAGGTCGAGGCCGAACTCGTGCACCCGCTGCTCGAACTCCGCACCCAGCAGCTTGCGCACGCTCGACTCGGAGCCGGGCTGGAGCCCACCCACCGATCGGAGCGTCGCCCGCACCCCGAGCTGCGCCAACGACTGCGCCTCGGCCAGGAGGTGGCCGAGCCGGTCGAGGGTCACCGGATCCTGTAGTTCGGGATGGTCCGACACCCGCTGCAACACGGCCTCGAGCGCACCGCCGAATGCCGAGTCCGACGACAGGGACACCCGCTCGTTGGCCAGCGTGGTCCGGGCCAGGCGCCAACCGCCGTCGACCTCGCCGACCACGCAGTCGTCGGGCACGAAGCAGCCGTCGAAGAAGACCTCGTTGAACAGCGCAGCCCCGGTGATCTCCCGCAAGGGCCGAACCTCGATCCCCGGAGCGCGCATGTCGACGAGGAAGTAGGTGATGCCCCGGTGCTTGGGTACCTCGGGATTGGTCCGAGCCAGGCAGATACCCATGTCGGCACGTGCAGCCACCGACGTCCACACCTTCTGTCCGTCGAGCGACCAGCCGCCCTCGACCCTGGTGGCCCTGGTGCTCAGCGCGGCGAGGTCGGAGCCGGCGCCGGGCTCGCTGAACAGCTGGCACCAGAGCAGCTCGCCACGCAGCGTCGGCCCCACCCAACGCTCGGTCTGCTCGGCCGTGCCGTGGGCCATGATGGTGGGGAGCGCCCACGCCGCCACGGCCAGGTTGGGTCGGCGCAGTCCGGCCTCGTCACAGATCTGGTCGATCACCAATTGCTCGACGGCGCCGGCGTCACGACCCCATGGTGACGGCCAGTGGGGCGCCAACAACCCCTCGTCGGCCAGCGCCCGGCGCTGCTCGACCGGGTCGGTGATGGTGGCGATGCCGGCGACGACCGGCGCAAGCTCCTCACGCAGCTGCTCGGCCTCCGGCGGAAGGTCGATCGAGAGCCTCCGACGCCGTCCCTCGAGGGCCAGGCGGGCCGACTCGGCACGGAGCGGTGCGGATCCGCCGACAATCTGGCGCAGCGTGGTGGCCCGCCGCAGGTGGATATGGGCATCGTGCTCCCACGTGAAGCCCATGCCACCCAGCACCTGGATGGCCCCCTTCGCCGCCTCGACGTATCCGTCCAGGGCCACGGCCGCCGCCAGGTCGATGGCCAGGCGACCCTGCGGGGTGTCGCCGTCGGGGAGATGGATCTGCTCGTGGTCCACTACCATGGCTGC
Organism: uncultured Acidimicrobiaceae bacterium; assembly: GCA_964573595.1. Lineage (GTDB taxonomy): Bacteria > Actinomycetota > Acidimicrobiia > Acidimicrobiales > RAAP-2 > Bog-756. Next base: position 3,823 of record CAZNLF010000126.1, on the reverse strand, counting down.
GTCCCAGGTGGCGGCCACCGCCTGCTCGACGGTGACCAGCATGTCGGCCAGACGGTGCTTGACCCCCTGGAACTGTCCGATCGGCCTACCGAACTGCTCACGGGTCCGCGCGTGCTCTGCCGCCGTCTCGAGGCACCACCGGGCACCGCCCGCCGCCTCGGCCGAGAACACGACGAGTGCCAGCTCGCGGACGCGCCCGGTGGTCACGTCCCCGATCACCCGTGCGGCCGGGACCACCACGTCCTCGAGCGACCAACGGGCGGATCGCCGCGTCGGGTCGAAGCTCGGCTGCGGCTCGACGGACACCCCGGGGCCACGCTCCACCAGCACCCACCGGTCGTCACCGTCCAGGTCCACGGGGGCCAGGACCATGCCCACGGTCGCCCCGTTGAGTATCGGCCCGACGAGGCCCGAGACGACCAGCGTCCCGTCCGGGGCCGACCGGGCCCGGAGCCCCGGGAGCGCTCGGGCGGAGCCGTCCGGTGCGCCGACCGGCACGGACAGCGACGCGGGGACGGTTCCGTCGGCGAGGCCGGGCAGCACCTCCTTGGCCAGCGTCGGCCCCGTCGAACCGGCGACCACGGCGGCGACCACGGCGGTCGTGCTCCAGGGGCCGGGCGCCGCCGCCCGGCCGAGCTCCTCAGCCACCACCGCCAACTCCACGAACCCTGCGCCCTGGCCCCCGAACTCCTCGGGCACATGGATCCCGAGGGTCCCCTGCGTGCCCATCTCGCCCCAGAACGGCGGCAGGTGGTCCTCGTCGGCATCGAGTGCGGCGCGGGTCACGCCGGACGGGCAGCGTGATTCGACCCATCCCCGCACGGAGCTGCGGAGCGCCTCGTGGTCGTCCCGGATGCCGATGGCCACCGGTCAGGCCCCAAGCCGGAAGGCACGGCCGGGCCCGTGCGGCGCGCCCGGCCAGGCCACGTGCGGCACTCCCGGCCGGGCCACGGGCGGGGAAAGGCCGGGGACGGGGGTCGATCGGACTGAGGTCACGGGCACGTTTCTAGCATCTCGGCAATTGGAATCAGAACTCGTTCTAGTGCCCGGGCCGGGTTCCCGGGCGTCGGCGGATGCCCGGCCAGTGGCACCGGGGGTGCGGGCACCGGGTCACCAGCCCTTGAACACGGGTGGGCGGCGTTCGGCGAAGGCGGCGAGCCCTTCCTTGCAGTCCTCGGTCCCCGTCACGAGTTCCTGGGCCACGGCCTCGTCCCACAGGGCGGAGGCCCGGTCGGAGTCGAGGGACCGATTGGTCAGGTACTTGGCGAGGCCGATGGCCTTGGTCGGGCCGACGGCCAGCCGCTCCGCCCACCTGGCCACCTCGTCCGGCAACTCCCGCCGGGGGACGACCCGGTTGACGAGGCCCAGGCGCTCGGCGTCCGACGCCGGGAGGTCGTCGCCGAAGAAGAAGAGCTCCTTGGCCTTCTGCGGGCCGATCAACCGGGCCAGGAGGTAGGCGCCGCCGGCGTCGGGGGCGATCCCCCGCCGCACGAAGACCTCGATGAACCGGGCCTCCTCGGCCGCCAGGACCAGATCACAGGCCAGGGCCAGGTGCATGCCCCCACCGGCGGCGGTGGCGTTCACCGCGGCGATGACTGGCTTCTCGCAGTCCATCACCGCCGACACCAGGCGCTGCCAGCCCGTTCGGATGAGCCGGGCGGCGTCCCCGGTGGCGCGATCGGGCGCACCCTCGGGCCGGGCGGGCCCGGGCGCCTGAGAGCGGAGGTCCGCCCCGGTGCAGAACCCCCGTTCGCCCGTCCCGCCCAGGACCACCACCCGTACGGCCAAGTCGGCGGAGGCGTCCTCGAGCCAGTCGACGATCCGGTCGCGCATGTCGGCGGAGATGGCGTTGCCCGAATCCGGCCGGTTCAGGGTGATCCAGCACACCCCGTCCTCGATGCGCCGGAGCACCGGGTCCCCGGCCGCGGCGTCGGCCGGCATCAGACCCGGTGGATGATGTTCATGCGCGACGAGCACACCGGCTCGCCGGTGGTCTTGTCACTCCAGGCCGTCTCCACGACGATGAACGTCATGGTCTTGCCCTTCGACTCCTTCTGATAGGCGTCCACCACCTTGCCGTCCCCCACCAGCACGTCACCGGCGAGGACCGGTCGGTGATACGTGAACTCCTGCTCGCCGTGGAGGATGATCCCGCCCTTGGCCATGAGGGGGCCGAGCACCTCGGCCATCGGGTTGTCGGTGGCGGCGACGGCGTCGTCGCCCTGGATCTCTGGGAACACCCCGAAGTTCCCCATCACGAACGGGTAGGTGGGAGGGGCCGGGATGCCGGGCAGGCCGGCATCGGCCGCCGCCCTCGGATCCCGATAGATCGGGCTCTCGTCCTTCACCGCCGAAGCGAACAGGGTCAGCTGTCCCCGCTCCACGGTGACCACCGTCGAGCCTGTCGGCTTGCCGATGATCTTGCTCAGGATGTCGTCTGCCACCTGGGGCTCCTCCCCTGTCGTCGAACAGGCACCCATCGCGGCCCGCGACGCTGTCGAACCGAGTGCCGGCTGCCCGGGTGCCCGTGGGCACCGTAGCTGCCAGGGTGCCCCGTGGGCACGGTAGCGCGCAAGATCGATGCCCGGTCGCCCGGGCGCCGGCGGACGGGATCGGTCGGTCCGGCGTGCCCTACAGTGCCGGCATGGAGCACAGCGGCAGGGGTGGTGGGGGCCGGCCGCAGGTCGAGGTCCTCCCTGACACGAGGGCCATGGCCGCGGCCGCGGCGGACCGGGCGATCGAGGTCCTGCGGGCCGCGACGGCCGAGCGTGGCACCGCCAACGCCATGTTCGCCACCGGCAACTCCCAGATCGAATTCGTCCAGTGCCTCGTGCAGCGGGCCGACGACGTCCCCTGGGAGGACGTCGTCGTGTTCCACATGGACGAGTACGTCGGCGTCGGCGCCGATCATCCGGCGGGCTTCCGGCGCTGGATCCGTGAGCGGATCGCCGAGCCCCTCCGGCCCCGTGCCGCCCACTACCTCGACGGGCTCGCCCCGCCCGACCGGGAGTGTGCCCGCTACGCCGCTCTCCTGGTGCGCCACCCGCTGGACCTCTGCTGCCTGGGCATCGGCGAGAACGGGCACCTGGCCTTCAACGACCCGCCGGTGGCTGACTTCGACGACCCGCTCGACGTCAAGGTGGTGGAGTTGGACGCGGCGTGCCGGCGCCAGCAGGTGAACGAGGGACACTTCGCCACGGATGCGGACGTGCCCACCCAGGCGATGACCGTCACCGTCCCCGCCCTGTTGCGAGCACGGCGGGTGCTGGCCATCGTGCCCGAGGCGCGCAAGGCCGAGCCGGTCCGGCGGGCGTTGGAGGGTCCGGTGGAACCGGCGTGCCCGGCATCAGCACTGCAGCGGGCTCCGCACGCCACCGTCTTCCTCGACTCCCAATCGGCCGGGCTCCTCGCCGCTACCGACTGACGCCCTCCGACGACGCCATCGGCCCGTCAGGCTCCAGCCAGCGCTCGAGGAAGGTGTAGGCCCCCGGTCCGCTCCACTGGTGCTCCCCTTCGAACACGTCGTGCGCCAGTCGGTCGGGGGCGCCCAGATGGCGGTAGAGGGGACCCAGCCTGGCCAGTGCCTCCTCGGCGGCAGCCACCGGGAACAGAAGGTCGTCGCTCCCCGACTGGACGAGCAGGGGGCGCGGCGCGACCAGTGCGGCCAGGTCGACGTGCTCCATCCGGCCGAGCATGCCGGGCAGCACCTGTGACCCGCACATGTTCCAGGGAACCTTGTGCGATTCGGCCCACGACGAGAAGAACCCGCTCACCACGGCCACGGCGACCCTCCCGTCGCCGGCGGCGAGGAAGAGCGTCGCCG
>CAZNLF010000125.1:0-8551 GCA_964573595.1 uncultured Acidimicrobiaceae bacterium | reverse complement strand
TCGGCAACTACACCGGCGACCGCCCGTCCGCCGGGCTCAACCAGGCCGACATCGTGTTCGAGGAGCCGGTGGAGGGCGCCATCACCCGCCTCGTGGCCGTGTTCCAGTGCCAGGGGTCGTCGCTCGTCGGTGACCTGCGGTCGGCGCGTGAACCCGACGTCGGCATCCTCTCGCAGTTCGCCGATCCCCTCTTCGCTCACGCGGGTGGGATCACCCCGGTGATCAACCTGCTCGCCTCGGCACCGCTGATCGACAAGAACCTCTACTCGGGCGGCAACGGGTCGGCCATCATCCTCCAGCCGAACAGGGTCGCCCCCTACTCCACCTTCGTGAACACGGCCACGCTGTGGGCCCTCGACCCGACGGACACCACCGCCCCGGCCCCGGTGTTCACCTACTCCACCAGCCCTCCACCGGGATCGGTCGCCGGCTCGGGGACCAGCGTCCACATCCCCTTCTCGTCGACGTCGGACGTGACCTGGCAGTGGAGCGCCTCGGCCGGGAAGTACCTGCGCTACTACTCGGGTTCCCCGGACACGCTGCTCAGCGGGGGGCAGACCGCCGCCGCCAACGTGGTGGTCCTGACGGTGCCGACCGCCACCGGCCCGTGGGTGGAGAACGAGGAGGGTGGTCACGAGGTCTTCGTGACCCAGACCGGCACGGGCCCGGCCGTGGTGATGCGCAACGGCAGGGCCATCGCCGGCACCTGGAGCCGTGCGACCCTCACCCAGCCCGCCACGCTCACCGCGGCCAACGGCTCGCCCATCACGTTGCAACCCGGCAACACCTGGGTCGAGCTGGCGCCGGCGGCGATCCCGGTGACGCCCTCCGGATCGACCCCGACCACCACCGCCCCATAGCCACCACCGCCCCATAGCCACGGCCGCCCCATAGGCGGCGCCACGGAGTCACCCGCAGCGTCGGGGTTTCACTCCGGGGGCGGACCGTCGACCTGCCGGCGGAGCAGGTCGAGCGCGGCGATCGTGGCGTACTGGCGGACACGGTCCCGGTCGCCCGGCACCTTGAAGGCGAACGACTCCGTGTCCGTCCCGGGGCGGGCCAGCCCCACGAACACGGTGCCGGGCGGCTGGTCGTCCTGGGTGGTCGGACCGGCCACGCCGGTGATGGACAGGCCGACGTCGGACCCGAGCACACGGCGGGCACCTTCGGCCATCGCCCTCGCCGCCGGCTCGGACACCACGGGACCCTCCGGCACCCCCAGCACATCGAACTTGACCTCCGAGGCGTACGAGACGACCGACCCGCGGAACCACCGGCTGGCGCCCGTGACGTTCACCAGCCGCGAAGCGGCCAATCCGCCGGTCAGCGACTCGGCCAGCCCCAGAGTGAGCCCGCGCGCCGTGAGCGCACGGGCCACGGCGTCCTCGATGGCCTCGTCGTCGATCCCGAACACGACGTCGCCGGCCGCGTCGGCGAGGACCCGGCGGATCTCCTTCTCCTCGGCGTCAAGGAGGGCGGCGGCGGCCGTCTCGTCGTCGGCCCGGACCGTCACCCGGACCTTGATCCCCTCGATCCCACTGGCCAGGAATGCGATCGTCGCCGCGGCGGGGGCTGCGCCGTCGTCGCCGTCGGGACCGGGGGCGGGGGTGTCCAGCCCGGCGATGTGGCCGCTCAGGGTCTCGGCCAGGCCGGATTCGCTCATCCCCCACGTCCGGATGACCCTGCTCACGATGACCCCGGCCATCTCACCTCGTTCGGCCATCCGGCGGCGGAGGTCGGGAAGGATGCCGCGCTCGAACATGTCGGCCATCTCGTAGGGCACGCCGGGGACCGCATAGACGACCTTGTGCCCGACCGGGCAGACGAGTCCCGGAGCGGTCCCCTTGGTCTGGGGGATGACCGTGGCCCCCTCGGGCACGTCGGCCTGGCGGAGATTGCTCTCGGGCATCTCGCGGCCACGGCTCGAGAACATCGCCCGCATCGCCTCGACCGCATCGGGATCCCGCCGCAGTCCGACGTTCATCACCTCGGCGATGGCCTCACGGGTGATGTCGTCGTGGGTCGGGCCCAGCCCCCCGCACACGATGATCCCGTCGCTGCGGGCCAACGCCGTGCGGAACGCCAAAACGATCCGGTCGTGATTGTCCCCCACCGCCTGGTGGAAGTGGGACGACACACCGGCCGCGGCCAGGTGCTCACCCAGCCACTGCGAGTTGGTGTCGGCGATCTGCCCGAGCAGCAGCTCCGTTCCCACCGCGACGATCTCGATCCTCATGGCTCAGGCCGCCGAGCTGGCGCCGTCGACCGGGCCGGCGCTCGCCGGGGTGGTGCCGGCATGACCGTCCCGGGCCATCCGGCGGCCGTCGAGCAGGTACTGGCCCCCGGTGAAGACGGTCATCGCCGTCGCCACCCAGATCGCCGTCGACAGGATCGCCCGGTGACCGGCCAGGGGCGGGGCCAGGCACAGCCCGATGGCCAGGTCCTGCAGGAGGGTCTTCACCTTGGCCGTGTTCCGAGCCGGGATGGAGATCCCGTGGCGGCCGACCACCGATCGGTAGACGCTCATGGCCACCTCCCGAACGGCGATGACGGCGACGGGCAGCCACCACACGATCCCTTTGGCCACCAGCGCGACCAGGGCCCCGAGGACCACCACCTTGTCGGCGAGCGGGTCGAGGAACGCCCCCGACCGGGTGGTGCCCTGCTTGCGGGCCACCCAACCGTCGACACCGTCGGACAGGGCGAGCAGGCCGCCGAACACGAAGGTGAACCAGCTCGCCCCCCACAGCATGATGAGTGCGATCAGTACCGGCGTCGCCAGCAGGCGCAGGACAGTGATCCCGTTGGCCGGGGTCAGCACGGCCGACGGGCCGAACGTGGTCGGACCGGCCATCGGGACGTTCGGCACGGGGGTACCCGCGGGCCCCGGTCGCACGGCGCCGTCACTCACCGGGACGCACCCACGGCGGTGGTGTCGTCGACCGGCTCGGCGATCAGGTCCGGTCCGTCGGCGCCGGTGACGACCACGTCGACGAACGAGCCCACCGCCACCTCGAGCGGCACGGCGACGATCCCGTCGATCTCGGGCGCCTCGCGGTAGCTCCGTCCCTCGCCGGGGGCGTCCACCAGAACCTCCACCGTCGTGCCGATCAGCTGTTCGCGCCGTGATGCCGTGATGCCGTCCTGCAACGCGGTGCACTCGTCGAGGCGCTCGGCCACCAGCTCGGCGGGCACCTGGTCGGGAAGCTCGGAGGCAAAGGTGCCCCGCTCGTTGCTGAAGGGGAAGAAGCCGACCCAGTCGAGCTGGGCGTCACCGATCCACTCGAGCAGACGGTCGTGGTCCGCTTCGGTCTCCCCCGGATAGCCGACGATGAACGACGACCGGAAGGCTGCCGCCGGCTCCGAGGCCCGTATCGATCGGATGCGCTCGAGGAACCTCTCGCCCTCACCCCACCTGCGCATGCGCTTGAGGAGAGGGCGGGAGACATGCTGGAGGGACAGGTCGAAGTACGGGACCCCCGTGGCGAGGATGGTGTCGACCAGGGCGTCGTCGAGCGTGGAGGGATAGAGATAGAGGAGCCGGGTCCACCGCACCCGGGCCGAGACGGCGGCGACCAGGTCCACGATGGGGCGCCGGCCGCCCGACGCCGGGCCGTCGATCCGGGGCTCGGTCCGTCCGGTCGACCGGTCCAGGGCGAACGACGACAGATCCTGGGCGACCAGCACGACCTCACTCAGCGCTCCGGACGATCCTCCGAGCTGGTCGACCTCGGCGAGGATCGACCGGGTCGTCCGCGACCGCTGCTTGCCCCGGAACGAGGGGATGGCGCAGAAGCCGCAGTTCCGATCGCAACCCTCGGCCACCTTCACGTAGGACCACGGTGCCGACGAGGGAGGGCGGGGGAGGTTCAACAGGTCGAATGACGGCACCGGTTTCCCACGGGACCCGTCGGGCTTCATTCCCAGCCGGATCGGCGTGCCGGCGACCGGGACCTCCACGACGTCGGCCGGCCCGGTGAGCGGAGCCCCGAACGGTGCCACCAGGTCCACCTCGGGAAGGGCCTCGGCCAGTTCTTCCCCGTACCGCTCGGCCATGCACCCGGTGACCACCAGGCGGGCGTCGGGTCGTCGGAGGTCGGCCAGGGCGAGCACCGCGTCGATCGACTCCTGTCGCGCAGCCTCGATGAACGCACAGGTGTTGACCACCACCAGGTCGGCCTCGCCGGGAGTCTCCGCCGCCTCGAAACCGTCCGTGGTCAGGGTTCCGACCAATTTGTCCGAGTCGACCTGATTCTTCGGACAGCCCAATGTCTCTATCCAGTACCGCTCGGCCACCAGGACAATCTACCGGTGGGCGGGGGTACGGCATCGCCGGAAGGCCGAACCAACGCGCCGGCCGGATGCCGACGGGCGGCTCCCGGTGTCCTGGCCTGCCCGTCGACCCGCAGGGCCCAGGCAGCCCACCGGAGGCCGGCGGGGTCGCGGACGCAAGCCCAGTGACGCCTGTGAGCGGAGAGGGAGGGATTTGAACCCTCGGACCCAGTTACCCAGGTCAACTCATTAGCAGTGAGTCCGATTCGGCCGCTCTCGCACCTCTCCATGCCAGGTCAGTGCCGGTTTCTGTCTAACCGGACCCCAACCCGTTTGCCCGTGTCCCGATCGAGTCCTCCATGTTTCATAGGTGTGACCACGAAAGGGGCAAGGACAACGGCGCAATCATACGGTGCCGGAAGCGTGAGCGAACGAGAGCCGGGTGTCTGGCGGCTACGCATCATGGTGAACGGCCGAGATCCAGTGTCCCGATGCAGGAAGAGCCTCGTCGGTACCTCTGTCCTATCGTTCTCGGACTTCGGCCAAGACCACTTCGCCGTCCATGCCATCCCAGCTGGCCGTGAGTCCGATCGCTGGGCGAGCGCCGCGAGCCGGGCCTCGGAATATGGTGAGCTCGAACCGGTCGTTGTGAAGAACCGACGAGGTCACCTCGTCGGATACGAGCTCGAAGCCATCAACTGGTACCCGATCCTGCGTCCAACCGCCGCCGTGGATACGGACATTGCTCGGGGCAATGAACCAGCGGCCCTCGGCTTGGACCATGCCGAGCGCCTCGCCCTGCCCGGTCATGGCAACTGCCGCCAGCATGACGACGAAACGCGGATCACGTAGCCCGTCGTACACCCAGCGGGTACCGAGTGCCGAATGCTCCATATTCGTGATGAATGCGTCCTCGGCTCCCTCCAGCGGCTCGTCGCGATACGTGAGCGGAACTTGAAGCAACGTGGTTCCGGTCGTGACGAGGAGCGTCTCCAAGCCCACGCGACCGTCGGGGTCGTCAAATCGGAAGGAACCGATCACGTCGATCGGGTCATCAGCAGAAGGACCCCACGGTTGGGATGGGGCCCATTGCGCGATGAGTTCAGCCTTCGTCGGTGTAACCGCTGCCCGGTGAAGAATGGCCATGAGCGGCACTATACGGCGCGATATCGAGCATTGGCCCCACAGTTCCAGTGAGCCGCGTCTCTTGGAATGGCGTCGACGCGCCTAGCGACGAGGGCGAGTTCCGACACAGCCCGTCCGCAGGACGAACACTGCGACTGAACCGGTGGAGCGCCACCGAGCACTGGGTAGGTGGGTCACTGCCTATTCGCCAGGGCTGCGCTCCGGCGGCCAGCTGGCGGTCGGCCTACCGATTTCCCACTCGTGCCCGAACGGATCGACGATTCGTCCCAGGCGCCACCCGTGCTCGGCTGTGACTGAAGAAGTCTCGACAGCGCCTGCATCTACAGCACTCTTCACAACCGATCCAGGGTCGTCTACGACCAGAAGCGTCCTGCCCGTCGTGCCGCCCATGACATGTGGGCTGAAGCGTTTCATATTCTCGTTCGCTTCTGTCACCCAGAATCTGGATTGCCCCACCCCCCAGCTGGGCAACAATGTCGTCTCCCTCGCCGACGGAGTGGAGAACGGTGGCGCCGAATGCCGCTTGATAGAAGGCAACGGCAGCACTGGCGCCTTCCACCCAGAGTTGAGGCTCGATGCTCGTCATGGTGCCTCCATTCGACGGTACAGCTCACGTCAAGAACGGACGAGCAGAAAGCGCCGTGCTCCTGTCCCAGGTGTGCGTCCCACAGCAGAGCCCGCCCGACCGCGGCAAGCGCTCGGGTCTGCTGCCCGATCCGGTGACGGGTCCGTTTCCGGATCGGTCCACCTTCAGAACCGGACGCTGCACCGAGCTTGGAAAGGATCTCCTCGGACCGCTCACCAGAGGCCAGGCCAGCGAGGGCGATCCGGATGACATCGCTCCGATCCTCCAGCGTGGGCGGCTCGTTCGGTGCCATCGCCTCAACGGTAGATCGAAGTGATTGTGCCCGCAGATGTCGACCTCGAGCCGGCGCTCGGTGCAGGGTCGGGAGTCATGCGGCCCGCGCAGTATGGGGCACCCATCGGGCGGCGGATCCGTCGGGCTCGCGGATCCGCACGCATCTCGGGCGTACTCTCCGACGGAACCATTTCAACCGCTCGAGCCGACCAAGCAGTCGGCTGTCCGGACACTTGAAAGTGCCTCCGCGACCCGGCCGATCCGGACACCCTCGCGAGTGGCCCCATGGGACCGGCCCTATCGACCGAGGCGGGGCACCCCGGCGATCAACCCGGCCGGATGCTGGTGAGCCACGTCCCGTGGCGTCGTGGTCGTCCTCGTACGACGGCCTAGCGTTTTGTGACTCGTTACAATTGGGCGATGATTGCCGCCGATATTTTTAGGCCCGAGCAGTGGACTAATTTTTCTTCTGGTCGGAACTGGGGCGGTCACGCTCACCGGCTTGGTTTTTGTGGCGATGTCACTCAACCTCAAAGTGATCGCCATCGACGCAACACACCGCTATCGGGCCATAAACACACTTGCCAGTCTGGCATTGGTATTCATGCTCTGTGCGTTGGTACTGATGGGAGCTCAAAACAATCGGTCGATCGGCGCAGAATTGTTCGTAGTCTCTGGTATTTCGGCAGCCATTTTTGTCAAAGGCTATACGAAAGCCGTTCGGATTAGCAGTGGTCTGAGAGTCTCTCGCATCGTTGGGGGAAGCCTCATACACCTGGCTGAGATGATCGGTGCGGCCCTATTTTTCTTTGGGTACCTGCCCGGTCTTTATATAGCAGCAGTAGCTATGGTAACCAACACTTGTTATATGATTACGGGAGCCTGGTTACTCGTCGTCGGCCTTTTCGATCAAGAGCCGAACCCCAGCATTTGAGCTGAGCCGGCCGCGTCGGTCGTTTCCAATCACCGGGGGTGCAGGTCCGTCGCCACGGGGTCGACGCAACCGTGTCGGGTGCCCGTATCGGGCCGTTTCTGATGCGCGACAGTGGGTGGTCCAGGACCGCTGAGCAACAGTTGCCTGCTATCGGCTGAATGTCTGGATCAGTCGAGTACTGGCCGTCTGCTTATGCAACGAGACCGTGAACGACGAGTCTGGGTTCCCGTTGAAGACGGGTTGCGACTCGACGAACGTGCAGTGGACCGTCGCTTCAGTGTTGGTTGTCGGGCCCGATCGACATTCCCGGGAGGAGAAGGTCGGCCACTCCGCTGGGCTGCCACCGAGCGTCGTTCTGGTGGGACAAGGACGGCGGCGTGCATCGAGACGCCGATTCTGATCGTCTTGAGGGATGGATCTGGACCCGGACATCGCTCTCCACTACTCCCAGGGGGTCGAGCGCGACCGATTGACAACGTGGGGCCGACTGGAGGCCGAACGGACCCGAGACTTATTGGACCGCTTCCTCCCACCTCCTCCAGCGGTGGTCCTAGATGTGGGAGGGGCCGAAGGTGCCTATGCGCTCCCGCTCGCCAGGAGCGGCTACGTCGTCCACCTCCTCGACCCCGTCCCGCCCCACGTGGAGGCCGCCCGCGCCGCTTCCGCTGCCCAGCCGCTGCAACCGCTGGCAGAGGTTGGGATCGGTGATGCCCGGAACCTCACCGCGTCTAACAACGTTGCCGATGCCGTGCTCCTGCTCGGCCCCCTCTACCACCTGGTCGATGCCGCGGATCGGGCCCGCGCGCTCTCCGAAGCACACCGCGTGCTTCGGCCAGGCGGAACCCTCTTTGCCGCAGGCATTTCGCGTTTCGCGTCCACCCACGACGGTCTCCGGTCTGGTGCGATGGCCGACCCACGGTTCGAGGCCATTGTCGAAGGAGACCTGAGCGACGGCGTCCATAGAAACCCCGACGTAGCGGGCCACCCGGAGTGGTTCACACTCGCCTACATGCACCGACCGGAAGAACTGCTCGACGAAGCGCGCTCAGCCGGGTTTCCCGACGCCGGGATCTACGCCGTCGAGGGGGTTGGGGCATGGATGGATCTCGACGACACCCTCGATGATCCCGAGGGACGCTCAACGCTCCTCAGGGCCATCAGGCGTGTCGAGAGGGAGCCCAGCCTGATCGGCTCCAGCCCTCACCTCATGGTGATCGCCACGAAGCCCAGACGGTCTGGGGCAGACCCCGGCGTCTGACGGTGGCCCCCACCTTCCCGGCATGAGCTAGGTGGTCGCGACGGTAAAGCCAGGGGACACCGTCACGTTGAGCAAGGATAGA
>CAZNLF010000124.1:4977-8645 GCA_964573595.1 uncultured Acidimicrobiaceae bacterium | reverse complement strand
TCCGATCACCCTCCTGACCGGTGAGGAAGAGGCACGGCTGTGCTTCCTCGGCCAGCGTGCCGGGGTCTGGGTGGGCCGCGAGCCGGTCCTCGGGCTCGATCTCGGCGGCGGCAGCCTCGAGGCGGGCATAGGCACCATCGACACGGTGGCTGACGTCACCAGCGTGGCGCTGGGCACCGCTCGCCTCCGAGGGGAGCTGGGCACCGGCGAGCTGATGACCCCCGACGACCGCGCCGCCATCACCGAGGTGGCATTGGCCCGGGGGGAGCCGATCCGGGCGATGCTGGCGAGGACGCCGAAGGCCGGTACCAGGGTGATCGCCAGCGGGGGGACCGTCCGGGCGCTGGCCCGCCTCGCACTCGGACTCCACCGGCCCCAGAACTCGACCTCGTCGCTGGCGATCAATCAGGTGGAACTGCCCGCCGGACAGCTCCTCGAGCTCACGGAACGCCTGGCGACGCTCGACCTCGACGCCCGTCTTGCGCTCCCCGGGGTGCAGGCCAGGCGGGCACCACTGCTGCCCATCGGTGCGGTGGTGCTCTCGACGCTGGTGGAGAGCCTCGGCTTCCAGCGCCTGGTGGTCAGCGAGTGGGGACTTCGAGAGGGCGCCGTCATGGGCGCCCTCTCGCTCCAGGTGGGAGGGGCTACGACCCTGCGCTAGGGACCGAAACCGGCTGGCGGGAGCCTGAACCGCTCAGTTCTTCTTGCCGAGGATCCGGTTCATGCCGGTGCCGCACACCGGGCACTTGCCCTTGGCGGCGCGGCGGCCGTTGGCCATCTCGGACTCTTCGCCCTCGAACTCCCGTTTCTCACGGCACTTCACGCAGTATCCCTCGTATGACGCCATTGTTCCTCCTCGTGATTCCTGTCAGGTCAATCCGCGCGTCGGATGGGTCGAACGTATCGGTCCGCATGGATCGAGGGGGGGATAGCCGGTCATAGTGCTTGCAATAGTTAGCAGGCAGCAAGGCCGGGAGAGCCGTGGGCGACCTAGTTTTCGGTGTCGCCGGGGACGATCGCACCATCTCCGGCGGCGATGTGCTCCATCATGGCTTCGATGTCCTCGGCAGGGAGCGGCGGACTGAAGAAATAGCCCTGGGCGGTCGTGCAGCCGCGCTGGAGGAGCACCCGGCTCTGCAACGCGGTCTCGACCCCCTCGGCCACGCAGTCCAACCCCAGCCGGTCGGCCATGGAGATGATGGCCGACACCAGCGAGTTGTTGTCGCCGTCGGGTCCGAGGACCTGGACGAAGGACTGGTCGATCTTGAGCGTGCTAACCGGGAACGATCCGATGCGGCTCAGCGAGGAGTTGCCGGTGCCGAAGTCGTCGATCGTGAACCGGACCCCGAGACGGCGGAGCCGCTCGATGTTCTCCTTGGCCGGGCCCGATCGGTCGAGGACCACCCGCTCGGTGATCTCGAGCTCGAGGAGGGTGGGGTCGATGCCCGTCTCGGACAGTGCCCGGTCGATGTTGTCGAACAGGTCTGGATTGGAGAGGTCGCGGGAGGCCAGGTTGACCGACAACCGCAGGGACGGGAGCCCCTGGTCGCGCCAGGCCCGGGCCTGGCGGCAGGCCTGTTCGAGCACCCAGGTGTCCAGGGCGACGATGATGTCGCTGCGCTCGGCCAGGGAGATGAACGACGAAGGCTCGAGCGTGCCGAGGGTGGGGTGGTTCCACCGGATGAGGGCTTCGACCCCGGTCACCTGGGTGCTGCGGAGATCGATGTAGGGCTGGTAGAGCACGAAGAACTCGTCGTGCTCGAGCGCGTGGACCAGGTCGGAATAGAGCGATCGCTCGTCGACCGCCTGACGGCCGTGGATGGTGTTCACCACCGACCCGGAGTACATCTGGAAGGCGTTGCGACCCCTGGATTTGGCCCGGTACATGGCCTCGTCGGCATGACTCAGGAGCTCGTCGTAGGTGTCGCCGTGGTCGGGGGCGATGGCGATCCCGATCGATGCCGATGTGGCCACCTCCTCGCCGGTCACGAAGAACAGGTTGCTCATCGCCTCCAGCGAGCGCAGGGCCAGCTGGTCGATGGCCAGCTGGTCGGCCAGACCGGGCAGGAGGATGGCGAACTCGTCGCCTCCCACTCGGGCGACCGTGTCCTGGCTCCGGACGGTCTCCACCAGGCGCTGGCCGACCTGGCGGATCAGGTCGTCACCGGCGGTGTGCCCCAGCGTGTCGTTGACCGTCTTGAAGTGGTCGAGGTCGACGAAGAACATGCACACCGGCTCGCCCACTCTGCGGGAGCGGACCAGCTCTTGTCCCACGCGGTCTTCGAACAGCCGCCGGTTGGGCAGTCCGGTGAGGGAGTCGTGCCAGGCCAGATGCGACACCTTCTCCAGCAGTTCGAGGTTCTGGAGGGTGGTGGCGGCCTGGTCGGCGAGACCGGACAGGCGCTCGTGGAGGTCGGCGTCACGGATGGTGATGGCGGGGGTGTCGGAGCCGAAGTTCGCCGCCACGACGCCGAGGAACTCCCCGTTGGCGAACAGCGGAGCGACCACGGCGGCGGTGATCCCTGACCGTTCGAGCAGTTCCCGCACCAGGAGGTCGTCGGTCGAGTCGTCGAGGACGATGACCTCGCGCTTGTCGAGCATGCGCTCGATCTGGGGCGTGTCCCTTCGGATGGTCGTGGGGAGGTCCGATCCCTGGCCGGGGGCCGGATCGGGAGTGCTCCCGTTCGGCTGCACGCCCGGATGGGTCCCTGCCGGTTCCGCTCGGTCGGGCACGGACGGCTGCGCCGGCCCGGACACGGGCAGGATCGCACCGAGGTCGCCGTGGCCGTGCTCGTCCCCGGCGGACCGGGCCCGAGGGATCAGCTGGCCCAGCTCCCGGTCCCAGAGGTGGACCGTGGCCTGCTCGCACTCCGTCACCTCCGGGACGGTGTTCGCCAGCACCTGCACTAGCTCGGTCACGTTGGTGACCCGGGCCAGCGCCTCGGAGAACGAGAGCAGCGTGCGCGCCGTGGCGTCGCTCCGCTTGGCGTCGAGCAGCACACCGAAGATGTCCAACGCCGTGGCGGCGTACTCGGCGTAGAAGTTGAGCACCTTGTTCTCGGAGGGGGGATGGGTGGCTCCCGGGGGCAGGAACTCGGCCAGCCGGCCGTAACGGCGACGGGGGGAGGCGATGTCCACGATGAGGCGCGATCCGTTGTCGTCGTCGGGGTGCTCACGCCACAGCTCGGCCGCCAGGCGCTGGGCCTCCTCCGGGTCGAGTCCCCGATGGTGGAGCTGGATCGGGGTCCCGGGCCGGACCCGCACCATCAACAGGTAGCGGTGGGCCGTCACCACGGCGTCGGCCCTGGCGGCGATCTGCGACAGCAGGGAGTCCACGTCGTCCCCCAGGAGCTCGAGGGCAGTGGCGAACGTGCCCTCGATGAGCACGCCCATGCGGTTGAGCTCGGCCCGCAGCTCGGCCACGGACCGGTCCGCCGCCGGGACGGGAGCGACCCCGCCGGACGGGTCTCCGGTCGGAACAGGGGCCGGCTCCCCGTCTCCTGCGACGGTGTGTGCGTGAGAGGGCCCGCCGACTCCCGGGCGACGGTCAGGGAGATCCGCATCGGACCACGACAGTGCCGCATCGGCCCCGCCATCCTCGTGGGACCCGTCGAGGCCGGGTCCCGACTCCGACTCGGCGTCCCACTCCGGCTCGGCGTCCCACTCCG
>CAZNLF010000124.1:0-4877 GCA_964573595.1 uncultured Acidimicrobiaceae bacterium | reverse complement strand
GACTCGGCGTCCCACTCCGGCTCGGCGTCCCACTCCGGCTCGATGTCCCACTCCGACTCGGTGTCCCACTCCGGTTCGATGTCCCACTCCGGTTCGACCTCCGGCTCGACGTCCGACACCGGCTCGACGTCCGACACCGGCTCGACGTCCGACACCGGCTCGACGTCCGGCCCCGCGTCCGACTCAAGCTCGGCTTCGGGTCCCTCCCAGCTGAGCGCGTAGAGACAGTGGCGCCCCCCACGGGCACTGCACTCGATCTCGGTCATCAGCGCCGGCTCCAGCCCGTAGAGCTGGGGGAGGGAGGTCAACAGCCCTCTGGTCATCTCGCACAGGTGCGCGTGCCGGCTCGCCGAGTCGCGGGAGGAGACGCTGATCAGGGCATGGTCCTCGGCTGTCTCGAGGGCCACGGCCACCGACGCCGTCTCGAAGTGCTCGAGGATCGGTCCGATGTGCTTCAGTGCCACGTAGGGGGAGCCGAGCGCCCGGAGCCGGTCGAGGAAGCCCGTGTTGTCAGGGACGAGCAACAGTTCCTCGCCGACGTGCAGCGCCACGGCGCCGTCGCCGGTCACCAGGGCGGAGGCGTTGAGCAGCGCCACCGTCGCGTCCACGGAGCTACGGGCGCCGGTGTCCCCGAGTGTCGCAAAGGTGCGGTTCTCACCCGCCAGAGCGAGGACCTGGGCCACGCCCGCATCGCCCTTCCGGGACTGGACCAGGTCGAGCAGGGTGGTGACGGCCACTCCTGAGACGTCACCCGCGTCACGGTCCGGGTCGACCCTCTGCTCAACCTCTACGGTCATCGCTCGTCATCCAACCCCTCGCACCACTGACGCGATGCACCCTCTCAATTAGTACTGCTCAGTATCTTCGACCAGCTGGGACGATTCCTTTACCTCAGCACCGCCCGTCGGACCGGCCACCCACCACCCCGAGTCGGCCCGTCGGCGGCACCTCCGACCCCACCCGGGTCACACCCGGTGCCCCAGGCGTGCGGAGGCTCCGGCGTGGCCCGGTCGGCGGGGTGGCCCGGTCGGCCCGAACGACGGCCACCTAGACTGACCACATGAGTATCTACGATCAGAAACTGCACAATCTGGACGGCGATCCGGTTTCACTCGGGGACTACCGGGGCAAGGCACTGCTGGTGGTCAACGTGGCGTCCAAATGCGGGCTCACGCCCCAGTACGAGGGCCTGGAGAGACTCCAGAAGACGTACGGCGACAAAGGCTTCAGCATCATCGGCTTCCCGTGCAACCAGTTCGGCGGACAAGAGCCGGGGTCACCCGAGGAGATCGCCACCTTCTGTTCCGCCACCTACGGCGTCAGCTTCCCCATGTTCGAGAAGATCGAGGTGAACGGGGACGGTCGCAACCCCGTGTACGAGGAGTTGACCGCGTTCCCCGACGGCGAGGGGGAGGCCGGTGACATCCAGTGGAACTTCGAGAAATTCCTCATCGCGCCGACCGGCGAGATCGTGCAGCGGTTCCGTCCGATGGTGGACCCCGAGGCTCCCGAGGTGGTCGACGCCATCGAGGCCAACCTCCCGAGCTGAGCCGGGCTCGGCTGACCCGGGCGCGGGTGGCCGGCTCGGTGGACGGAGGAGGGGCCGATGGCGGCACCTGCAGGGCCGGGCGAACCGGTGGTGGCCCAGATGGACGAGGTGTGGGCCTCGATCATCGCAGCGTGCGGGCAGCTGAGCGACGCGCAGTGGGAGGTGACGACGGACTGCCCCGGTTGGACGGTGAAGGACCAGGTCTCCCACCTCATCGGCATCGAGCGGATGCTGCTCGGTGACCCGGCACCCCCGGACGTGGTCGACCCCCCGGACCATGTCGTCAACGAGTTCGGCCGTATCAACGAGGCGTGGGTCGACTCCCGGCGACCGGTGCCCGGCGACGACGTCTTGGCCGAATTCGTGGAGGTGACCGGCCGGAGGGGCGACGCCCTGGCCTCGATGGGGGAGCAGGACTTCGACCGGGTGGGATGGAGCCCGCTGGGTGACCAGGAGTACCGCCTGTTCATGGAGAGCCGCGTGCTCGACAGCTGGGCCCACGAGCAGGACATCCGGAGGGCCCTCGGCCGGCCCGGTGGGCGGAACGGCGCGGGCGAGTCCATCGTGCTGGACCGGTGCGAGAGGACCATGCCGTACGTGGTCGGCAAGCGGGTGCGTCCGCCCGAGGGCACCGCGGTGTTGTTCGCCGTGTCCGGCACGATGGGTCGCCGGGTGCTCGTCGCCATGGCGGCCGGTCGGGCCTCGCTCGTCCCGCCGTCGGAGGGGTCGGTGCCCGCCGTCACGTTGGCGATGGACCAGGAGACCTTTTGGAGGCTCGCCTTCGGCCGAACGGATCCTTCGCAGGCCGTCCCTTCGGGAACGGTCACCGTCGACGGTGACCGGGCGCTCGGCCACCGGGTGCTCCGGTCCATGGCCTTCATGACCTGATCACCGGCCCACCGTCCGATCGGCGCACGGCGGGGCTGAGGAGGCATTTCCCCGGTGGGTCGCCGGGGCGAAAAGTCGGGAGCCCGGGGGCCAGTACACTCACCTATTCGTATGCGTGCCACAGCTGAGCCCGAGGAGGGCAACAAGGTCCGTCTCTCGGTGGAGATCGACGAAACGGAGATGGACGAGGCCCTCGACGAGGTCATGCGCCGGCTGTCCCGTGAGGTCAAGGTGCCCGGATTCCGCCCGGGAAAGGTCCCGCGCCGGGTGCTCGAGGCCCGGATGGGTGGGCCGGTGGCCCTCCGTGGCGAGGCACTCCGCGAGGCACTTCCTGACTTCTACGCGCGGGCGGTGACCGACACCGAGGTCGATCCCATCGACCGGCCCGACATCGACATCACGTCCGGTGACGAGTCGGGAGCGGTCTCCTTCGAGGCCGTGGTGATGGTTCGCCCGACAGTGGCCATCCCCGGCTACCAGGGTCTGGTGGTGACCCTTCCCTCCCTCGACGTCCCGGATGAGGAGGTCACCGCCCAGGTCGACCGGCTCCGGGCGACATCGGGTGAGCTGGTGGAGGTGGCGAGGCCAGCCCGCGACGGCGACCAGGTCACCATCGACATCCACGGCACCCGTGGTGAGGCCGGTGGTGACGACAGCGACCTCGACGCCGAGGACTTCCTCTACGAGGTGGGCAGCGGCACGGTGGTCACCGAGCTCGACGACCAGCTCCGCGGGGCGAAGACCGGTGACATCCTGGCCTTCGACGCCACGCTCGAGGCGCTCGACCAGACCGTCTCCTTCCGGGTCCTGGTCAAGGACGTGAAGGAGTTGGTGCTTCCCGACGTGACCGATGAGTGGGCGGCAGAGGCATCGGAGTTCGAGACGGCCGACGAGCTCGTGGCCGACCTCACCGAGCAGCTGCACAAGCGTCACGTCGTCCAGGCCCAGATGGCGCTGCAGCAGAAGACGGCTGATGCGCTCGTCGAGTTGGTCACCGAGGAGATCCCCGAGCAGCTGGTCCTCGAGGAGCTGCGCGAGCGGATCCACGACCTCAATCACCGCCTCGACAGCCAGGGTATGAACCTCGGCCAGTTCCTCGGCGCCACCGGTCGTTCCGAGGATGAGTTCGTGGCCGAGCTGCGGGCCGGGGCGCTCCAGAGCGTCAAGCTCGATCTGGCCCTCCGGTCCCTGGTGGAGGAAGAGGACGTCCAGGTCACGGACGAGGAGCTCGACGAGGAGCTGGCCGCGATGGGGGAGCGCCTGGAGATGGGTGCCGACGAGGTCCGCGAGCAGCTGGAACGGGCGGGGCGGCTCGCGGCGGTACGCTCGGATCGGCGCAAGGCGAAGGCAATGCGCTGGCTGATCGACAACGTCGAGCTGGTCGACGAGGAGGGGAAGCCCGTGTCTCGGGACGAACTCCTGGTGAACCAGGGCGAGGAGGACTCGGAGTGAGCGCTACGGAGGGATTCAGGGACATGGATGCACAGGCCTACAGCGTGCCGTGGGTGGTCGAGTCGACCAGCCGTGGGGAGCGGAACTACGACCTCTACTCGCGTCTTCTCCGGGAGCGGATCATCTTCCTCGGGACGCCGATCAACGACACCGTGGCGAACCTGGTCTGCGCCCAGCTGCTGTTCCTCGAGTCGGAGGAGGCGGACAAGGACATCCATCTGTACATCAACTCACCCGGCGGCGACATCACCGCACTGTTCGCCATCTACGACACCATGAAGTACATCAAGCCGGACATGTCCACCTTCTGCTTCGGCCAGGCGGCATCGGCCGCCGCCGTGCTCCTCGGTGCCGGCACACGCGGCAAGCGCTTCGCCCTGCCGCACGCCCGGATCCTGTTGCACCAGCCCTTCGGCGGTGTCGAGGGCCAGGCCAGCGACATCGAGCTCCAGGCCAAGGAGATCCTGCGCATGCGCGATCTCCTGAACGGCATGCTCGCCAGCGACACCGGCCAGAGCTCCGAACGGGTGTCCAAGGACACCGACCGTGATTTCATCATGACGGCGGAGGAGGCGGTGGCATACGGGCTGATCGACGAGGTCATCACCGCGAGGGACGCAGTGTCCATCGAAGCGGTCGGGGCGGCGTAGTCCGTCATTCGGTGTCGTTCCAGACGCTAGGGTTGGAGTCCTGAGGCCCGCGATGGGCAGATGTCCTGCCGGGGGGCGGGGAAGGTGTACCAGAGGGTGTACCAGCAGCGATGCGGGGAGCAGCACACCGGAGCCGGCACAGCAACGCAGACCCGGGCAGGCCGGCAGCACGCACGGATGAGCAACAGCGACCACTGACAGAAGGACAAGAGGAACCGACGTGGCGAAGTTCGGAGACGGTGGCGACCTGGTGAAGTGCAGCTTCTGCGGGAAGTCGCAGAAGCAGGTCAAGAAGCTGATCGCCGGGCCCGGCGTCTACATCTGCGACGAGTGCATCG
>CAZNLF010000123.1:0-8737 GCA_964573595.1 uncultured Acidimicrobiaceae bacterium | reverse complement strand
GCCGGGCGCAGCACGGGTGTGCGCGTCGCGGTCGCCGGAGCTGTGGCGATGGTCGCGGCTCTGACGGTGGGAGGTGGGATCGCCGGCGCAGTCGGTACAGGCTCCGCCGCCGTCGACGCCCCCAGCGCCGGTGCGCCGCACTACAACCAGAACCCGGCCTCGGAGATCATCCGGGGGAGCGGCTCGGACACGACGTTCTTCGTCATGCAGAAGATCAGCGACATCTACAACGCCGCCGGTCTCTACGGCTGCACGCTCACGGCGGGCGGCACCGGTGAGACCCTCTTCGACGGGACGGCGACGTCCGGCAGCGAGCCGGCCAACCACGACTGCCAGGCGGGCGGCTACCCGCAGTCCATCAACCCGGGCAGCGCCGACGTCCAGACCACCGACCAGGCCGACAACTGGAACCGCACCGAGGTCCTCCAGGGCGTGAACGACGTCGGCTCGGGCTACGGCCAGAAGCAGTTGTGCAGCACGCTGGCCACCCCTGATGCCGTCGACTTCGCACGGTCGTCCAAGCCGGCCGGTACCTACTGCACCCTGCAGGAGCTCGGCTACGCCAAGGACGGTGTCGAGCCCGTCGACTTCCCCGGGATCAACCCCTCCACCTACGGCACGTCGACCTTCACGTCGTCCCATGTGGCCGCGGCTGCCTATCCGAGCGTGCCCTATGCCTCCATCAACGGCGGGGTCGTGGGCCCGGTGGCCGCCGGCTGGCTGCCCGGTGACAACCCGGCGGGCACGGCCAACCACGGCACCAAGCTCGCCCAGCTCACCAACACCGGGGCGATCGACTCCAGCGTGGCCTTCCGGATGTACTGCACGTCGGCCACCTCGCCCAACGCCATCACCGACTGGGGCCAGCTGGAAAACCTCGGGCCCAACCTCGAGGTCAACGTGGACACCACGTCGGGATCGCCCACGGTGAACATCGATACCAGCAGCGGGACCAGCTTCCCGGCCAGCATCACCAGCGGCAAGGCCGTGACCAGCCCGTTCTCGAACTCGTCCCTGTTCCCCTCGGGGACCACGGTGTCCACGAACGGCGGGTCCTCGCTCACCCTCAACAACAACGCCTCGGCAACCGGCGAGTTCACGCTCACCTTCGCCGTGGGCGGGTCCAAGCTGGCCCTCGGCAGTGGGGTCCCGATCGGGATCCCGATCCGGATCGTCGGCGTCAACCCGGGATCGGGCACCACCTACACCTTCGCCCAGTTCGCCCAGGGACAGACCGCCGATACCCTCGGCTGCCCGGACAGCACACCGACCAGCACCGACACCAACCTGAACGCGGCCAACGACCCGTTGGCCTCCAGCGCTGCTGCCGGAAACCCGCAGCACATCGCACTGGAGAACAACGCCCACCAGCTGGAGGCGTACTCGACGACGGACTTCCCGTCGGACACGGTCGACCAGGCGATCGAGGAGGCGACGTCGATCTACTTCATGTCCTTCGGCGTCCAGTCGACGAACACCTACGTGTCCGAGACCACCATCGGTGGAATCAACTACGGGGTGAACACGCTGGCCCTCAACGGCATCTTCGCCTCGGCGGGGACCGAGATCGACAACGCATTCCCGACGGCCCGGACCCTGTCCAACGTCATCCGGCCCGACCTGGTGCGGGAGTCGACCGCCGGGTTCGCCAACTGGCTCTGTGACCCGAACGCCAACTTCCAAAAGGGTACCGACCTCACCAACGGGACGAACTACGACACGGAGCTGGGCAACCTCGTCTCCACTCAGTACGGGTTCCCGAGGGTGACCGACCTGAGCGCAGCGGTCAGCCCGGCCAACCCGGCCGATAACACCCCGGCGCCGAACGACGACTGCGTGGCCCAGATCCCGGTGTCCACGACGTCCGGATCGAGCACGGTGACCTTCGCCGGCCCGAGCTACGACGGCACCAACTTCCCGGCCTCCATCATCCCGGCCTCGGACTACGGGCCCGTCGGGGCCGGCGTCCCCACCCCGGGAACCGTGGTGGAGATCGCCGGTGCCTCAGGGGCGGTGCCGGCCAACACGGCGGTGACGTCCAACGGAGGCTCCACCACTCTGACGCTGAGCAACCCGGTCTCGACGACCGGGACCATCACGTTGGAGTTCTACGGAGTCCCCTCGGTGATCTCGGCGACGACGACACCGTAAGTAATCCGAAATCGGGCGTGTGACCGGTTGATCACACGCCAAGTAGTTCCCGAGACCCGGGGTCAGGCGAGCAATCGCATGGCCCCGGGTCCTGGGGTGTCAAGAGGGGAATTGAGAGATTCGAAAGGTGTCGAAGGTAAGCGACCTAAAGCATCCCTACTCCTAAGGGTGCTCAAGCGGAGGACGGGCAAGCGGAACGGCGGGGGGAACGAGACTGGATATTGGTGAAGTGGGAATCGGGAACATCGGAGATCATGTGAGACATCGACGGATGGATCTGCGCTCGAGAGTCGGGACGCACGGATCGTCGAGGATCTTGCAGCTGGTCGGTGGGCTCCTGCTGATCGTGACGGTCACCGCCGGTCTGGTCACCGTCCTGGTCGGTCCCGCGGGCGCGGCGGCCACCCAGATCACCACGGCAATCGTGCCCCAACAGCCCTACAGCCCGGGGCCCTTCGACAGTGGTCAACAGGTCGATGTGGCCATCCCCGGCGGTTATCTCCCCGCCAACTCGGATGTGACCATCTTCGAGTGCGCCGCACCGAGCGGGGTCCTACCGACCTCCACCACCCAGTGCGACGGACTGACCGGTTACCAGGGAGGGACGATCACCACGGAGGCAAACGGCTCGTTCGACCTCGCCGGGAGCGACACCCCGCTCGGTGAGCTGTACACGATGTACGCCCTCCCCGACTACATCAAGCTCGGTGAGACGGGGTCCAACTCGGCCAACTGCGGCCTAGGTGTCACCAAAGAGTGTGTGCTCTACATCGGTACGGGCGGTGGTAGCGACGTCGGTATGGCCCAGCCGCACGTCTTCTCCCAGGTGTTCCAGGTCCGTTCGGATGCCACGGACTCGGGCACCGCCAACCCCGGCGACGGCACGGCTGCGGTGACGACCAGTGTGTCCCCGACGCTGTCGACGGTCGGCCCGGCCACGCAGACCGTCACGGCCGACGGCTCCGATCCGGCCACGGTGACGGTCACCCTCGACGACACGAACTCGAGCCCGGTGTCCGGGAAGACCGTAACGCTGGCTGCCTCGACCGGGAGCTCCCAGATCGCCGCGGCATCGGCGGGATCCAATGTGACAGATGGCGACGGGCACGCCGTCTTCACCGTCACCGATGCGACGCCGGAGACCGTGACCTACACGGCGACGGACTCAACCGACACCGTGGCGGTGACCAAGACCGCCGCGGTCACGTTCGCCGCCCAGACGGTCAACCCGTCGGCGTCGTCCGTCGTCGCCAGCCCGACGTCCGTCGCCGACGACGGGGTGACGGCCTCCACGATCACCGTCACACTCCGGGACCACTCGACAAACGGAACACCAGCCCCGATCAAAGGCAAGACAGTGACCCTGTCGGCCAACGGGGGAAGCTCGGTCATCGCACCCGCCACCAGTGGCTCCAATGTGACGGACGCCTCGGGCCAGGCCGTCTTCTCGGTCACCGACACGGTCAACGAGTCGGTGGTCTACACGGCCACGGACACCACCGATTCGACCGTCCTCACCGCCACCGCACCGGTGCTGTTCGGCCCTCCGCTCTCGGTGTCGGCGACGACGTCGACCGTGGTCGCGAATCCGTCGCCGGCGGCCACCACCACCGGCACGACGGTGACCGTGACTCTCCTCGCCGGGGATGGCAAGACGCCCGAAACGGGCAAGACGGTGTCGCTGGCGCTGCAATCGACGTCGGGTGGTGCGACCATCACGAGCACCAATCCACAGGTGACCGACTCGTCGGGGAAGGCAACCTTCAGCGTCTCCGACACGACGGCCGAGTCGGTTACGGTCACCGCCACTGACACGTCCGATTCGCTGACCCTCGATCAGAAGCCGGTGGTCGCCTTTCAGGTGCCGACCGCTCCGACTCTTTCGGCGAGCCTGTCGACCGTCGTGGTCAGCGACTCTCCCGCCCCTGCCGACGGGCTCAACGATGCGGTGGCGACGGTCACGGTGCTCAACAGTGCCGGAGCGCCGATGCCGGGGGAGACGGTCACCATGACCGGAAACCCGAACCAGTCCGTGTCGATTCAGCCGACCCTCGTTGGTTCGGGCGTGGCACCGGGTGTCACCAACGTGTCGGGCCAGACGGAGTTCAGCGTGCGTGACACCAAGGCAGAGACGGTCACCGTCACTGCCACGGTGAACGGCGTGACCCTGACCGAACAGCCGTCGGCCACGTTCGTGTCCGGCTCAGCCGATGCCAACAAGTCGACGGTGTCGGCGGCCCCGAGCCAGGTGGCTGCCGACGGGAAGACGGCGTCGACGGTGACCGTCACCCTGACCGACTACTTCGGGAACCCGGTCGGTGGCAAGGCCATCAGCCTCACGCCTTCAGCAGGCACCGCCGTGGTCACTCCGGCGCAAGTGACGTCCGGCGTTCTTCCCGGTACCACCAATGCACTCGGGGTTGCCCAGTTCAACGTCACCGACGCCGCGAGCGAAGTGGTGACCTATACAGCTACGGATACGTCGGACGCCCTGCAACTGAGCCAGCTGGTATCGATCACCTTCGGAACGCCTCCACCGGTCCTCCCCACGATGGGTGACTCCACCGTCGTCTCCAATGCGACCAGCGTCGCCGGCGACGGAAAGACGGCGGCGGTCATCACCGTCAAGCTTCGGGATGCCAACGGGGATCCGGTGTCGAGCAAGTCGGTCACGCTCAGTTCGTCGAGCACCACCACCACGATCACTGCAGGTTCGTCACCGGCAGCCTCGGTCGCCCAGCTCCGCTCGGAGTCGGTCGGGCAAACTCGCGATGCGGCAAGCCCGGTCTCCGTGACCTCGGACAGCACTGGTGATGCCGTGTTCGATGTCACCGACACCGCGGCGGAATCCGTGACCCTCACCGCCGACGACACGACCGACTCGTTGACCGGGTGGACTGTGTCGGTGACCTTCACCGCAGCGCCGGCCGGCACCACCACGACCGGTTCGACGACCTCGACCACGGCAGCTGCAGGTGGTTCCACCTCGACCGGGGCATCAGCCGGCGGATCGTCCGGTGCGGATGCGGGCTCGGCGGGTGCCGCATCCGATGGGACAGGGGGAGCGACCACCGACGCGGCCACCAGTGGCCCGAATCTCGCCTTCACCGGCATCCCAGCCGTTCTTCCGTGGCTCTTCGGCGTCGGACTGCTCCTGCTGCTGATCGGAACCATCGGACGTCGTGCACTATTCGTGAGGAAAAAGGGACAATGAACAACGCTCATTCGACGTCTTCCGCATCCGGTACCCAGGTTCGGAGGCGGTATCTACTGGCCGGAACCGTCGCTGTGGTGGTGGTCGTCGTGATCGTCGTCGTGTTCCTGTCGGGCGGATCGAACTCGTCCACCACGGATGCCCAGGGGCGGCCGATCCCTCAGCTCACCCCGAGTGCGTCCAGCTACCGTGACGGTCAGGTCATCACGGTCACCGTCGGACCCAACAAGTACTTCGCACCGTACGCGAGAATCATCATCCTCCAGTGCGGAGACCCGGGAGGCACGACCGCCAACCTTCCCACCAGCAGCTCGACCTGCGACGGCAACACGGTCCCGGGTCCTTCCGTGCTGGTGAACAAGGATGGAAGCTTCTCCACCACCTACCAGAAGATCTTCGCGTTGCCGGACCCCCAGATCGGCGATTCACCCGACAGCGTCCCCGTGTGCAACAAGACCCACGAGTGCGTCCTGTACGTGGGTCAGAACCAGAACAATTTCTCCGCCCCGAAAGTGTTCTCGGCACCGTTCACCGTCATACCGGCAGCGTCGGCAAAGCCGAGTGGCTCATGATGGCGACGCGTCTGCCCGACGTGCGCATCAAGCGGATGTGTGTGGTCGCAGGCCTGGCCCTCTTGGTGATCGGCGCGGTGCTCGGTATGAGGGCGAAGGTGGTGGCAGCGGCGACGACGCCGACGCTGTCCATCAGCCCGAGTCCTGGGACCAAGGCGTATCGGGCCGGTCAGTCTGTCACTCTGTCAGTTGGGCAGAACTCCCTGTTCAGTCCCAATGCAAGGATTGAGATCCTGGAGTGCGGAGCCCCGAAGGGCGTGCTCCCGATCGACGACACGACCTGTGACGGGAACACCTCACAGGGGAACTCGATCCTGGTGGACAAGGACGGGAGTTTCTCCGACCCGGCGTACACCCTCTACCAGCTACCGGACGCCGCCATCGGCGATTCACCGGACAGCGTTCCCGTGTGCGATGAATCGGAGGAATGCGTTCTCTACATCGGCGAGGACCAGAACGATTTCGAAAAGCCGAAGATCTTCTCTCCCCCCTTCACCTTCACCACCAACATAACGGCGGCGAGTCCCACGACGAACCCCGCCAGCCCCCCTGCGAGTTCGTCGACCGGTCACAGCTCACCCCCCGACGCCGCCGTGTCCCTGTCGGGCGGATCGACGTCGGCTGGTTCCTCGACCGTCGGGACAGACACCGGGACGGGCGGTGCGGCATCCGCCGCCACCGGCACCCTGGCGTTCACCGGTGCACCGGCCGCCCTGCCTTGGCTGGTCGGCAGCGGGGTCATGATGCTGCTGGCCGGCATCGCCGGCCGTCGGGCCGGTCGGAAGGTCACGCCATGACCATGCTGACGGAGCGTCCAGCGGTCGCCACCCCGCCGGAACCGGACGTTCCCATCGACATCAACCGGGCGACGACCGGTGCAGATCGCGTGTTCAAGATCGTGCTGGCCGCCGCCAGCGCAGTCGTGCTTCTCATTCTGGTGGCCGTCGTCGTCTTTCTCACCGTCGACGGGTGGGCCGCGCTGAAAGAGGCCGGAATCGGGTTCTTCACCGGAACGACCTGGGATCCCGACCTGGGCCGATTCGGAATGTTGCCCCTTCTCCTCGGCTCCGTACTGATCGCCGTGGTGGCTCTCGCCATCGCCCTGCCGATCTCGTTGGCCACGGCGTTGCTCATCAACGAATACCTCCCCCCCCGACTTCGCTCGATCATGACGGGGATCATCGACCTGCTGGCGACGGTGCCGAGCATCGTCTACGGCTTCTGGGGGCTCGAGCTGGTGTCGGGCCTCCAAGCCGATCCGGCGAAGTGGCTGGTCACGCACTTCAGTTTTGTCCCGTTCTTTCGGACGCCCTCGCCCGGCGAATACGTGAATTCGATCTTCGCCTGCGGGCTCGTCTGTGCCGTAACCATCATCCCGATCATCACCTCGGTGAGCCGGGACGTGATGTCGCAGGTTCCACGCGATGCGTGCGAGGCGGCATTGGGCCTGGGCGGCACCCGGTGGGGCATGGTCACCGACGTGATCATGCCGTTCTCACGGAACGGCGTTGTGAGCGCCGCTCTCTTGGGACTCGGTCGCGGGCTGGGTGAGACGATGATCGTGGTCCTGATCCTCTCGACGTCGAACAAGCTGACGCTGGCGCTGATGGGCCCCCAGGGGTTGGGATCGATCGCCAAGCAGATCACACAGGACTTTCCGACGGCGTCCCCCACACAGAAGAGCGCACTCGTCCTCTTGGGTCTTGTGCTGTTCGTGAGCACGCTGGTCGTCAACGCCATTTCGCGGGCCATCGTCACCCGGTCGTCCAGGGGTTGATGAAATGAGTCGCAGAACCTCGACCGCAGATCCGCACGACACGGAAGGCACCTATGGGGATCAGAGTCGGATCCCGGATGCGATTGTCGAGACTCCGGTCCGACACAGGCACGTCACATCGCAGCATCTATTCGAATTGCTGGGATCGGCCGTAGCCGCCCTGGCGATCGTATGGATCCTGGCCTTCACGTTGGGATTCTCCGCATCGTTCGGTCTGGCCATCGTCTGGTACGGCCTGTTCTTCACGATCTACGCCGTCGTGTGCCGACGGAACCACGGGATGTTGCTGACCAAAGACCGACTGGCGACGTTGGCGATGTGGACGGGCGCCTTCATCGCCCTGGTCCCTCTGGTGGCAGTGATCGGCTATGTGATCTGGAAGGGAGCGTCGGTTGCGCTCGCCGACTTCCCCCACTTCTTCACGGCGGACATGTCCAAGTTGACGGCGACATCGCCGGTCACCGCGGTCGGCGCTGGTGCAGCCATCGTGGGGACGCTGGAGCAGGTGGGCATTGCCGCAATTCTCTCTGTTCCGCTCGGCATCCTCACTGCGACCTATCTCGCCGACTCACGGTCCCTCTTCGCCCGGATCGTGAGCTACGTGGTGGATGCCATGACCGGCGCTCCGGCCATCATCGCCGGGCTCTTCGTCTACCTCTTCTGGGTCGCGCCGAGGACCCACAGCGGAAAGTCCGGGTTCGCGGCTGGTATGGCGCTCGCTGTCATGATGCTTCCCGTCGTCACCCGAGCCGCTCAAGAAGTGGTCGCCATCGTTCCGGGGTCGCTGAGAGAGGCGGCCTTGGCGCTCGGAGCACCGCAGTGGCGAGTACTCCTCCGCGTCGTACTCCCCACAGCCCGTGTCGGGCTCATGACGGCGGTGATCCTTGGCGTCGCCCGCATCGCCGGGGAGACGGCACCGGTGCTCTTCAACGCCGGTGGCAACGACAAGTTCAATTGGAACCCGTTCAACGGGCAACAGGACAACCTGCCGTTTCGCATCTATCAACTGATCTTCCAACCCGG
>CAZNLF010000122.1:0-8776 GCA_964573595.1 uncultured Acidimicrobiaceae bacterium | reverse complement strand
CGCCCAGGTCTTCGCCACATGCCCCGACCGGGTGATTCCCAGCGCGTCTCGGTCCTTGCTCGTCGACGGCCCGGATGTCGGGCGCCTGCGGGACACTGCCGGGACACTTGCGAGCGAGTTCCGCGAACTCCTCTGCGCCCTCTAGGCGGGCGCGCCTGCGCCCGGCCGCGCACCGATTGCCTCGATTGTTCACCGGTCGTACATCGAACTGTTTGCCGGTCGCGCATCGATCGTCGCCGGCAGTGGCAACCCGGTTTGCGGATGCTTCATCGAACTCGTCGCGAGCGAGCGTCGCCGGCTTCCTGACCAACAGGTTCGCGCGTTCACCCTGAGCACCTACTCGCGTGTGGCCAACCGCTGAGGACCGGACTCGGAGAGCCGCGGAGGCCATGACGACCGAGTCGCCTCGGTGGCGAGACGGAGAATCTCGCGGACTTCTCGCGGACGGCATCGGTCCAGTAACACGCTGAGCTGCCGGTACGTCCCTCAGGACACGTTGAAGCGGAACTCCACGACGTCGCCGTCCTGCATGACGTAGTCCTTGCCCTCCACCCGGGCCCGGCCCGCGGCGCGAACGGCAGCGATGGAGCCGGCCGCCACCAGGTCCTCGTAACTGACGATCTCCGCCTTGATGAACCCGCGCTCGAAGTCGGTGTGGATGGTTCCGGCCGCCTGGGGGGCGGTGTCACCGACGTGGACGGTCCAGGCTCGCGACTCCTTGGGCCCGGCGGTGAGGAAGGTCTGCAGGCCGAGGGTCGAGAATCCGACGTGCACCAGCTGGACCAGCCCGGACTCCTCTTGGCCGTATCCGGCGAGCAGTTCTGCCGCGTCCCCGGGATCGAGCGCCGCCACCTCGGCCTCGATCTGGGCACACACCACGACGGCCTCGGCCGGTGCCACCAGTGCGCCCAGCTCCGCTCGCAGCGCCTCGTCGTCGAGGGAGCCTTCGTCGACGTTGAACACGTAGATGAACGGCTTGGCGCTGAGCAGGTGGAGGTCCCGGAGCGGCTCCGGATCGACGGTGCCGGCCGACACGGCCGAAGTGATGGTCTGTCCACTGTCGAGGATGGCCCGTGCCTGCTCGGCCGCCTTCATGACCGGAACGAGCTCGGGTTGCTTGCGCGACTCCTTGGCCAGCTTCACCAACCGGTTCTCGACCGTCTGGAGGTCGGCGAGGATGAGCTCGGTGTTGATCGTCTCGATGTCGTCAGCCGGCGCGATCCTGCCGTCCACGTGGATGACATCGGGATCCGTGAACACCCGCACCACCTGACAGATGGCGTCGCTCTCCCTGATGGCGGCCAGGAATTTGTTGCCCAGGCCCTCGCCCTCCGAGGCCCCCTTCACGATGCCGGCGATGTCGACGAAGGTCACCATGGCCGGGACGATCTCCTTGCTCTCGAAGAGCTCGGCCAGCCGGTCCAGGCGAGGATCGGGCACGGCCACCACCCCGACGTTGGGCTCGATCGTGGCGAACGGGTAGTTGGCGGCCAGGGCCTCGTTGCGCGTCAAGGCGTTGAACAGGGTCGACTTCCCCACATTGGGGAGGCCGACGATGCCGATGGACAGTCCCACGGGTGATTCCTCCGAATACGTGCCGGGCCCGGTCACTCCAGTGGCCGACGCACGAGCGTAGGTGATGACAGCAGGCTCCGGTGCAGGCCCGGTCCTGTGGGGAGCCGATAATCCTGGACAAGGCAGTCAGCCGAGGCAGTCAGTCGAGGCAGTCAGTCGAGGCAGTCAGTCGAGGCAGTCAGTCGAGGGACTTGACCAGGTACTCGCTCATGGTCGAGCTTCGGAGCCGGCCCAGGTCGAGGCAGGCGTCGACACTGGTGATCATCCGGGACACGTTTGCGTCGAGCTCCTCGGGCGAAGCGGCATTGAAGAACAACAGGGGATCGGCGACATGCTCGACCGACGGCCAGCCCTCCTCGACGATGCCCCCGATCTCGGGCGCTCCCTCCGTGACCGACCGCACGACCTCGTTGCGCACATAGCGGGTCCGGGGCTGCAACTCGGCGGACACCGGGGACTGCGTGCCGTGCCAGCGGGTGATCCACTCGCGGTACCCGAGGCCGCTCGGTCGATGGATCAGGGCCACCGTCAGCACGCCGGGTGAGCGTTCGCCGTCCGGCCACGTGCGAGCGGCGGCGTAGGGGGTGGTGCCGTAGTCGTCATAGAGCGACTCGACCACCAGGTAGCCCGCCGTCCGATGGCCCAGCGGCCCCAGCGCCGCCTCCACTCCGTGCCGCTTCTCGTAGGAGTCGAGCCAGACCGACACCTCGGCGGCATGGGGCGTCTCGCCCTCCGGTGCTGGGGCCGGCGACGGCGCCCGCGCCGCCTCGGTGTCGTGGACGTTGATCACGAGGCCCTTCACCCCTGAAGTCAGGAGGCGTGGTGCCACCTCTTCGAGCAGGCGGTCCCGCAGTGAGTCCCCGGACTCGTCGGTGCCGTCGGACCACACCAGATAGATCAGCTTCTCCACGAGGTCCGCTCCGGGTCAGCGATGGTCCGAATGGGCGGGGGGTTGAGGGACCCGGCAGGCCCCGTCGATGTCGAACACCTGGTTGAACCGGCCCAAGGCCAACCACGATCCCACGCAGAGCGCCAGGTCCACCAGCTCGTCGTCCTCGTAGACGGCATGGAGCCGGTCCCAGAACGGCTGGTCCATCCCCAGGTGATCGGTGGCATACCGCCGGGCGAACTCGGCCGCCAGGACCTCCCGCTCCGTCAGTCCCTCCCACCGGCCGGCCCGCACCGCCTCGTAGAACTCCTCGGGGACCTCGTCAGGGTCGGCCGACCGGGCGGGGACATCCCGCGCCGTGCGCCAGTCGATGCAGATGGCGCACTCATTGATACCGGCCATGGTGATGCGTGCCGACTCGAACTCGCGCAAGGACAACGACGATTTCTCGTAGACCGCACTGCTGTAGGCGCCGGCCGCCGACGTCAGCGGCGTGGCCAGCTCGGTCCATACGTAGACCAGGGGATCCTTTCCGATCGGGACGTCGACGTTCGGCATGGGCTCCCCTTCGTATGGTTGTTCTGTCCGGCCGGCCGGTGCACCGGGCGACGGGCCGGTCAGTCGGTCAGTCGGTCTGTCGCCCGTCAGTCGGTCTCGGTCGCCGCCGACCCGTCGGCACCGGGCAGGCGCCGGATGATCCTACCGGCCTGGCCCTCGAGGAACTGGACCCACTGCCGCTCCCCCACCAGCCACAGCCACAGCTCACGCCGGTTGGCCACCAGCGCATCGAAGAACCCGTCGCGGTCGAGCCCCTGGTGCTCGAGGGACTGGCCCCAGCGCTCCCAGAGCCACCGGCCGATGCAGAGGTCGTCGTCGAGCCCGTCGCGCCACTGCCTTCCGTCGAGCAGCGCGTCCCGGAGCCCCGAACGCAGCTCGACCGGCTCCTCGGGCAACTCCAGGGTGATGCCGTCCCAGTCGTCGTCGAAGACGCTGCTGGTGCTCACGGGTCCGACCTGGCGACCCTTCCGCGCCACGGCTCCCTCGTCATTCGACTCAACGGTCGGCCACGACCGGGGCCCGGTCACTGTCCCGGTAGTCGGCCACGTGCTCGGCGTAGTCGATGAACAGCGGCGCATCGGGGTCGAACGTCCGGCGAAGGCTGTCGAACGCTATCCGCTTGTCGAAGTTGTCCAGCTTCACCAGCGCCTCCGGCGTGTCGAGCTCGCGGAAGTCGAGGCGGCCGCGGGCGTTGTCCAGAGCGCGCCGACCCCGCTCGGTCCGCACGAGGACGCTGCTCCATCCGTCCATCGATCCCACGCTCCCGACCGACAGGTCTGCACTCCGGCCCAAAAAGTCCGCGCACTCGTCGCACCCCTTCAGCGCGGCGCCGTGGAAGTTCTTGATCGGCTCGTCGACGGCCAGTTCGCCGTCCCGGTACTCGACGATCATGCGGCCCCGGATCACGTCCACCTTGCTGACCCGTTCGAGGTCGATGCCGCGGTCCTCGTGCAGGAGCCGGAGCATCAGGCCCTGGTAGTCGAAGCTCTTGGTGCAGAGCAGGGCGATCGTCAGGACCACCGAGTCGATGCGGTGGGCACCGGTCGGCCAGCGACGGGACTGCATGGCGCGGATCCCCTGGATCTCGCAGGGTGTTCCCACGACGGCGATGCGGGGCTTGGGTGGCAGGTCGTATCGGGACAGGTCCAGCTCGGCCAGCGCCATGGTCTGGTTGTAGTAGCTGCCCGCGGCGTCGACGATCTCCTTGGCGGTGGTGGCCAGGTGGGCGACGCCCTTCCACGGCTCGTCCGGGTCGTCGCTCGGACGGGTGACGAGCGCACCGTCGATCTCTCCGCCGGCCAGCGCGGCGACCAACAGAGCGGAGACCACCCCTCCGTCCTGGGCATATTCCGGCCGCGCCCCGGCACGGACCGCGTAGGAGTCCATCACCGCCCCGAGGCCGTCGCCGGGAGGTCCACCGGTGATCTTCCAGTAGTTATCGGAGGAGTCGGCGCGCACGACCGCCCCGGCCGCAGCGACACCCCCGCCGTCAGCGGCGGTCTGCACGTCGTCAGCCATCGGTGTCGACGGGGGCCACAGCGCCTCGTACCGCAGGCCGCCGCGAGGGCAGAAGTCCCAGCACAGCGAGCAGCCGGTGCACATCTTGACCAGCTCGGGCAGGTCGGTGTCCTCGTCGATCCCGATGGAGTTGGAGGGGCACGCGGCCACACAGGTTCCGCACTGGATGCACCGTCCGGCATCGATGACACCGGCCTGGAGCTCCCAGAACCATGTCTTGCCCGGAGGCTCGGCGATGCCGTTCATCTCGTCGCGGATGCGGTAGGCCTTCATCGACGTTCCTCGTCTGCTGCGGTTGCTGCTCTGGTTGCTCTGCCGGCTGTGGCCGAAGCCTGTGCCGGCTTGGTGGCCCGGCGGGCCGTCGGCTCCCCGGCCCCCGCCGACACTGCGGGCTTCTCCGCGGCCCTCGCCGGTGAGCCCTTCGACTTCGTCGCCGCTGATGCGGATTTGGTCTTGCCGGCACCCGCCGGGGACCCCTTGGACTTCGTCGCCGGCGGTGCGGACGCCTTCTGCTTCGTTGCACCGGCCGGTGCCCGCTTCGACCTCGCCCCCGCCGGCGAGCGCTTCGTCGCCGGCACCCGGTCGGTGACGAGCGTCACCGGGGTGCCCGGGATGCCCGTCCCGTCCTCCGCCAGCGTCCGCCGCAGTTCGTCACCGGGGACCCGCCGGGCCCAGTTGTAGAAGGGCTCGTCCTCCCGTCGCTCCGACTGGTAGCGGCGGACCACCCGCAACAGGGCGTCGGGGACGTCGTTGACCGGCCGGGCGTGCTCGATCCAGTCGATGAAGCCGGGCTCCGCACCGAGCGAGCCGCCCATGCCGATGTCGACCGCCTCGGCCAGGTGGTTCCCGACGTGGGCCACCTCGCCCCGCAGGCCGATGTCGGCGATCTGGGGCTGGGCACAGCTGGCCGAGCAGCCGGAGAAGTGCATCCGGATGACCCCGGCGTCCTCCCTGGGCCCCGAGCGGCCGCCGGGGACCGGCACGGCACCGACCTGCTCACCGGCCAGTTGCTCGTCGAGGAAGCGGGCCCACTTGACCGCCCGCTCCTTGGTCTCGACGATTGCGTAGCGGCAGAACTCCGAGCCGGTGCACGCCACGACCCCCCGCGTGAACGGGCCCGGATAGGGCGAATACTTCTGCAGGAGGTCCTCGGCCAGCAGGGCGTCGAGCCGATCCTCGGGCACGCCGGTGAAGGTGATGTTCTGGTCGGTGCCGATCCGGATGGTTCCGTCGCCGTACGTCTCGGCCAGACGGGCCGCCTCGACCAGCTCGAGCCCGACCATCCGGCCCACCGGGACCGAGCAGCCCACGTAGACGTACCCGGGCTCCTTCTGCGGGTGGACCCCGACATGGTCCCCCCGGTAGCGCCGGGTGAGGCTCTCGCCCGCCGGCACGAGCTCGAACCGTGCCCGGGAGGCGAGCTCGGCGCGGAACCCCTCGGGCCCCAGCTCCTGGACGAGGTAGCGCATGCGGGCCAGGCCGCGGTTCTCACGGTTCCCCAGCTCGCCGAAGAGTTGGGCGATGGCCCGGGTCACCTCGACGGCCTGGTCGGTCCTCACGAAGACGTCGATGTCCGAGGCCATGCGCTCACCGTCGGACAGGCCGCCCCCGGCCAACAGGTTGAATCCGAGGGTGCCGTCCTCGGACCGGGCCGGCCACAGCCCGATGTCGTTGATCTCCGCCTGGGCGCAGTCCTCCACGCAGCCGGTGACCGACATCTTGAACTTGCGGGGGAGGTTGGCGTACTCGCGGTTACCGGTGAAGAAGTCCGAGACGGCCCGGGCGACCGGCAGCGCGTCGAAGGCCTCGTGGGCATCGACCCCGGACACGGGGCAGCTGAGCACGTTGCGGGCGGAGTCCCCACAGGCCTGGACCGTGGTCAGGCCGACGGCGGCGAAGCGGCGCCAGATGCGCGGGATGTCCTCGATCCGCAGCCAGTGGATCTGCACGGTCTGCCGGGTGGTCAGGTCGGCGTACCGGGATCCGAACACACGGCTCTCGGTTCCGTCGGGCCCCTCGCCGAAGGCGTCCGCGGCGACGCCGATCTCGCGGATCTGCGGAGCGGTCAGGAAACCACCGGGCACCTTGACCCTCATCATGAAGGCGTCGCCGCCCTGCTTCTGGGGGTAGATGCCCGCCCACTTCAGACGCTCGACTTCGCCGGGAACCTTGGCGATGCCCGCCGGACCCTCCTTGGAGTACGTGTCGATGATGGCATCGGCGATCTCGAGGGGATGCCGCTCGAGCTTCCACTGCTCGATCTCGTTCAGCTCACCCTTCGTCCGGTAGGGGTTGACGAAGGGCATCGGACGGTCGGTGCCACGGATGTTGAGCCCGTAGAGCTCGTCCCGGTCCTTGGCCATGTCAGAGGTGCAATCCGCACTCAACCTTGTCCGAGTCGGACCACCTTCCGGCGCGGGGGTCCTCACCGATCGACACCGGCCTGGTGGTCGGGGCGCACCCGATGGAGAGATACCCCTTGGCCACCAGGGGGTGCTGGGGGAGGTCGTGGTCCTGGGCGTAGCCGGCGACGTCCTCCTCGGTCCACGTGGCCAACGGGTTCACCTTCACCATGCCCCAGCTCTCGTCGTAGGCCACGATCGGGGCCTCACGACGAGTGGGTGCGTCCACCCTCTTCACGCCCGTCATCCACGCGTCCTTGCCCGCCAACGCCTGCTTGAGCGGGCGGACCTTGCGGAACTCACAGCACTGCGAGCTCCCGCACGGCCACTGGTCGGCACCCTCGGCCGGCGTCGTCACGGTCAGGTTCAGGTCGTATCGGGACCGGATGGTCTCCACGTACTCGAGCGTCTCGGCAAAGTGCGAGCCGGTGTCGAGGAACACGACCTCGATCGTGGGATCGACGGCCACCGCGATGTCGATGAGCACCGCGTCCTGGAACGACGCGGCCATGGCCATCCTCGGCCCGAAGCGATCGATCGCCCAGGCCACGACCAGGCCGGCCGGAGCCGTCTCGAACGCCGCCGACCGCACGTCCATCTCCCCGCCCAGCTCCAACAACTCGGACTCACTCGCCACGGTGCTCACTTTCACTTCCCTCTCTGTACCCTGACGCGCCGGATGCGAGATGAGTCGCCGGTTCCGCCTGCTCCGGACTGCTGGTCCCGTTTCTCATACCCAGTTGCCAACTCCTCAGCACTGCCTCTCGCCGTGGGGTCCCCGTCGTACTCCCGGCGGATCCACTGGCGAAGCCCACCACCTGCCAACCGCACCCTTACCGGTTCCATTCCGCCCCGGAGAGCTCCCGACCGGCTTCGGACCGCTCCCCGGATCTTCGAATCCTCGCTTCGATCGGGACGTCGCACCTCGTGTGTGCGGTGCCCCGGCTTCGCATCGGCACTATACATGACTAATCAGATCAGGATTAGTAACAATCCCCATCGGAGAGGTGGGTTGGAGGTCCGGTTGCCGGTTGGTGCGAGGTGCGGTTCGAGGCGGGTCCGGGGGCCTCGCGAGACCGGTCCCGGGGGCCTCGCGAGACGGGTCCCATGGGCCCCTGGCGAGACGGGACCAGGGGCCCATGGCGAGACGGGACCAGGGGCCGGGCGAGGCGGGTCGCCGTGCCCCGGTGAGCCGCTACCCGTGAGCACGGACCGGCGATGACCGCTCCCCGGGGACCATCCGGAGGAGGCGGCCACGGCTACCCGGTCGTCCTCGACCTCGACGGCCGGCCCTGCCTGGTGGTCGGCGGTGGCCCCGTGGCGGCTCGTCGGGTCGACGGGCTCGTCGCCGCGGGGGGCAGGGTGACCGTGGTGGCATTGACCACGGTCACGGCCATCGCCGACAACCGGTCGGTCGAGATCGAGCACCGCCCCTACCGGCGGGGAGAGGTCGTCGGCTACCACCTGGTGATCACCGCCACCGGTGCGCCCGACGTCGATCGGGCGGTGGTCGCCGACGCCACTGCCGCCGGTGTCCTGGTCAACAGCGCCGACGGGGCCGCACCGGGCACCGCGCTGCTGCCCGCCGTCCTCCGGGACGGCCCGGTGACCGTGGCCGTCTCGACCGGCGGGGCCAGCCCCGCACTGGCGCGGTGGTTGCGCAACCGACTCGCCTCGGCCGTCCCCGCAGAGGTGGGCGTCATGGTCGAGCTGCTCGACGGGGCCCGCCGATCACTGCAGGCAGCCGGCCGCCCCACCGAATCGGTCGACTGGGCCACCTTGCTCGACGAGGTCCTTCCCCTGGTCGAGGCCGGACGGATCGAGGAGGCGAGGG
>CAZNLF010000121.1:0-8870 GCA_964573595.1 uncultured Acidimicrobiaceae bacterium | reverse complement strand
TTGCCCAGCAGCTTGGTGGTGGTCTCGTTGCCGGCCACCACCATGAGGAAGAGGAAGGCGATGACCTCGTCGTCGGTCAGCTTGTCACCGTCGATCTCCGCCAGGAGGAGCGCTGAGGTGAGGTCGTCCGTCGGCTGCTGGCGGCGCTGGTCGACCATGTCCTGGTAGTAGCCGACCAGGGTGAAGGCTGCGTCCATGCCGGCCGGCGGCACGTCGAACAGGCCGTCCTCCCTGTGGACCACCAGGTCGGCGAGGCGGCGGATCTCGGCCCTGTCCGAACGGGGGACTCCGACCAGCTCCGAGATGACGTCCATGGGCAGCTTTCCGGCGAAGTCGGCGATGAAGTCGAAGGAACCGCGGTCCAGCGCCGGCTCCAGGTGTTCGAGGGCGATGGCCCGGATCCGGTCCTCCATCTGGGCGACCTTCGACGGCGTGAAGCCCTTGCCCACCAACGACCGCATGCGCGTGTGCCTGGGCGGGTCGAGGGCGAGGAAGGACATGAACCGGTGGGCGTCGGGGCCGAAGGCGCTGGGCTCCAGGGACACCCCGTACGCATTGGAGAAGCCGTCGAGGTTGCGGAAGGCGGCCAACACGTCCTCG
Organism: uncultured Acidimicrobiaceae bacterium; assembly: GCA_964573595.1. Classification (GTDB taxonomy): domain Bacteria; phylum Actinomycetota; class Acidimicrobiia; order Acidimicrobiales; family RAAP-2; genus Bog-756. Next base: position 8,270 of record CAZNLF010000121.1, on the reverse strand, counting down.
TGCCGCGAGAGTGCCCAGAAGTCGAATTCGTCGTTCCGGTAGACGGGCGCCTCGTGCCGGAGCCGGGCGTAGACCGGGTACGGGTCCTCGTGGATCTCGTAGGCGTAGGGACTGTAGGTGACGGCGCCGACGGTCATCGACGGCCCCCGCGGCCCCTCGTGGCCGGTGCCACGGTCGCCGGCCGACTGTCCTGCGTCCTCATCATCAGATCAGCGGCGCCGGCGACGAACTCGGGGATGTCCATCGACGACATGTGGCCCATGCCGGCGGTGAGCAGCGCCCCCGAGAAGGTGGTCTCGAGGACCCTGACCACGCGTGGATCTGCGTCGCGTCCCAACGCGGCATAGAGCCGTCGGTGGATCTGCGTCCCGATCCGGTCGCGCAGGTGCTTCACGTCGGCGCTGGTGCTCAACAGTGCCACCGTGCACGCGTCGACCAGACCGGGGCTCTCGGTGGTGAAGAGCACCATGGCCCGGACCGCGTCGACCAGGCGGTCGTGCACCGGCCGATCGGTGGACTCGTCGACCGGGGGGAGCGACTGCATCCGCCGCCAGAGCACCTCGGCCAACAGGTGGTCCTTCGAGCCGAAGTAGGTGTACGCAGTGGCCGGTGCCACCCCTGCTCGCCGCGCCACCGAGCGGACGGTGAGCCCGGCATAGCCCACGTCGTTCGCCTCGCCCTCGGTGGCGTCCACCAGTTGCCTGACCACTTCGGCCTGTCGGGCCGTGAGCCGGCGCCGTGTCGCCTCGAGCAACGGGGAGTCGTCGACGGACCGGAGCGCCGCCGCCTCGCTCACGGTCGTGACCCGTCGTCGAGTCTCGAGCTCGTGGCGGCGCCCGCCCCGTCCAGTCTCGGGCCGGCTCCACCCGCCTCCCGCGCATTGCCGTCTCGCATGGTCTGGACTATAGTCTGGACAGGTGTCCAGCACAATGGGAAGGGACCGTGAGGGTGCGGCCCGTCCCGACGCAGGCCGGTTCTCTTCCGCTGTGGTGCGACGCGCGGCATCACGGGTGGCATCATCACCCGGCAAGGCTGGACGATCGGACTGGGGGAGTGCACGTGGCTGACGACGAGCGGACGGGAGGGGATCCCGGGACCAGGCCCACCGTCGGCGTCATCGGTCTCGGTGCCATCGGGGCCGGGGTGGCTTCGAGCCTGCTCCGCGAGGGGTTCCCGCTCGTCGTGTGCGACGTGCGCGCCGAGGCCACCGAGCGGTACCGCGATCGCGCCGGGGTGGCGGCCTCCCCGGCGGACCTGGTCGGACGGTCCGACGTGGTCGTGGTGGCCGTGGTCAACGACGAGCAGGTCCACGGGGTGCTGTCGGGCCCCGGCGGTGGCCTGTCCGCCGCCGGACCGGATACCACGTTCATCATCGTGAGCACGATCTCGGCAGTGTGCGTCCAGGCGATCGGGGCCGAGGCCGCCACCCTCCACGTGCCGGTGCTGGACTGCGGGGTGACCGGTGGGCCGGCGGCCGCCGCCTCCGGTGACCTGGTGTGCATGGTCGGGGGCGACCCGGCGGTCATCGAGCGGGTGCGGCCCGTGTTCGACGCCGTCAGCTCGTTGACGGTGACCATGGGAGGCTTCGGCACCGGCCTCGCCGCCAAGCTGGCCCGGAACCTGATCACCTACGGTTCCTGGCTGGCCGCCTACGAGGGCCAGCAGTTGGCCGAGGCGGCCGGCATCCCCCTGGCCCAGCTGGCCGAGGTGGTCAAGGCCAGCGACGTCCACATCGGTGGGGCCTCCCGGCTCATGTTCCGGCAGACGGTGGCGCCGTTCACCGAGGACGACGACCGCGGGCTGGTGGGCGCGATGCAGTCGGCGGCGTCGCTGGCCCACAAGGACCTGGAGGCCGCCCTGCAGCTGGCCGGGTCGCTCGGGGTCGATCTCCCCCTGGCCACGATGACCGAACGACGCACCGACGAGATCTTCGGCTTGGGGGCACCGTCGTGACGACGACGAGCGCGGTGGTCGGCGAGGAGCGGATGCTGGTCGACGGGCGACTCCGGCCGGCCCGGTCGGGCCGCACTTTCGACGTGGTCAATCCGGCCACGGAGGAGACCATCGGGGTCGTGGCCGACGGCGGAACCGAGGACCTGGACGATGCGGTGGACGCGGCCCGCAGGGCGTTCGACCACACGGACTGGTCCACCAACGTGGATCGCCGGGTGGAGGGGCTGCGGCAGCTCCGTGCGGCCTTCGGTGCCCATGCCGAAGAGATCAGGGCCATGACCGTTGCCGAAACCGGCTCGCCGGTCTCGTTCACCCATTCCGCCCAGCTCGACACGCCGGTCGAGGGGCTCGGATGGGTGGCGGACCTGGCTGAGCGCTACCAGTGGGAGACCGATCTCGGGGACGCGTCGCCGATGGGCATCCACTCGCACCGCTGGGTCCGCCGGGAAGCCACCGGCGTGGTCGGGGCCATCACCCCGTGGAACGTCCCCCATCAGATCAATCTGGCCAAGCTCGGGCCGGCCCTGGCCGCCGGCAACACGGTGGTGCTCAAGCCGGCGCCGGACACCCCGTGGTGCGCGACGGTGCTCGGCCGACTGATCGCCGAGGAGACCGACATCCCGCCGGGTGTGGTGAACATCCTCCCGTCCTCGGACCATGCCATCGGGGCCAGGCTCTCGGCGGACCCCCGGGTCGACCAGGTGAGCTTCACCGGCTCCACCGCCACCGGCCGGCGGGTCATGGCCTCGGCCGCCGATTCGCTGAAGAAGGTCTTCTTGGAGCTGGGGGGCAAGTCGGCATTCGTCATCCTGGACGACGCCGACCTGCGCGGCGCCTGCGCCACCGCGGCGTTCACCGTGTGCACCCACGCCGGCCAGGGGTGTGCCATCACCACCCGGTTGCTGGTGCCGCGCGCCCAGTTCGACGAGGCCGTCGAGTCGACGGCCAAGGTGCTCGGGAAGCTCCCGGCCGGGGACCCCACCGACCCCGGTACCATCTGCGGTCCGCTGATCAGTGCCCGGCAGCGTGACCGGGTCGAGGGCTACATTCGCCTGGCCGGCGAGGAGCACGGATCGATCGTCACCGGCGGTGGACGTCCCGAGGGACTGGAGCGCGGGTACTTCGTGGAGCCGACACTGATCGTGGGTGTCGACAATCGTTCGAGGGTGGCCCAGGAGGAGATATTCGGCCCGGTCCTCGTCGTGATTCCCCACGACGGTGACGACGACGCCGTGGCGCTGGCCAACGACTCCGCCTACGGGCTCTCGGGCTCGGTGTGGTCGGGGGACCGCGAGCGCGCCGTCCGTGTGTCCCAGCGCATCCGCACCGGCACCATCGGCATCAACGGCGGGTTGTGGTTCAGCCCTGACGTGCCCTTCGGGGGCTACAAGCAGTCGGGCGTCGGACGGGAGTCCGGTGTCGCCGGTTTCGAGGAGTACCTCGAGACCAAGTCGATGGCCGAGCCGGCGTGAGCCGGTCGGCCCGAGGAAAGGTTCGAGCCGGCGTGAGCCGGTCGGCCCGAGGAGAGGATGGCCAGCCGTGACCGACACCCAAGGAGGGCTCGACCCCGACTCCTCCCGTGCCAAGGGCATGGCCAAGATGCAGGAGGTCTACGGGTTCTCGGTGGATCCGGCCGATCTCCCCGGCCCCTACGCCGCTTTCACCGTCGACCACCTGTTCGGAGAGGTGTGGACCAGGCCAGAGCTCGGTACCCGGGACCGCCGCCTCATGACCATCGGCGTCCTGGCCGCCCTGGGACAGGCCTCGTTGATCGAGATCCAGTTCGAGTCGGCGCTCGAGCGGGAGGAGCTCACCGAGGACCAGGTGCGAGAGACGGTCGCCCATCTCACCCACTACATCGGTTGGCCGCTGTCGACCGGGGTCAACGAGGTCGCCGAGCGGGTCATCGCCCGCCGCCACCGTCGGCCGGGGGGGGACGGGTCATGAGCGGATCGACGACCGACGGAACCGCCGCCACCCCTCCGATGATCCGGTTCGACTTCGGCGGCAAGGTGGCCATCGTCACCGGTTCAGGTGGGGGCATCGGGCAGGCCTATGCCGAAGCCCTGGCCGGCGCCGGCGCCTCGGTTATGGTCGCCGACATCGACGAGGACAAGGCAGCGGCGGTGGCGGCCGGCATCGTGGCCGACGGCGGCATCGCCGAGTCGGTGCGGGTCGACGTCGCCGACCCCGCCTCGGCGGCGGCCATGGCGGAGCGGACCGTGGACCGGTTCGGCGGGATCGACTACCTGGTCAACAATGCGGCGATCTTCGGCGGGATGCAGCTCGACCTCCTCTTGACCGTCGACTGGGAGTACCTCAACCGGTTCCTGTCGGTGAATCTGCTCGGCGCCCTGAACTGCGTGCGTGCCTGCTACCCGGCGATGAAGGAACGCGGGGGTGGTGCCATCGTCAACCAGTCGTCGACAGCCGCCTACCTCTATGCGGGCTTCTACGGCCTGGCCAAGGCGGGGGTCAACTCGCTCACCCAGCAGCTGGCCCACGAGCTCGGGGGCCAGCACATCCGCACCAATGCCATCGCTCCCGGACCCATCGACACCGAGGCCTCCCGCACCGTCGTCCCCGACGCGTTCATGAAACCGATCCTGGCCGGGTTGGCCATCAAGCGGCAGGGTCAGCCGTCCGACCTGGTCGGCATGTGTCTGTTCCTGCTTTCCGACGAGGCATCGTGGATCACCGGCCACGTGTTCAATGTCGACGGCGGTCAAGTGGTCCGACCGTGATCCGTTGAGCACGCATCGCATCGACGTCGAGGACGCCGGCGGGGTGAGGCTGATCGCCTTCGACCGGCCGGAGGTGCGCAACGCCTTCGACGCCGCCATGTACGAGGCGGTCACCGAGGCACTGGCCGGTGCCCTGGAGGACGAGGCACTGCGAGCGGTGGTGCTCACCGGAAAGGGTCGGGCGTTCAGCTCGGGACAGGACCTCCGGGAGATGGCGATGCTGGCCACCGGCGGTGGCGGGCCGGATGCTGGCTCGGGCTTCCGGGACCTCCTCGACACGGTGGTCTCCTTCGACAAGCCTCTGCTGGCGGCCGTCCACGGCGTGGGAGTTGGTCTGGGGCTCACCCTGTTGGCGCACGTCGACCTGGTGCTGGTCGAGGAGGGAACCCGGCTGCGGGCCCCCTTCGCCGAGTTGGGAGTGCCGCCGGAGGCGGCGAGCAGCCTGCTGCTCCCGGAGCGGATGGGCTGGCAGCGTGCCGCCGCCGCCCTGCTGGCCTCGGAGTGGATTGACGCCGACGAGGCGGTCGAGTCGGGGCTGGCGCTCCGGGTCTGCGCCCACGGGACGGTCCTGGCCCGGACGATGGAGATCGCCAGCCGCATCGCATCGTTCGCCCCGCACGCCACCCGCGAGATCAAGCGGCTGATGATGGCGGCGCGGCGCCCCGACATCGTCGCGGCGCGGGCACGCGAGGAGTCGGCCTTCGCCGCGCTGTTCGCCGACCCGGGCACGAACCCGGGGTCCGAGCTGACCGCCGGCCTGGAGCACTGACCGTTGCGCCTCGGCATCACCGCCTTCCTCACCGACCTGGCGATGGCCCCGGCCGACCTCGCCCGGGCCGCCGAGGAACGCGGCTTCTACTCCTTCTACCTTCCCGAGCACACCCATCTGCCGGTGCGGGCCGACACGCCGCCGGCGCTGGTCGAAGGCGTCCACGCCGAGGACTACCGACGGAGCCTCGACCCGTTCGTCGCACTGTCGACGGCGGCATCGGTGACCGAGCGAATCCTGCTGGGCACCGGGGTCGTACTCGCCGCCCAGCACGACCCGATCGTGCTGGCCAAGCAGATTGCCACGCTCGACCACCTGAGCGGGGGGCGCGTCGTGTTCGGCCTGGGCTTCGGGTGGAACCGCGAGGAGGCCGCCGACCACGGCGTTCCCTTCGGGGAACGGCGCGAGGTGGCGCGCGAGCACGTGCTCTGCATGCAGGCGCTCTGGTCGCAGGAGCAGGCCGAATACCACGGCGACCACGTGGACCTCGAACCCTGTTGGAGCTGGCCCAAGCCGGTCCAACAGCCCCGGGTCACCACCCTGGTCGGTGGGGGCGCCAATCCGTCGGTGTTCGCGGCCGTCGCCGAGTACGCGGACGGCTGGCTGCCCGTCGGGGGATCCGGGTTGACCCGGGCGCTGCCCGATCTGAAGCGGGCCGTCGAGCTCGCCGGGCGTGACCCGGAGGCCATCCGGGTCGTTCTGTTCGGCACCGTGCCCGACGACCGCAAACTCGATCACTACCGGTCCCTCGGCATCGACGAGGTCGTCCTCCGGATCCCCTCCGGGGGGGCCGACGAGATGCTGGCCGTCCTCGACCGGCACACGGCGTTCCTGACGCGATTCGGAGGCGACGATGAGTGACACGCCCGAGCCGGTCGACGGGGTGGCCAAACCCTGGAGCGGCGGGGGGCGCGAGGAACTGGCCACGGCAGTGCGGCGTCTCATCGCGCTGACCGTCACGACCACCGCCCCGACGGAGGTACTCGCCGAGGCGGCGCGCCGGGCGACGATGGTGGCCGACGAACTCGAGGGCCACGTGCCCCGGCCCTCAGGCGGGCCGCCCACCGCCCGGTTCTCCGATCACTCGGTGGCCGCGGACGAGGTGGACACCCTGGCGTCGGCCATGCCCTTCGACGTGATCATCGGCACCTGCAACCCGTTGGCGCTTCCCATCGACATCGAATTCGAGCCGCCCAAGGCAATCGGCCGCGCCGTGTTCACCGCTCCCTACGAGGGGGCGCCGGGGTGCGTGCACGGGGCGGCACTGGCCGGGGCGTTCGACATCATGCTGACCGCGGCCAACGTCATCGCCGACGCTGCCGGGCCCACCGTCAGCCTGTCGATCCGCTATCTGAAGCCCACCCGCGTCGCCGAACCCGTCGTGTTCGAGGCGTGGGTCACCTCGGTCGAGGGTCGCCGGACCCACAGCCGGGGTCACCTCGTCCAGGACGGGGTGGTCACGGTCGAAGCCGTCGGGGAGTTCGTCAACATGGAGCGGGCTCGGATCGCCTCCATGCACCGGAGGGGCGCAACGAGGACGCCGGACCCTGTCGAAGACGTCGGTGGTGCCAGCTGAACGCCGGTGACAAGCAAGACGGGTCAGGGTTTCCTAGAGTCGTAGCGACGAGAGCGGGTCCGGGGGACAGATCGACGATCTGCAGGCCGGCTCTACGAGTACGGGGGAGAACAGCGATGCACAGTGACAGCCGTAATGGATGGCGGAGGAGGCCACGCGTCGCCGCCACCCTCGTCGTGGTGGTGTTGGCGTTGACGATGGCGGCCTGCTCGTCGACGAACTCGTCGGCCCCGTCGACCACGTCGGGTTCGACCGACTCGTCGAAGTCGTCCCCCGCCACGATCCCGTCGTCCGCCTTCACCGACACGACCGGCCTCACGTCGAACTCGGTGCGGATCGGGAATGTGTCGACCCTGGAGTTCGGACTCTTCAAGGGAGCGGCCGTGGGCACCCAGGCCTTCGCCGACTATGCGAACGCACTGGGTGGCGTCAACGGCCGCAAACTGGTCGTGGACAGCGGTGACGACCAGTACGCCGGTGCGCCCAACAAGCAGCTCACCGCGGAGGACATCCAAAAGGACTTCGCCATGGTCGGAGGATTCTCACTGGAGGACAGCTTCGGTGCCACGGTGCTGGCCGACAACCCGCAGGTGCCCAATGTGACCGTCTCGTTGAGTGCGGCGGCCAACAACCTGCCCAACACCTTCGGCCCGTCCCCGGCAGTCGGAGGCTGGCAGCTCGGCCCGCTCGTCTTCTTCAAGAAGAAGTTCCCCCAGGACATCACCCACACCGCGGCCCTGATCGCCGACCAGCCGTCGGCCGAGGACAAATGGGTGGCTGAAAAGGCGGCCATGGGCTCCCAGGGCTACAAGGTCGTCTACGACCCGACCTTCGACATCACGCAGACCGACTTCAACCAGAACGTCGTCGCCATGAAGAACGACGGCGTCAAGATCCTCTTCCTCGAGCAGATGCCGGAGAACTACGCGGCCAGCGTGGTCAAGGCCCTCAACCAGCAGGACTTCCACCCGGCACTGGTCCTCGGTGGTTCCACCTACAGCGAGAACCTGGTGCCCGACTCGGGCGGGGCCTCGGCGATCGACGGTGCCTACATGGAGCAGAACACCGCCCTCTTCCTCGGTGAGGACGCGTTCACGATCCCCGCGGTGGCGACCTTCCAGACGTGGATCCAAAAGGCGTCCCCCGGCTTCAAGGCCGACCTCTACACCCTCTACGGCTGGCTGTCGGCCGAGCTCTTCACCCAGGCCCTCGAGGCCGCCGGCAAGGA
>CAZNLF010000120.1:0-8915 GCA_964573595.1 uncultured Acidimicrobiaceae bacterium | reverse complement strand
CCGGCGCACAGCGGGCCATGGACTGCCACCGCGTCGGCCACCCGGGAGCCGAAGCTCATCACCCCGGTCGATCCACTCATGGCCAGCTCCATCCACTCATGGCCAGCTCCTCTCACCCATGGGCAGCGCCGCGCAGGTCGGACAGTCGTCGGACGCCGTGCCGGGAGCACCAGGCCGCCATCTCCCCGAGGACGTTGTACGGCGCTCTCGGGTCGCGGAAGGTCGCGGTTCCCACCTGCACGGCATCGGCGCCGGCCATCACCAGCTCGATGGCGTCGGCGCCGGTCATCACCCCTCCGACGCCGATGATGGCGGCCTCGGGGTGAGCAGCCCGGACATCGAACACGGCACGGACCGCCACCGGGTGGACCGGTGGGCCCGACAGGCCTCCCCCCTGGCCGCCGGAACCGAGCACGGGCCGTCGCGTCTCCACGTCGATGGCCATGGCGAGCAACGTGTTGATCAGTGTGACCCCTTCGGCGCCGGCGGCGAGGGCAGCACCGGCCACCTCGGCCAGGTCGGCCACCGTCGGGCTCAGCTTGGCCCAGAGCGGGAGTGTCGGACAGGCGTCGCCGACGGCCGAGACCACCTCGGCGGTGGCCGTCGGCGAGTGGGCGAACATCCGACGCCGGTCCTCGATGTTGGGGCAGCTGACGTTCACCTCGAGCGCGGTCAACCCGTCCACACCGGCCAGCATGGCGGCCGCCTTGGCGAAGTCCTCCACCCGCTGGCCCCAGATGCTCACGACGATGCGGGCACCGGTGTCGACCAGTCGGGGCAGGTCCTCGCCGATCCATGCCTCGACTCCCGGTCCCTGGAGACCGACGCTGTTGAGCATGCCGGACGCGGACTGATGGACGCGGGGTGCCGGGTTGCCGGGCCAGGGGTCGGCCGAGAGCGACTTGACGACCACCGCACCGAGCTCACCCATCGGGAAGTAGGCCTGGAGCTCGTCGCCGTGTCCGGCGGTGCCGGATGCGGTCATCACCGGGTTGGCGAGACGGAGCGAGCCGACCGCGACCGACAGGTCGACGTCACCGGTGGTGACCGCCCGCCAGGCGCCGCGGAGCCGCTCCGAGGTGGTGCGGGCAGCCCGGTCGCCGGTCATCGCATCACCGCTCGTGGTACTCCTGCAGGGACCGCACGGACAGCGGGTGGATGACCCAGTCGGTGATGCCGGCGGCCGCGGCACGGGCGGCGGCCACGGTGGTGAGGCAGGGCACCAGGTGGGCGACGGCGGCGGCCCTGATGTGGAGGCCGTCGGCACGCGGGCCGCGGCCCCGTGGCGTGTTGACCACCAGCTGCACCTTCCCCCCGGCGATGAGCTCGACGGCGTCGACCCCGCCGGGGTGGCTGTCCCCGACCTTGGCCACCACCGTGGCGACGTCGACCCCCTCGGCCCCGAGCATGGCGGCCGTCCCGGATGTGGCGACCAGCTCGAACCCCAACTCGGCGAACTGCCGTGCCACGTCGAGGCCCGAGGCCTTGTCCCGGTCGGCCAGGGAGAAGAAGACGGTCCCGCTCACCGGGAGCCGGCTGCCGGCGGCGATCTGGCTCTTGGCGAAGGCGAGGCCGAACGTCGCGCCGATTCCCATCACCTCGCCGGTCGAGCGCATCTCGGGACCGAGCAGGGTGTCGACGCCGGGGAACCGGTTGAACGGCATCACCGCCTCCTTCACCGACACGTGACCGGTGACCGGGGGTCGGAGGAGTCCCTCCTCCCTGAGGTCGGCGAGGGTGGCGCCGACCATCACCCGGGCGGCCACCTTGGCCACCGGCACCGCGGTCGCCTTGGCCACGAAGGGCACGGTGCGGCTGGCCCGGGGGTTGGCCTCGAGCACATAGGCCCGGTCGTCCTTCACCGCGAACTGCACGTTGATGAGACCGCGCACCTGCAGCGCCTCGGCGATGGTCCGCACCGTGCGCTCGAGACCACCGATCACCTCTTCCGACAGCGTCTGGGGCGGGAGGGCACAGGCCGAGTCGCCGGAGTGGACGCCGGCCTCCTCGACGTGCTCCATGACGCCACAGATCACCACCTCGCCCGTGGCGTCACGCACCGCGTCCACGTCCACCTCCACGGCATCCTCCAAGAACCGGTCCACCAGCACGGGGCGTTCCGGGGTCACGCCCCCCTCCCGGCCGAGCGACCCGCCGACGCCGGACATGGACTCGACCGCCTGCACCAGGCGCTCGTCGTCGTAGACGATCTCCATCGCCCGGCCGCCGAGCACGTAGGACGGTCGCACCAGTACCGGGTAGCCAATGGACGAAGCGACCTTCACCGCCTCGAGCGACGTCGACGCCGTCCCGCCCGGCGGCTGGGCGATGCCCAACCGGGCACACAGCTCGTTCCACCGTTCACGGTCCTCGGCCAGGTCGATCGAGGCCGGAGAGGTTCCGAGCACCAGCTCCTCGGGGATGCCCGCCGCCAGCTTCAGGGGGGTCTGGCCGCCCAGGCTCACGATGACACCGACCAGCCGGCCGCCGTCCACCGATGCGGCCACCTCGGCATCCAGGACGTTGGCGAGGTCCTCGGGGGTCAGGGGCTCGAAGTAGAGCCGGTCCGAGGTGTCGTAGTCCGTGGAGACGGTCTCGGGGTTGCAGTTGACCATCACCGTCTCGTAGCCGGCCTCCTGCAGGGCGAACGAGGCGTGGACGCAGCAGTAGTCGAACTCGATGCCCTGACCGATGCGGTTGGGTCCCGAGCCCAGGATGACCACCCTCGGGCGGGCGGACGGCTCGACCTCGTCCTCGTCCTCGATGGTCGAGTAGTGGTAGGGCGTGGAGGACTCGAACTCCGCGCCGCAGGTGTCGACCGTCTTGAAGGTCACCCCCACCCCGAGCGCGGTGCGGGCCGCCCGGATGTCCGAGGCGGTCACGGCCCCACCGAACAGGTAGGCCAGCTGCTGGTCGGAGAACCCGAGCCTCTTGAGGCGCCGCCACGCCCGGCGGTCCAGATCGGCGACGGTGACACCCAGGGTCACCTGCAGGTCCAGCGCCATCCGGGCATCGGTCACCTCGGCCATCGACGAGAGGAACCAGGGGTCGATGCCGGTCACGGCGGCCAGTTCGTCCACCGAGACGCCCCGGCGGAGCAGGGTCTCGAGCTGGTAGATCCGCTCGGGGGTGGCGATCGCCACCGCCTCGGTCAGCTGCTCGGTGGACGCCTCGTCGAGGGCGTGCTCGCCGGGGTCGGCATTGAGCCCGTCGCGCCCCTGCTCGAGGGAGCGCGCCGCCTTCTGGAGGGACTCGGCGAACGTCCTCCCGATGGCCATCACCTCCCCGACCGACTGCATCCGGGTGCCCAGCTGGTCGGTCGCCCCGGGGAGCTTCTCGAAGGCCCACCGGGGGATCTTGGTGACCACGTAGTCGATGGTCGGCTCGAAGGAGGCCGGCGTGGCGCCGGTGATGTCGTTGGTGATCTCGTCCAGGCGGTAGCCGACGGCGAGGCGGGCGGCGATCTTGGCGATGGGGAAGCCGGTCGCCTTCGAGGCCAGCGCCGAGGACCGCGACACCCGCGGGTTCATCTCGATCACCACCTGGGTGCCGTCGGTGGGGTCGACGGCAAACTGCACGTTGGAGCCGCCGGTCTCCACCCCGACCCTGCGGATGCACGCGAACGCGGCGTCGCGCATGGCCTGGTACTCGACGTCGGTCAGCGTCTGGGCCGGCGCCACGGTGATGGAGTCGCCGGTGTGCACACCCATCGGGTCGAGGTTCTCGATGGAGCACACGACCACGCAGTTGTCGGCGTTGTCCCGCATCACCTCCAGCTCGAACTCCTTCTGGCCGGCGATGGACTGCTCGATGAGCACCTCGCTGATCGGCGAGGCATCGAGGCCCTCGGCGGCCAACCGGACCAGGTCCTCCCGGGTGGCGGCGATGCCGGTGCCCGCCCCGCCGAGGATGTAGCTGGGCCGGACCATGATGGGGAAGCCGATGGACTCCCCGATGGCCAGGGCCTCGTCCAGCGAGTGTGCGAAGCCCGACTGCGGCACGGCCAGACCGATCTCCTGCATCGCCGCCTTGAACCGATCGCGGTCCTCGGCGGTGGCGATGGCCTCGGCGTTCGCCCCGATCACCTCGACGCCCCGGGCGTCGAGCACCCCCCGGTCCGCCAGCGCCATCGTCAGGTTGAGCGCGGTCTGGCCGCCCAGGGTCGGGAGCAGGGCATCGGGGCGCTCGCGCTCGATGATCGCGGTGAGCACGTCCGGGTCGAGCGGCTCCACGTAGGTCCGGTCGGCCATCCCGGGGTCGGTCATGATGGTGGCCGGATTGGAGTTGGCCAGTACGACCCGGAAGCCCTCCTGGGCGAGCACCCGGCACGCCTGGGTGCCCGAGTAGTCGAACTCGCACGCCTGTCCGATGACGATGGGGCCCGATCCGATGACCAGGATGGACTCGAGGTCCTGTCGGCGCGGCATCAGCCACCCACCCCACTGCCCAGCCGGGTACGCCGGCGGCCACCGGTGGCGTCCATGAGCTCCCGGAACTCCTCGAACAGGTAGCGGGCGTCGTGCGGGCCGGGACCGGCCTCGGGGTGGTACTGGACGCTGAACAACGGGGCGTCGCGACTGGCGATGCCCTCGACCACCCCGTCGTTGAGGTTCACATGGGTGACCGCTGCCGTTGCCACCGAGCCCTCGGCCACGGCGTAGTTGTGGTTCTGGGAGGTGATCTCCACGCGGCCGGAGGAGAGCTGGCGCACCGGGTGGTTCCCGCCGTGGTGGCCGAAAGGAAGCTTGTAGGTGGTGCCCCCGAGGGCGGCGGCGAGCAGCTGGTGGCCGAGGCAGATCCCGAACACCGGGACGGTGCCGTGCTCGGCGAGGGCCCGGATCTCGTCGATGACGCCCGGCAGGCCGGCCGGGTCACCCGGACCGTTCGAGAGGAAGATGCCGTCGGGCTCGAGGGCCAGGACCTCGTCGGCCGGCGTGGACGCGGGCACCACGGTCACGGTGGCCAGCTCGCCGAGCTGGCGCAGCATGGCCTCCTTCACGCCGAAGTCGTAGGCCACCACCCGGTACGGTCCGTCGCCCCGGGTGTAGACGGCGGGCGTCGTCACGGTCGACACCAGGTCGACCCCTTCCGTCGAGGGTGCGGATGCGGCCGCCGCCACGAGGTCGGGCTCCGGAGCGGTGCCGAAGGCGCACGGCATGGACCCCCGGTCGCGCAGGTGTCGGGTGAGCCGCCGGGTGTCGATGCCGGTGATGCCCGGCACCGAGCACCGCACGAGGAACTCCTCCAACGTCTCCCTCGACCGCCAGCTGCTGGGCCGATCGGTCAGCTCGCGCACGACCAGCCCCCGGCAGAACGGGCGGCTCGCCTCGTCGTCGGTGGGGTTCACCCCGTAGTTCCCGATGTGGGGATAGGTGAAGGCGATGACCTGCCCGGCGTACGACGGGTCGGTGATGACCTCCTGGTAGCCGGAGAGGACCGTGTTGAACACGGCCTCGCCGGTGGTCACGCCGCCCTCGGCGGCCGCCCCGATGGCCTCGCCCTCGAAGCACGTGCCGTCGGCCAGGACCAGCAGGGCCTCCGCCCTGGGCTCGATGCCGTTCCGGCCGGTCACCGCTGGGCCTCGCCGTCGACGACCACCGGCTCCCCGCGGTACACGGTGTGGCGGACCTGGCCGGTGAGCTGGCGGCCCCCGTAGGGCGAGTTGCGGCTCCGGCTGGCCAGGGCGCCGGGATCCACCGTCCACGTCGAGGTCGGGTCGATGACGCAGAGGTTGGCCGCCGACCCCGGTACGACCGGGCCTCCGTGTCCCCCACCATGGGCCGGGTCGAGCCGGCAGATCGAGGCGGGCTGCCAGCTGAGGAGGGCGAGCACCTGGGCCAGCGGTAACCCCAGCTCGGTGATGGCCAGCGACAGGGCGGTCTGGAGCCCCAGCATCCCCGGGGGCGCCTGGTCGAAGGGGAGGTCCTTGAACTCCGGAGCGTGGGGGGCGTGGTCGGTGGCGATGGCGTCGATGGTCCCGTCGGCCAGGCCCACCTTGACGGCGTCCACGTCCGACTGGGGTCGGAGCGGGGGGTTGACCTTGAACACGGGGTCGTAGCCGGCGGCACAGCCGTCGGTCAGCGAGAAGTGGTGGGGGGCCGCCTCCGCCGTCACCGCCAGTCCGTCCTCCTTGGCCCGGCGCACCAGTTCGACGGAGCGGGCGGTGGACAGGTGGAGGAAGTGGATGCGGCCGCCGGTGGCCTGGGCGAGGGCGATGTCGCGGGCCACCATCACCTCTTCGGCCATGGCCGCCATGCCCGGGATCCCGAGCCGGCTCGACCAGGCCCCCTCGTGCATGGCACCGCCGGCGGCCAGGGAGCTGTCCTCGCAGTGCTGGGCCAGCGTGACCCCCAGGCCGCCCGCGTACTCGAACGCCCGGCGCATGAGGCCGGCGGACTGCACGCCGGCGCCGTCATCCGTGAACAGGTTGACGCCGAGGGCGGCCATCTCGGCCATCGGCGCCAGTCGCTGCCCGGCTCGGCCCACGGTGATGGCGCCGGCCACCGCCACTTCGGCGCTGGCCTTGGCACCCAGCTCCTGCACGTTGCGCACGGCCTCGGCCGAGTCGAGGGCGGGCTCGGTGTTCGGCATGGCCACGACGGCGGTGAAGCCACCGAGGGAGGCCGCCCGCGCTCCCGTCTCGACGGTCTCGGACTCCTCGCGCCCGGGCTGACGCAGGTGGGTGTGCAGGTCGACGAGCCCCGGGGCGACCACACACCCACCGGCGTCGAGCACGGTCGCACCCCGAGTGACCGGGAGATCCTCGTCGACCGCCACCACCTGGCCCGACTCGACCAGCACATCGGCTCTCCGTGCCCCACGCTGGTCGATCACCATCCCGCCGCGGATCACCAGCCCCGGCGGTGACGCCTCCACCGGCTCAGCCATGGGAGACCCCCTCCCGTCCACCCTGCCCGAGCAGCAGGAAGAGCACCGCCATGCGGATGGCTACGCCGTTGCTCACCTGCTCGGTGATCAGGGAGGCGGGCAGCTCGGCGACGTCCGAGGCGATCTCCACGCCCCGGACGATGGGCCCGGGATGGAGGATCAACGCCCCGGGCTGGAGCGCCGCCGCCCGACGGGCCGTGAGCCCGTAGCCGGCGGTGTACTCGCGGAGCGTCGGCACGAACTCGCCGCTCCCCCGCTCCGCCTGCACGCGTAGCAACGACACCACGTCGGCCTTCGGGAGTACCTCGTCGAGATCGTGCTCCACCGCGGCGATGGGCCATCCCTCCAGGGAGGGCGGCAACAGGGTGGCCGGCGCCACCAGGGTGATCTCGGCCCCGAGGGCGGCGTACGCGGTGATCTGGGACCTGGCCACCCGGCTGTGGCGGATGTCGCCGACGATGACGACCTGGAGGCCCTCGAACCTGGCCACCCCCTCGTCGCCACCGCCGAGCGCCTGGCGGACCGTGTAGAGGTCGAGCAGCGCCTGGGTGGGGTGCTGGTGCCAGCCGTCACCGGCGTTGACCACCGCACAGTGGCCGACCCAACCGGCGACCCGGGCCGGGACCCCCGACGAGGCGTGGCGGATGATCACCGCGTCGATGCCGATGGCCTCGATGGTCTCGACGGTGTCGCGCAGTGACTCGCCCTTCTTCAGCGACGACGAGCCGGCGGCAAAGGACAGCACGTCGGCCGACATCCGCTTGGCCGCCGTCTCGAACGACATCCGTGTGCGCGTCGAGTCCTCGAAGAACAGGGTGGCCACCGTCCGTCCCCGGAGCGTGGGCACCTTGGGATTGGCCCTGCGGCCGACCTCCGCGAAGGAGTCGGCGACCCGGAGCACCTCGACGATGTCGTCGGTCTCGAGGTCGTCGATGCTGAGCAGGTGGGCGGGGAACGGGCTCACCGGCCGACCAGCTCACCCAGCGACACCCCGTCCTCGGAGACGTCGACCATCTCCTCGCGGCTGGTCGGCAGGTTCTTCCCGACGTAGTCCGGCCGGATCGGGAGCTCCCGGTGACCGCGGTCGACCATCACCGCCAGCTCCACCACCTGGGCACGGCCGTACTCGCCCAGTGCATTGAGCGCGGCCCGGATGGTCCTGCCGGTGAACAGCACGTCGTCCACCAGCACCACCGTCGCGCCGGTCAGATCGAAGCTGATGTCGGTGGCCGCCTCGGGGAGTACAGGCCGCAGCCCGATGTCGTCGCGGTAGAAGGCGACGTCGAGCGTCCCGACCGGGATGTCGGCCTCCTCGACCTCGGCCAGCGTCTGTGCCAGGCGTTCGGCGATGGCCACGCCACCGGTCTGGAGCCCGATCAGCACGACACGGTGCAACCCCCGGTTGCGCTCGGCGATCTCGTGGGCCATGCGGGTGATGGCCCGGCGCACGTCGTCCGCCGACATGACCTGGACCCGGGGAACGAACACAGATGCCCGCGGACGGGTATGACTGCGTTCACGTTCGGCCACGAATCCTCCTGTCCGTACGGGCCTCACGGGACCCGCTTCACGGTCAGGAGCCGACTATACCCGCTCGGCCGCCGCGCGTCCCGACGTCACGCCCTCACCTGCGCGGCGAGGGTGGCCAGGACCCCGTTCACGAAACGACCGGAGTCGTCCGTCGAGTAGGCCGACGCCAGCTCCACCGCCTCGTTGAGGATCACCGCGGTGGGTACGTCGGGGAACGACAACAGCTCGGCCACCGCCAGGCGGAGGACGTTCCGGTCGACCACGGCCAACCGGTCGAGCCCCCAACCGATGGCGGCGTCGTCGATCAACCGGTCGATCTCCGGGGCCCGGGAAGCAACGGCCTGCACGAGTTCCGTCGTGTAGGCGTCAGGGGGCACGGACAGCTCGTCGAGCACCGCCTCGGGTGCCCGTCCCTTCAGCTCCGCCTCGTAGAGAAGGGTGAGGGCCCGTTCACGAGCTTGGTGGCGGGGTGCTGGATCCATGGCGTCTGTGCGGTA
>CAZNLF010000119.1:6368-9010 GCA_964573595.1 uncultured Acidimicrobiaceae bacterium | reverse complement strand
AAGCCGTTGTAGCCGAAGATGAGGTTCAACAGGTTGTTGTCGGTCGAGCCCCCGACGTAGGGCCGGTCGGCGGCCGGGGTCAGCTGCACGGCGGCCACCCACCACCCGCCGGCGACGACGAGCGCCAGGCCCGAGTAGACCACCTGGAGGATCCGACGGCCGAGCTTGGGCGGCCCGGCGAGCAGGTAGACGAGGGCGAGCACCGGCATGAGGATCAGCGCCTGGAGCATCTTGGTGATGAATCCGAACCCGACCAGCGCTCCCGCCAGCACCAACCAACGGGACCGCCCGTACTCCAGCGCCCTGACGGTGGCGTAGGCCGCGCCCGTCAGGAGCAGGGTCAACAGTGCGTCCGGATTGTTGAAGCGGAACATGAGGGTGGCCACCGGCGTGAGGGCGACCACGGTCCCGGCCAGCAGGGCGGCCCCGGGAGCGAACCATCGCCGGACGGTGGCGTAGAGCAGCCCCACCGTCGCCACCCCCTCCAGCGCCTGGGGCACGAGGAGGCTCCAGTAGTTCACGCCGAAGATCCGGGCCGACAGCTCCATCACCCACAGTGACGCCGGCGGCTTGTCGACGGTGATGAAGTTGGAGGCGTCCGAGGACCCGAAGAAGAACGCCTTCCAGCTTTTGGTGCCGGCCTGCACCGCTGCGGCGTAGAAGCTGTTGGCCCACCCGGACCGACCGACGCCCCACACGTACAAGAACCCGGTGCCGACCAGGAGGGCGAACAGTGCCGGCCGCACCCACACCGGGTCATCGGGCTTCCCACGGACCAGTCGCCGCAGTCGTCCCGACGGCCCAGCCGGGCTCGGAGGCTCGGTCGGTTCCCCGTCGTGGGCGTCCGGTCCCCTGGCGGCGGTCGCCGACGGATCGGGGGTCCAGTCGGTAGGCGCCCATGCCGGCGGTATCGGCGCGGGACCGGGTGGCGCCTCGATGCCCGGGGCGGGCGGGTCGGTCACACTGCCGCTCTCGCCGGCGGCGTGGAGGTCGATCTCGGTCATGAAGGGCTCACCATCCCTACCGGCAGCCCGTGACCCGGGCGGTCCGTCCGGTCGGCCGCCTCGACCACCGCCAGGTGGGTGCCGAACTCGGGCCGGAAGATCCACGAGCGGAGGATGGCGAAGCGGACGACGGCGGCGCCGGCGTTGGCCGCAGTGACGGCACAGAGCTCGGGGACGAGCGACGTGAGGCCCACGGCCCGCGTCGCGGCCAGGGCGCCCGTGGAGACGGAGAGACTGACCGCGAGGAGGCTTCCGGCGGCCAGGACCCGGTGGCGCCGGTCGAGACCCAGGCGGGCGGTGCCGGCCATGCCCCGGTGGGCCGCGGTGTTCCCGAGGCTGCAGAGCCCGATGGCCACCGTGTTGGCCACATAGCTCCCGAGTGCCGGTTCGAGCGCCGCGAACAGGGCCGCGTAGGCAACGGTGCTCACGGCACCGACGCCGGCGAACCGCAGGAGCTCGTCGGCGAAGACCTGTTGGTCGGACGCTCGTCGGGTCGGTGTGGCCAGGGTGGCGTCGGTCGGCCCACCGAGGGAGAGCGGGGCCCATTCGGGCCGGGACGGCGCCACCGCGGTCAACGTGGAGAGCCCTTCGACCGAGGTCGTCACGCCCCTGTCCGCCGGGGCGGCCCCATCGGCCGCTGCACTCAAGGTCTGGGGACCGGCGGAACGGGCGGGTCCGGCGGGTCCGGCGGGACGGGCGGGGCGGAGCAGGGCACGCTGCCTCGCCGAGGGACCGAGCAGCCGGGCGACGCCGCGCAGGTCCTCCAGGGCCGTGTGGACGACGTCCACCCGGGAGTCGAGGTCGTCGACCCAGTCCACGGGGACCTCGTGGATGCGCAGCCCGATCCGCTGGGCGGTCACCAGCACCTCGGTGTCGAAGAACCACTCGTTGTCCTCGACGAGCGGGAGCAGCTCTGCAGCCGCGTCGCGGCGCATCGCCTTGAACCCGCACTGGGCATCGGTGCACGCGCTGCGCAGCGCGGCGCGGAGCAGCAGGTTGTAACCCCGCGAGATGAACTCCCGCTTCGTGCCCCGGACGACGTGTGCGCCGGTGGCGAGGCGGGAGCCGATGGCCACGTCACTGTGCCCGGACAGGAGCGGGGCGACCAGCGGTAGGAGCGCGTCGAGCTCCGTGGCCAGGTCGACGTCCATGTACGCCACCACGGACGAGCAACTGCGGGACCACGCAGCGCGGAGCGCGCGTCCCCGGCCCTTCTGCTCGAGGTGGATGGCCTCGACGCCGACCAGCGTGTCGGCCAGCTCGGTGGCGATCTGCCAGGTGTCGTCGGTGCTGGCGTTGTCGGCGATGGTGATGGTGGCGGAGAACGGGAACGAGGCGTCGAGATACGAGCGCAGGGAGGTCACGCTGGCCGCCAGTTGCTCGGACTCGTTGTGCACGGGGATCACGATGTCGACATCGGAGGTGGCCGGTCGCGTTTCGTCCTGCCACCGAGGGAGTTGGATCACGCTCATGAGGAGAACTCTGGTGCCGGCAGATCGGCTCTCCATTGGAGCGACCTGTGGGGTTTCTGAGAACCCCGGACGCCCGGGGTCACCGGACGGTCGCCGTGCGGGGGATCCGGACGGGGGAGCCCGCCGGTCACCTGGCGGCCTCCGCCCCGGTCCCGGTGTCGGCGGG
>CAZNLF010000119.1:0-6268 GCA_964573595.1 uncultured Acidimicrobiaceae bacterium | reverse complement strand
CGGGGGAGCCCGCCGGTCACCTGGCGGCCTCCGCCCCGGTCCCGGTGTCGGCGGGAGCGCGGGAGGCGTGCCCGTCGCGAGCGGGCAAAGGCCCCCCGGCGCCACCCAGGCCGGCTTCGAACCGCTGGTCGTCGATCGTCATCCCCGGGGTCCCGCTCTCCTCGTGGGGAGGGGCCGGGGGGAGGTGGACCGTGAAGGTGGTCCCCTCGCCGACCGTCCCTTGTGCGGAAACGGTGCCGCCGTGGTTGGCCACGATCGCGCTCACGATGGAAAGCCCGAGCCCGGCGCCACCGTGGGCGCGCGATCGTGACGGGTCGGAACGGTAGAAGCGCTCGAAGATGTGGGCCGCCTCGTCGGGCTCCATGCCCGGGCCGTTGTCGGCGACGGTGATCACCGCCCCCTCGCCCTCGGGCTCCACCGAGACCTGGGCCTCGGTGCCGGGAGGCGTGTGGGCGCGCACGTTCCCGAGCAGATTGTCGACGACCTGGCGCAAGCTGGTGGCATCGCCCATCACCTCGATCGGCCGCGAGGCGTGGAAGGTGATCGGCCAGTCGGGGCCGACCGTCGACGCGGTCTGCACCGCCTCCGCGCACAGGGCGACCAGGTCGACCGACCGTTCCTCCATGGGTCGTCCCTCGTCCAACCGGGCGAGCAGGAGCAGGTCGGCCACCAGGTGCTCCATCCGACCGGTCTCGTCCCTGATCCCACCCATCAGTCGCTCGAGGTCCTCCTTCTGTTCGGAGGCCCCCCGTCCGAACAGCTCCGCGTAGGCGGAGATGGCGGCGATGGGAGTGCGCAGCTCGTGGGAGGCGTCGGCGACGAACCGTCGGAGCCGGGCTTCCGAGGCGCGCAGTCGTCGCTCGGATGCCACCCGGGCGCCGAAGGCGCTCTCGATCCTGGCCAGCATCACGTTGAGGGTCCTGGCCAGCCGGCCCATCTCGGTCTTCTGGTTCTCGCCCTGGACCCGCTCGGTGAGGTTGCCGGCAGCGATGGACTCGGCCGTCCTCTCCATGTCACGCAGCGGCCGCAGCCCCAGGCGAACCAGCCAGAACCCGCCGATGAGGGCGAGGACGACGGCTCCACCGGTGACGGCCAGCTCGATCAGCAGGAGCTGGTGGAGCGTGCTCCCGGTGTCCTCCAGTGGTTGGGCGACGATCAGGATGTCCCCGTTGTGCAGCGTCGACGCCCTGACCCGGAAGGATGGTCCACCGGCCTGGCTCGACGCCGCGGTGAAGTAGGCCACCTTGCCGTCGACGGGGTCAGGGGCGAACCCGGTGATCGGTGTCGGGATCACCGGTGTGTACGCGTGACCGTCGACGTAGGCCGGGCAGCTCTGGCCGCCGACCACCCCTCCGTTCGTCGACCGGACCTCCTCGGCGTCCACCTGGACGGCGTTCGACGGGCCGCCGTCCGGGTCGCCGTCGCCCTGGGCTCCGGTCGGTGCCGGACCCCCGAAGCCTCCCCCGCCCGCACCCGGGGCCGGATAGCAGCTGAGCGTCCCGCCGCTATCCACGAGGCCCTCGGCGTTCTGGTGGGACTGCTCGAGCTGTTGATCGACCCGTTGGTAGAGGAACGACTCCAGGGACTTGTAGGTGGCCACGTCGGCGATGGCCAGTGCGACGAGCGCGATCACACCGATGGCGATCAGCAACCGGCTGCGGAGGGACATGAGCGCGATCGGTCCGCTGCTACTCGGCCGAGGGCTCGCGGAGCGCGTAGCCGACCAGCCGGACGGTGTGGATCACCGGCGGCCCCACGGCTTCGAGCTTCTTGCGGAGATAGCTGACGTAGGTCTCGACCACGTTGCCGTCCCCGCCGAAGTCGTAGTGCCAGACGTGATCGAGGATCTGGGCCTTGGACAGCACGTGCCGGGGGTTGAGCATGAAGAACCGCAACAGGTTGAACTCGGTGGCCGTGAGCGCCACCGGCTGTCCCGCTCTCGTCACCTCGTGGGCGTTCTCGTCCATCTCGATGTCGGCGAAACGGAGGATCCCCTCGTCCTCGGGCTCGCTCCCGATGCGTCGGAGGATGGCATGGACGCGGGCGACGACCTCGGCCAGGGCGAACGGCTTGGTCACGTAGTCGTCACCGCCGACGGTCAGTCCGGCCACCTTGTCCTCGATGGCGTCGCGGGCAGTCAGGAACAAGATGGGCACACGGATGCCGTCCGCCCGCAGGCGGCGGGTCACCTCGAGCCCGTCGAGGTCGGGGAGCATGACATCGAGGACGATCAGGTCGGGTGGGCTCTCCTGGGCGGCGGCGAGGGCCAGGCGGCCGTTGACCGCCTCTTCGACCCCGAATCCCTCGTACCGGAGGGAGGTGGCCACGGCATCGACGATCGAGGGCTCGTCGTCCACCACCAGGATGCGCTGGCTTCGGCTGGGCTCCACGTCGGTCCTCCTTCTTAGGGCGTTCTTACGGGGCTCTTATGGCGGTCCGGTGTAATTGCCGTCCGTGTGACGCATGGCCACGAGTGTCCGATGTACTCAGCATCGCACCAGGTGGTGGGCAGGAGGTGTGAGGGGCCTGTGAGCCGGCTGTGAAGCCGGGACGGATCCCAACGGGATTCACAGGTGACTCACAGTCGACGTGGGGCTGGCTCTGCGCTCTGGCCGGTTGACTGGTTGCCAGCAGGGCACGATCCCCCGTGTCCGACCGTCGATACGGACCCGGTCCGACCGAGCAGCGAAAGGCCATGGCATGGTGCAGCAGTCGAACACCCCACGGCGCAGCCGTCCGTCGCCCGAAGAGGCGAGGGACGGGGCGATGGTCCGGGTCCGTCGTGCCACCACGACCATCGGCGTCGCCGCCACCGCCGGTGCCATCGGGCTCGGCGTGCTGGTCGCCACCGACACCGTCCCCCACTCGGCCAATGTGGACAGCACGGGGACCACGTCCACGTCCTCGGGCGGTGCGGCCACCCCGAACCCGGCCGCGGGCACCCCGACCACGACCACCCCGACCACGACCGCCCCTTCGACGACTACCCCGACCACCGAGAGTCCCTCGGTCGCCTCGGGCAGCTCTTCGGATCCCACGTCCCCGGCCTCCACCAGCACGCCCACGACGGTGCCGACGCCCACGACGGAGCCGACGCCCACGACGCAGCCGGCACCGACGAGGAGGTCACCCGTGGCCGTGTCGGGGCAGTCATGAGCGACACCCTGAGCGACCGCCGGCTCGGCGCCACCGGCGGCGAGGCCTCCCTTCGGACGGCCGCCACCCCGGCGGTGCGCTCGATGCGTGCGATCGGCACCACCGCCACGGTGGCGGTGACCACCCCCGAACGGGCCGAGCGGGCATCGGCGATGCTGGCCGAGGATCTGGCGGAGCTCGACCTGGCCTGCAGCCGCTTCCGCGAGGACTCGGAACTTCGGCGGTTGGAGCGGGACGGGGGAGGCCGGCCCGTCCGGGTCAGCCCGCTGCTGTTCGAGGCGCTCGGTGTGGCGTGTGACGTCGCTGTCCGGACCATGGGCATCGTCGATCCAACCATTGGGTCGGCCATCGTCGAGCTCGGCTACGACCGGGACTTCGACGAGATCGAGGCGGTCGGCCGGGAGCCGGCCCGACCCGAGCCGGCCCCGGGCTGGTGGCGCATCGAGCTGCATCCCGGGCGCCGCACGGCGACCGTCCCCGCCGGTGTCCACGTCGACCTCGGCGCAACGGCCAAGGCGTTCGCCGCCGACCGTTCGGCGGCCCGGATGGCCGCGGCCCTCGGGTGTGGGGTGCTGGTGAACCTGGGTGGCGACGTCGCCGTGTCCGGCCCGCCCCCCGAGGGAGGGTGGGCCATCGGCATCGCCTCGGACTGCACGGCCCGGCCGGAAGCGGCCGACCAGGTGGTGGCGATCTCGTCCGGCGGGCTGGCCAGCTCCGGGACGACCGCCCGGTCCTGGACACGCAACGGTCGTAGCGTCCACCACATCATCGACCCGTGGACGGGCGAGCCCGCCCCCCGCGTCTGGTCCCTCGTGTCCACCACCGCCGCCAGCTGCGTGGAGGCCAACGCCTGGAGCACGGCCTCGGTCGTGTGGGGCGACGACGCCGTCGGGACCCTCGAGGGTCTCGGGGTGTGCGCCCGCCTGGTCCGGGCCGACGGGAGCGTCGTGCGGGTGGGCGGCTGGCCCGAGGACCTGACCGGGGCCGGCGGCGCCGGACACCGGGAACCCTCCCGCGGGGACGTCCCGTGATGCTGGCCACCTCGTCCACCACGCTCTGGTACTCCACGCGTGCCACCGGCATCGTCGCGCTGGTCCTGCTGACCGCCAGCATGGGGCTCGGCATCCTCACCGCCGGCCGGGTGAGGACGCGCTCGTGGCCGGCCTTCGCCCAGGCCGACCTGCACAAGCGGGTCTCGATCCTCGCCATGGTGTTCCTGGCCATCCACGTGCTCACCGCCATCCTCGACACCTACGTGCACCTGGGATGGGCGTCGATCGTGGTGCCGTTCTCGTCGTCGTACCAGCCGTTCTGGACGGGACTCGGGGCGGTGGCGGTCGACTTGATGATCGCCGTCGCCGTGTCGAGCGCCCTGCGCCAACGCATCAGTGCCCGCACCTGGCGGGGCATCCACTGGGTGGCCTACGGCAGCTGGCCGGTGGCCATGGCCCACTCGCTCGGCGAGGGCACCGACGCCGCCAAGCTCTGGATGGACGCGCTCGCGGCCGTCTGCACCCTGGCCGTCGGCGGTGCGCTGGCCTGGAGGGTCGCCGACCATCGTCGGGCGAGGGACCTGGCCGCCCGGGTCGGTGCGTCCACCCGTGCCGTGCACGACCCGGCCCCGGCCCCCCGGTCCGCGGCCCCGACCCTCGCCGATGGGAACCAGCCCACCACCGAACAGCCCCACCGAGCCGGAAGTGCCACCCGCCTCCTGGAGAAGGACCGACAATGACCACCATGGCCATCGACACTGCCGACCGTCTGCTGAAGCGACCCTCCGGGCCGAACTCGGCGATGGACCTCGCCACCCACCTGGCCGTCCACGGGCCGCTCCGGATCCCGGGCCGCGACGACCGGTCCTTCCGCGATGGCATCCTGCGCGCCGTCGCCGAGTCGGGGCTCCTCGGACGGGGCGGCGCCGGCTTCCCGTCGGCCGTCAAGTGGGATGCCGTGCGCCGATCGGCGCGACGACCGCTCCTCGTGGTGAACGCCATGGAGGGCGAGCCCGCCAGCGCCAAGGACCGGGTCCTGCTCTGTTACTCGCCCCACCTTGTGCTCGACGGCGCCGAGGTGGTGGCCGCCGCCATCGGCGCCGGTGAGATCGTGATCTGCATCGCCGACGACAGCGACCCGTCGGCGGCCTCCGTGGAGGCGGCGATCGCCGAGCGGGAGGCCGGCGGCACGCGTCGGCGGTTCGCGGTCGAACGGCCACCGGCGCACTACGTGGCCGGCGAGGAGTCGGCGCTGGTCAACTGGCTCGCCACCGAGCAGTCGCTGCCCTTCCAACGTGTCGACAAGTCGGTGCCGCTGCGGGTGGGGCGGCGGACGGCACTGGTCCACAACGCCGAGACGCTGTCGCAGGTCGCGCTCATCGCCCGGCACGGACCGGGGTGGTTCCGCGGTGCCGGCACCGCTGACGCTCCCGGCACGACGCTGGTGACCGTGAGTGGCGCGGTCCGGTCGCCCGGGGTGGTCGAGGTCGAGATGGGCACGCCGATCGCGGACGTGCTGGCGCGGTCGGGCGTGGATGCCGAGCTGTCGGGGGTGCTCGTCGGCGGGTACGGAGGGGCGTGGATCGACCCCTCCCGTCTGTCCACCCCCTATGCGCCCGGACCCCTGGCGGCGGCCGGTGCCACGCACGGCGTGGGCATCCTCGTCGCCCTCCCCGCCTCCTCGTGCGGCATCGCCGAGACGGCGCGCATCGTCCGGTACATGGCCGGCCAGAGCGCCGGGCAGTGCGGTCCGTGCGTGTTCGGGCTGCCGGCCCTCGCCGACGACATGGAACTGCTCTGGTCCGGGCGGGGCGACGCCGAACTGTTCGACCGGGTCTCCCGGCGCGCCGCGCAGATCGAGGGCAGGGGTGCCTGCCGTCACCCCGACGGCGTGGTGCGACTGGTCCGGTCGGCCTTCCAGGCGTTCGCCGCAGATGCCCACGCGCATGCGCACGGTCGGCCGTGCCGGGGGCACGATGCCCCGACCGTGCTGTACCTCCCGCGGCCGAGGGCATCCGTGGGACGGGCGTCGTGAACGCCACCCTGCGGCGTGTCGCCGTCCGGCTCCGCGTGGACCCGGTGGCCTGTGACGCCTACGGCTACTGCGCCGAGATCCTGCC
>CAZNLF010000118.1:0-9018 GCA_964573595.1 uncultured Acidimicrobiaceae bacterium | reverse complement strand
GGGCGTACTCCCCCTCGGTGTCCCCGTGCCGGGCCCGGACCCCGAACCAGCCGGCACCGAACGGCTCGAGGCCGGTGCCCAGGTCCACGACGGCGATCCGCAACCGGGCCGTGGCGGCCGACGGCTCGAGTGGCCGGGGCAAGACGGAGGCGATCGCCTCGGGGTCGGTCTCGAACACCACGGTCACCGCCCGCGACCAGATCGGTGAACTGGTCGCCTCGACCTCGCGGTTGCGGGCCTGCTCCGGTGGGCGGGCGCCGTATCGGACATTTGCCATGCCGTCCCCCTTCTGTGGTGGGTCGGTAGCTCGACCCTTGCCAGTGTTGCATGCCGACGGCGGTCTTGTCCCGGGACCTCCCGGCCCCTCCCGGTGACGTCGGCAGGCCCCGGTGGGGTGGGCGAGTTCGCGGACCGGACGCGGGTCGGTGTCACCGACGTGTCCCCTCCGGCCGGCGGGGAACGGACGGCGTACAGTGAGCCCGGTAGCCGGCTCACCGTCAGCCCGATGTCGGGCACGCTGGCCCCGGAGACGGCATCGAGACAGTGGTTTGGGGACTGCATGGGCGATGTAACTCCGGTATCTCCGGGAGACAACGGGCAGCCAAAGGCTCCGACGGGGCTGATTGTGACGTGCTCGATCGTGGGTGCCGTGGTCCTGGCGGCTGTGTTCGCCGGGATGGGCAATTCCGACGAGACCGCACTCGGGGCGTCCACCTCGACCGTGCCCGGCGTGGCGACGATACGTCCCCCGGCAAGGCCCGTCGCGCCCGGGCCGCGGGGCGCCACAACCGACCGGCGGCCCTCGCCGATGGCTGCCGTCAACGCTCATGGCACCACGGCGACCGACCCCAGGGCGACCGACTACAAGGCGACCGACTACAAGGCGACCGATCCCACTGCCTCCGGGTCAGGTGGCGCCCGCATCTCCGAGCGTGACCTCGACAGATTCGTCCGGCACATCGGGCATCGGAGAGGGGGGTCCTGACACCGACGCGCCCGGCGTGCCCGACGCGCCCGACGCCGCTGACGGGGATGACGACGACTCGGCGACATCGCCGGCGCGGCGGCTCCCTTCGCATCCGAGGGGATGCACCCCCGTACGGCACTGGAGGCGACATCGACGCCTGCGGACGGAGCGGGGGCCGCTCACCAGAGGGGTGACCAGGAGGTGGTCCGCAGCAGTTTGCTCTCCCACTGGTCCCGCAGCTCCAGCCCTTTGGCCATGTACGAGCCGGGCCAGGTGGTGGGGTCGTGCTTCTCCACGCTCGTGAGCAGGCCACCCAAGGTCGAGAAGCTCACGATCTTCTGCATCAGCATGGCCTCGGGTCGGATTCCCGAACCGTGGGCCACCTGGAAGCAAGCCTGGATATCCAGCAGCTTCTTGTCCGGGGGCGTCCGGCGCATGTGCTGCCAATAGTCCTTGTCCCACAGGTCGATGTAGTCGTCGAGAGGGGCATCGGGCCATCCGGTGTCCTGCATGTACACCGACAGATCGTGCTCGCGTCCGTCCGTGGGGATCTGATCCAAGTCGAGGTCGCGGATCGGCGACCAGTCGACAGGCCTGAGCAACTTCCCTTCGACCTCGTACCGGCAGGAGTCGAGCCGGGTTGCGAGATCGCTCAGGTCACCCCGGAGCATCCGCCGGGCCAACGCCTCCCATGCCGATCCGTCGGTGATGGCGGTGACGGTGACCACCTGGTACGACGGCCCACTGCCCATGGCGTGGTTCAGGTACCAGACCAGCCGGGCGTCGCCATCACGGGACAAGGCACCCATCCATCCGGACCGGTAGACGTCTTCGAAGGCGGCGGCGTGCCGGCCGATCACCCGATGAGTCTCGTGCATGAACAGCATCGTGCGACCTCCTCCCTTCTGGAGACGGACGGGCCCGCCCTCACCGGAGCGGCGACCACACGGCGGTCCGCAACAGCTTGCTCCTCCACTGGTCACGGAGCTCGAGGGCCTCGTGCATCCAGGATCCCGGTCCCGTGACCTCCGGTGGGATCTCGTGGGTGAGCAGGTCGATCAGCCGGGGGAGGCTCGACAGCTTCTGCAGGAGGGACACCTCGGACGAACGGCCTGCCCCCGGCATCGTCTGCAGCGCCAGTTCGATGCTCATGTGCATCCGGGCGTCCTCAGCCGCCAGCGCCCTCCGGTAGATCAACCCCGACGCCTCGATGTACGCATCGAGCTCGCCGGGGAAGGGCCACATGGTGTCTTCCATGTACATCGTGGGTTCGTGCTCGGCGGGGTCGGTCGGGACGTCACGGAGCGCTCCGATCCCGGGTGACCAGTCGAGGGTCGTCATGACCCGACCGACCGACTGGTGTTGGAGACCGTCGAGGTGGCGCGCCCACGTCTGCAGGTCACCTCCGGCAAGTCGCTCGGCGAGCCGGGCGTATGCGCCACCATCCTCAACCGCCGTCACGGTGATCGCTCGGTAAGCGAGCCCACTGCCGTGCGCCAGGTCGAAGTACCAGAGCAGCCGAGCGTCGGATCCCTTGGCCAACATCGGCATCCAGCCGCCCCGGTAGGCGTCCTCGAAGCGATCCGCGACGCTCCCCACCACCTTGTGTACCTCATGTACGAACAGCACGGTCCCCCTGATCTGACGGCCGTCGTGCAGATGGACCCGGATCCATCTGCACCGACCGCCCCGGTCGTCGGACGGCCACCGACTGAGGAAGAAGCTAGTCGCGGTCCCGGGAGTCCGGCTGCCCCAACCGATGTCCTCCGCGGCCGGCGCGGGGGTGAGGGTGGTCCGGCCGGTTCAGCCAAAGCGGTCGGGCTCCCGGACAGGGCGATGTCCCGTCGGACGGCGGGCCCGGGCGTTCTGCGGCGGCGCAACACCGGGACGGGCCCGCGTCGCCGTGCTCTCGAACTCATCGCCCCCGGTCACGGGAAACGCCTCGGCCTTTGGCCTACGGTTTGGGCATGGAGCGCCCGAACGTCCTGGTGATCATGACGGACGAAGAGCGTTATCCGCCTCCCTACGAGTCCGAGACCGTCCGTTCGTTCAGGGCGTCCCAGCTGACCGCACGGGAGTCGATCCGCTCGCGAGGCGTCGAGTTCCACCGCCACTACGCCGGGTCGACGGCGTGCACGCCGAGCCGAGCGACCCTGTTCACCGGCCAGTACCCATCGCTCCACGGAGTCACCGGAACCGCCGGGCTCGCCAAGCAGGTCAACGATCCGGCCATGAGCTGGTTGGACCCCAACTCGGTCCCCACGCTGGGAGACTGGTTCCGTGCCGGCGGCTACCGGACCCATTACCGGGGAAAGTGGCACGTCTCGCACGCCGAGTTGATGATCCCCGGCACGCACGAGGGACTGAAGGCCTCCGACGACGATGGTCGCCCCGTACCCGGGGCGGTGGAGGCCTACCGCCAGGCTGACCGGCTCGATCCGTTCGGGTTCTCGGGGTGGATCGGGCGGGAGCCCCATGGTGCGGACAAGTCCGACTGCGGCACGGTGCGCGACGGGGTCTTCGCCGAGCAGGTGGTCGAGCTGTTCACGGAGCTCGCCGCGGCCCGTGCCGACGGCCCGTGGCTCACGGTGGCCTCCTTCGTGAATCCTCACGACATCGCGTTTTCGGGCTTCGGGTGGGAGCAGCTGCTCCGGTTCGGCCCTCCGGACGACACCGTGCCCGACGTGCCGGCCCCGCCCTCGCAATCGGACTCGTTCGCCGGGCGCCCTGCGTGTCAGGAGGCGTTCAAGGCGGTCTGGCCGAAGATGACCTTCGAGACGGCGACGGACCTCGCCTATCGGCGGCTCTACTACTACCTGCACAAGCTGGTCGATCAGGCGATCGGTCGGATCATCGACGCACTCGACCGCTCCGGAATGGCGGACGAGACGATGGTGGTGTTCACCTCGGACCACGGCGACCTCCTCGGTGCCCACGGCGGCCTCGTCCAGAAGTGGTGCAACGCATTCGACGAGGCCACCCGCGTGCCCCTGCTGATCGCCGGTCCCGGCATAGAGCCGTCCGAGGACGGGATCAGTGTCCAGACCAGCCACGTCGACCTCGTCCCGACATTGCTCGGCCTCGCCGGGATCGACCGGGAACAGGCGTCGGCCGGCGTCGCCGCCCACCACTGCGAGGCACAGCCGCTGCCAGGCCGGGACCTGAGCGCAGTCGTCCGCGGGGAGGCCTCGCAGACATCGGTATCTTCGCCGATCTACTTCATGTCCGAGGATGACGTGACGCGGGGCGCCACCCAGGTGAACATTCTGTCCGGGACGCCCTTCGACGCCGTCGGTCCCCCGAGCAACATCGAATCGGTCATCAGCGTGCTCCCGACCGGCGAGGACGGTGCCGGCGAGCTGTGGAAACTGAACCACTACTACGAGCGTCTCGACGACTGGTATGCCGCACAGGGCGTTGCGCCCAACCCGTTCCTCGGGCCGGCGGCCGAGCCCTCCTACGAGCTGCACAACCTCACCTCGGACCCCGAGGAGCGACAGAACCGGGCGTCCGATCAGCCCGACGTGCTCTCGCGGATGCGGTCGGTCCTGGATGCGGAGCGGGATGCCAAGCGGCTGATCCCGGCGCTCAGGAATGCCACCGGATGAGACTGGTCCGATGAGATCAGGTGAGGGTGGGCCGCCCGGTGAGGACGCCCCGGCTGAGCGGCCGGGCGATGTCTCGTCGTGGTCCTCCGAGCCCCCGGTCATGTGGCCGGGTGCCGACTCGGGATTCGAGGCCGATCCCAACAGCCCGGCCGGTGTCGTGCAGAACGAGGCGGCATTTGCCCGAGGTATCACCCGGTTCCGATTCGGCAAGCTGGTCGTCTGGTTCCTGATCGTCGTCCTCATCGTGGCACCGGTCACGATTGCGATCGTCAGCCTGATCAGATCGCGCTGACCTGCGTCGCCGGGTGCCCGGCGGTCGGTCAGTCCCGGGACGGCTGGGACGGTGAGGCGAGCATGTCGTCCACGAACGGAGCGTAGGCATCCCCGCCGTGGGTCTTTGCCGCATACATGGCGAGGTCGGCCCGGCCGAGGAGCGCATCGCAGCTGAGGCCGGGCTCGTCGAAGGCGATTCCCGCGCTGACCGACACGGCGATGTCCTTCCCGAGCAGGACGCAGGGGAGGCGCACCTCCGCAACGATGCGCTGCGTGAGCGCGAGGGCCTCGTCGGGGCCCTTCAGATCCTCGAAGATGATCCCGAACTCGTCACCGCCCATCCGGGCCGCGGTGTCACCGCTGCGGATGCACGTACCGATCCGCCGTGCGATCGTTTGGAGGAGGGCATCGCCCACGGCGTGCCCGAAGTTGTCGTTCACCGACTTGAACTCGTCGACGTCCAGGAACAGGACCGCGACCCGGCCGGTTCCCCGCTCCCTGCGTTCCAGTGCGTGCTGGAGTCGATCCATGAACAACCCCCGGTTGCCCAGACCCGTGAGTGAGTCGTGAAACGCCTGGTGTGACAACCGGCTCTCCAGAAGCTTGCGTTCGGTGATGTCCCGAAAGCTCCAGACCCTGCCGACGATCACGCCGTCCACACGCTGCAACTGCGACCGGGCCTCCAGTGTGCGCCCGTCGAGGAATTCGAGGAGATCGGAGCTCGTCTCGAGACCGGCCTCGTCGAGTTCGGAGATCCGCTGCGTCAGGAACTCGGGGTCCCGCAGGCGGGTGCGCAACAGCGTGACCGCTCGAGGCCGAGGTTGTAGCGACAACAGAGCGCTCGGAAATCGCCACATGTCAGTGAATTGTCGATTGAAGCCCGACACTCGCCCACTGGTGTCCGTGACGAGGATGCCGTCGGCGGTGGCATCCAGGGTGGCATTCACCAGCGAGAGAGCGGTGCGCTGCTCGAGCTCGGCGATGACCCGGTCGGTGACGTCGTGCCCGGAGACGACGAACCCGTGCATGACCGGGTCATTGACCAGGTTGACCAGGGCCAGCTCGAAGGGCACGGCCCGGATTCCGTCCTGGTGGATCAGGTCGACGGTCACCGTCACCGGATCGGCCGCGGTCGATCCACGCTCTGCCCGGTCGAAGGCGGAATCGAGCAGAGGGCGGTCGAGTGTCTTGACCAGATCGGCCAGGGGCCTTCCACAGGTCGTCTCGGGATCGTGCCCGAGGCATCGGGTGAGCGATCCCGAGACCGACTCAATTGTGCGGTCAGTCGACACGAGCATGGTGACGGCCGGAGAGTTCTGCACCAGTGCCCGGAATCGGGAGTCCTCGTTGTGCACCACTTCGAAGCGCCGGCGTTCGGTCAGGTCCCGGAGGGTGAGCATGACGGCATCGGAGCCGGATGAGTCCAACGGTGCTCCGATCACCTCCATCAGTCGCCATCCCCGCGGCGTGCGGATCCGGATCTCGATGGGCGCGCCGACTTCCTTCGATTGGATGCTCGACAACGAGCGCAGGACGAGCTCGAGGTCCTCGGGGTGGACGAACTCGAGAGCATCGAGGCCGACGGAGTCACCCACGGATCGGCCGAAGAGGACTTCAGCGGAGCGATCGCCCCAGATCAGTTCGCCCCGTCCGTCGACGACGATGGACGGATCCGGGAGCGCAGCGAGCAGTTGCGATGCGTCCAGTCGATCGGCAAGAGGCGCCGATGACAGGACTTCATGCTCCACTCGCATGGTAGGTCCATCGACAGGGCAGGTCAGGGCCTTGAGGAATCGGGTCCTCCCGCTCCGGGTCCGACCTGGTCCGATCCCGCCGCCCCGTTCCGCCGGGTTTGATGCAACACTTGTTGACATCGGCCTCAAGTTATCCCGGGCGATGTCGATGATGCCGTGGCCAGATCCGCCCAGGTCTTCAGCGGGCAGCAGGGGCAATCATGCTGGGCGGATCTGGCAGTTCAGCCACCCTCGCCGAACAAGGCGTGTCGCAGTTTTCCCAGGAACCGCACGTGGTGCGGGGCCGGCTTCATCATGACGATGTCCTGACCGTCGGGCACGTCCCGCCTTCCGCTCCACGACCCGTGGTGGATCGGCTGATCGAGTGTCAGGCCGCTCCGACGAAGCAGGCGGCCGATGACCCTGGGTGTGTAGCCCACTGCTCCTTCGGGATTCTGGGAATCGTGGACTCTGCACCCGTCGGCCAGCTGGTGGGGGAAGGTGAGGGCCCCGTCGCTCTCGGTGCTGAGACGGATGCTGTCGTCATCGAGAACGAAGAACGATGCGAACACCAGTCCCTCGGGATCGAGGATTCTCCGGAACTCCGACAGGAAGTGCACGATGTCGTCTTCGAACATGTGGGTGAACACCGACTGGAGGATGATCCGATCGAACCTCTTGTCTCCCACCGGAAGGCTCGTCTCCGACGTGCTCAGGGCCCCGGCCGGGTTGTAGAAGTCGCTCCGAATGTCCAGGTGCTCGAAGGTCGCGTTCGGCAAGTTCGGCGTGATGTTGTCTCGGCACCACTGGATACTGGGCAGGCTGATGTCGATGCCGACATAGGAACCCTCCGGGCCCACGAGCTTGGCCAGTGGGATCGCGTCCCTTCCGACCCCGCATCCGACTTCGAGAACGTGTTGTCCCCGGCGTATCGGGCTGTAGCGACCGTAGGCGGCCATGTGACCTTCGGAGATGGGCTTCCAGGTCTCCTCCCCGCCTCCCGTCAACAGCGCCAGTTCCACGGGAATGCGGAAGCCGTCGAACTCGAACGACTCGCTCGCCTCCCGTTCAGCCGAGTTCATCGCTTCGCACCGGAGCACCCACACGGTGCTCCTCCGTGGGCCGGGCCCGGGCGTCCGCCGACGATCTGGCAGCGACGGGGTGTCATCGATGTTCCTGCCACGGCGGCAGCGGCGGCATCAGGATCCAAGACTGCTCGGGTCGGTACATGGCGCGATCAGGCTTTCAGCGTCACGCAGCAGGGCGCGGAGGCGGCGCCCTGATCAGGCCGAGGAATCATGTGCTCAGAGTACCCCAAGGAGAGTGGGTGACCACCGGCCGGCAGGTCACCGGCGAGTGCCCGGTCGACCGAGAGTGAATGCCCCTTCGGACCGGGTGGAGCCGACCGGAGCGGGGTCCGTGCCCAGCCAGTCCTGCCCGTTCGGGTGATCCGGTCACCCCGGCCGGTCCCCGTCCGGGGGAGCAGCGGACCAACGGTCTGCCGACGAGGGTAGGGTGCCCACCCCCCCCGGGCGATCGGGGCCCCGGGGCGAACGGGTCTCCAGGGCGATCGGGCCGGGGAGCCCAGCGGACGGGGCCCCGGTGAGGTCCGATCCGGTGGCCGACCGACCGGTTGAGCCAATACTCTGCAGGAATGCCGATCAATGGAGAGTACGAGCCGAGTTCCTGGGACTGGGTCAGAGACCAGGTCGCCGAGTACGAGGCGTCGAATGGCGAGCGGGCCAACACCCTGATGGACACCGGTCTGGCGATCATCGTGCTGACCACCCGCGGCAACAAGAGCGGCAAGGTCCGGAAGATGGCGCTCATGCGGGTCGAGCACGAAGGTGAGTACGCCCTCGTGGCGTCGCAGGGCGGGATGCCGACCAATCCCTCGTGGTACTACAACCTCGTTGCCGATCCGACCGCGCTGGTCATCCAGGACGGTCCCGAGCCCCACGACTACGTCGCCCGGGAGGTCACGGGCGACGAGAAGGCGGTGTGGTGGGAGCGGGCCGTGGCCAACTACCCGCCCTACGCCGAATACCAGGCCGCAACCACCCGGGTCATCCCCGTACTCGTCGCTCACCGCGCCGACCGATAGATCGGCTCGGGCCTCTCGTGCGGGCCCACCTGAGTGCTCCGACCTGAGGGCACCCCTGTGCGAAGATCCTTGTCTTGGCCGGATACTCAACGACTCCGCTGGCGAAGAACCTGGGGATTGTCGAGGGCTCAGTCCTCGTGCTCGTCCATGCGCCGCCCGGCCTGCAGATCGATCTGCCACCGGATGTGTCCGTCAGGCAGCGATTGCGCGGCCGAGCCGACGTCGTGGTGGCCTTCTTCACGAGTGTCGCCCCACTCGATCGTCGGATGGATGCACTGGCCGGCGAGGTCTTCCCGTCGGGAGGACTCTGGATCGCCTGGCCGAAGAGGTCGT
>CAZNLF010000117.1:0-9051 GCA_964573595.1 uncultured Acidimicrobiaceae bacterium | reverse complement strand
GAGAGCCCACTCTGCATGGGGACCGACCGAAGCACCGCTGGTGGCAACCGTAGGCCGCATGTGCTTCCCCGATGTCCACCCGCCTGCCGGCTGAGCGTCGGCCAGCCGCTCTGAATCGGCGGTCCGAGGCTCCCGCCTATGCTCCGGGCCCGATGACCACCGATCCGATGTCCGACCCGGTGTCGGATCGTGATCCACCGGCCAACCCGGTCGTCCAGCTCGATCATGTCTCGGTGGTGCGGGACGGTGTCGCACTCCTCGACGACGTCTCGTGGCAGGTGCGCCGGGGCGAGCGTTGGGCGTTGCTCGGTCCGAACGGCTCCGGAAAGACCACCCTGTTGAAGGTCGTCGGTTCCTCACTCTGGCCGACAAGCGGCATCGTGGACATTCTGGGGGAGCGACTCGGTCGGGTGGACATGCGCGAGCTCCGGAAGCGCATCGCCATCGTCAGCGCCTCGGTGAGCCGCACCCTGCGGCCGGGGTTGGCGGCCCTCGACGTGGTGCTGACCGGCCGGCACGCGGCTCTGGAGACGTGGTGGCACGAGTACGGCGACGGCGACCGCGACGAGGCGCGGCGGCTACTGGCCGCTGCGGGGTTCGGCTCGGATGGGTTCGCCGATCGACCCTTCGGGTTGCTGTCGGAGGGTGAGCGCCAACAGGTCCTGCTGGCCAGGGCCCTCATGGGACGACCGGATCTGCTGTTGATGGACGAGCCGGCCGCCGGACTCGACCTGGGAGCGAGGGAGCGGCTGCTGGCCCGCCTTGCCGCCCTGGCCGACGATCCGACGGTCCCCCCGATGGTGCTCGTCACCCACCATGTCGAGGAGATCCCACCCGGGGTCACCCACGCCGCGCTGATGCGGAATGCCCGGGTCGTGGCGGCCGGGCCGATCTCCGAAGTGCTGACCGGGAGGGCCGTGTCCGATGCATTCGGACTTTCCGTGGCCGTGGATCTGCGGGAGGGTCGTTGGTCGGCCCGAGCAACTCCCGCCGGACCCCCCGATCCGATACCGCGCACCGACGGTTGACCCGCCGTCCCCCAACTTCACAGTGACCTCGGACGATTGACGAACCGCCCGGCGGTCGGCGAGTAGAACCAGCCGCCGCCCGCCCTCGTGCCTCCGTCGGCAGGGATGTTGTGACCGGTGACGAAACTGGACAGGTCAGAAGCCAGAAAGAGGGCGACCCTGGCCTGGTCCGCGGGCCGCCCGACCCGACCCACGGGCGCCCATGACTCCCACAGGTCCTCGCGGTCCTCGTAGCCCGTGAGGTAGTCCACCTGCGGCGTCTGTGTGAGATCGGGGCCGATCCCGTTCACCCGGACTCCCCGGCGTCCGACTCGGACGGCGAGGCTGGTGGTGAAGTGGGCGACCGCGGCCTTCATGGCCGCGTAGACGGGGTCACCCGGATAGCCGCGCATCCCCTCCACGGAATGCACGTTGATGATCGACCCACTGCCACGATCCGTCATGCCACCGAGGAAGGCGCGCGTCACGCAGAAGACATGCCCCAGGTTGATGGCGTACATGGTGTTCCACGATTCGGGGGAGGACTCCTCGAAGCGGACCAGTGGTCGATAGTCGCCGACGTTGTTGACCAGGACATCGACCCGACCATGCTCAGAGAGCACCTCGTCGGCCAGTCGTCCGACGTCTGCCGGCCGGGTGACGTCGAGGACGTGCGAGCCCACCGAGCCACCGGACGCCTCGATGGACGCTCGAGCGCGATCGGCACGATCGGCGTCCACGTCGGCCAGCTCGACCCGGGCACCGTGCTGGGCGAAGAGGGTGGCGATCGCTGCGCCTATGCCGGCCCCGGCCCCGGTCACGACGGCGACGCGGCCCGCGAGGAGGTGATGCCAGTCCTCGATGGGGGGGATGTCTTCGGTGTTCGGACTCATCGGTGGTGTCTCCTTCGGTTCGAGCATGTCTCGGGCCCCGTCCGGCGTGACCCGCATCCGATCCTGCGGCATCCGTCCGTGCCGTCTGATTCCTCGTCTGCCGGCGGGAGCGCATTCGGCCCCCCGATCCTGGCGCCTGCCGGCGGGATCCGCGTGGGTGCCCTCGGGGTGATCCTCCTCGATACCTCCCCGTCGAGGGGGCGCCTCGCCCCGGGGGAAGAGATGGCCATCCTTGCGTGTTGGACCTTGTTACGCCGATGGGGAGGAAGAACCGTTGCCAGGACAAGCCTTGACCGACAAAGTTACGCCCGAGGTCGCCGACGGGAGGTCCCTGGCTGAATTCTGGTTCGATCCGCTCTGTCCCTGGGCGTGGATCGCTTCCCGGTGGATTCTGGCCGCGGCCGAGGTCCGCCCGATCGAGGTGCGCTGGCATGTCATGTCTCTGGCCTACCTGAACTCGGAAAAGGAGGACCTGCCCGACGAGTACCGGAAACTGTTGGCGGAGGCCTGGGGGCCGGTCAGGGTGTGCATCGCCGCCGAGCAGGAGTTCGGCCCCGACGTGTTGTTGCCGCTCTACACCGCCCTCGGGAACCGGTTCCATCTCGAGGGGAAGTCCAAGGACAGGGCCACCATCGAAGAGGCGTTGGAGGAGGCCGGCCTGCCCCTGTCCCTCGCCGACGCGGCGGACACCGACGAGTTCGACGACGCGTTGAAGAAGTCGCACCATGCGGGCATGGATCAGGTCGGCTACGAGGTGGGCACACCGGTCATCAGCGTGGACGGCGTCGCCTTCTTCGGCCCGGTGATCACGCCCGCCCCGAAGGGGGAGGCCGCCGGCGTGCTGTGGGACGGGGTGCTGGCGGTCGCCGGGACCCCCGGCTTCTTCGAACTGAAGCGCAGCCGCGACGTACCGCCGATCTTCGACTGACCCGGCTCCGGCCTTCCTGACCGTCCTCGACGGGTTGCCTCCCTCGCCATTGCTGGCCAGAGGAACCCGGTGCGCCGAGCTCCTCGCCGTGCCCTGACCTCAGCGGCGGCGGAAGCGGTCGGGCCGCAGAGTCGGTCGGGCCGGGGAGTCGGTCGGGCACGGGAGTCGGTCGCTCCAGGGAGCCGGTCGGGCAGGGGGGTCAGTGGAGGAGCGAGAGCACCAGCAGTCCCTGGGCCACGTGGTATGTGGCGTGGACACTGAGCTTCCCGTTGGGGATCGGTCGTACGAACCGGTCCAGGGCCAAGAGGGTGTCGGAGAGAAGGAAGAGCGCGGCGCCGGCCGCGGCCTCGGGGATGCCGACGTTGGTGGCGATGACCACCATGGTGGCGATGGCGGCGACATAGAGGCACACCGGCCCGATGAGTGGGCGCCGGCCGGTGTGCCAGAGGGACCGGACGAGCACCGACCCCGGGATGGCCTCGGTCACGACGACGGCCGAGGCCGCCACCAACAGACCGGCGGTGGAGAAGGAGAACGGCGGCACGCCCGGCGGTGACGGCGGTTGGAGCAGCCCGACGATGAAGAGGACATGGCCGATCAGGAAGGCGGCGAGGCCCGGGAGGAAGGTGTGTCGCGGCAGCATCAACAGCACGTCGCCCACCAGGCAGCAACCGAGGGCGGCGACGAACCACCATCGCCGCTCCACCAGGTCGATCCGTCCGGCGGGGATGACAGCGGCGGCGGCGGTGAGCGCAACGAGGACCGTCGGCTTGGCCGCGTACTCGAGCCGCGGATCGGAGCGAGCGACGGCCGTCCAGTCGACGGACGCGGCCACCGCGGCGACCGCCATCAGGATCCAGAAGACGGTCACCTGCCCGACCCTACCGGCCCTGCCGACGCAGACCCGTGGGGCGTCCCTGGTGCCGAAATCGATACCTGTGGCCTCCAGGCGACACCGTCGGGCCCGACCATCCACCATTGCGTAATTGGCTGTGGTTAGGGTTTTTTGTGCACACAGGGTTAGTGGAGGAGCTGATGCCCGTGATCCTTGTGGTCATCATTGCGGGGGCGTGGATCGTCATCTTGGGTCCCAATCTGATGAAGCGCCGGTCCCAGGCCGCGGGTGGGAGCAATTCGATCTCACGCTTCCACCGCTCCCTGCGGGTCCTCGAACACTCCGCACCCGAGCCGCTCGTGACCCCCGCCTTCCGTCTGCGGTCGGCTGGAGCGTCGGGATCGGAGCGGTCCAGCGCCTATCCCGAGGTTTCGGCGGTGCCCGTCCTCACCGT
The DNA here is from genome assembly GCA_964573595.1 of uncultured Acidimicrobiaceae bacterium. Lineage (GTDB taxonomy): Bacteria > Actinomycetota > Acidimicrobiia > Acidimicrobiales > RAAP-2 > Bog-756. Next base: position 4,934 of record CAZNLF010000117.1, on the reverse strand, counting down.
GGTCGGAGCCGCCCAGCTCCCCCGCCCAGCGTTGGCGTTCCTCGGCGACGCGCTGCCGGAGGTGCCGGTCCGGCAGGTCGGTGCCGGGGCCGCCGTTCCGGTCCGGACCTATCGGGACCTCGACACGGTGACCGACGTAGGGACCGAGTCCCGACGGACGGGGTCCGAGCTGCAACCTCTCGACGCCCGCTCCCGCCAGCTGGTCCGTCACCGGCGACGGACCACTCTCGGGATCATCGCACTCGTCTTCCTCAGCACGCTCATGATCGGGTTCGTGCCCGGCGCCGGCGACGCCTGGATCGTGTCCGTCCTGTCCGCAGTGGTCCTGGCCGCCTACGTGGCCGTCCTCGTCCGGTTGCGCCGGGGTGCCGAGGAACGCGAGCGCAAGCTCCACTACCTGAGCCCGAACGTCACCCCGGACCAGCTCCCAGCCGGGATGCCCCGGATCCCTGTGTACATGAGCGGAAGGTACGCACACCCCTCCAACCAGGCGGTCGCCGCCCACTGAGGCCGGCCCCGGCCCGCCCCTGCGGCCCCTGCGGCTCCTCGGTAGTATGCGGCATGACTTCAACCCATGCCCAAGAAGGTGTGCACGGCGAGACACCTCTGTCCGACGCCGTCGACGCGGCTCTGGAGGGACGCCGACTCCTCAGTCACCCCTTCTATCAGCGGTGGCAGGCCGGACTCCTGACCGACGACGAGCTGGCCGAGTACGCCGTGCACTACCGGGCGTTCGAAGTGGCGCTCCCGGCCGTGCTCTCCGCCACCGTCGTGCAGCTGCGGGACGACGGGGAGGTCGAGGCCGAGTCCATGGTGAGCCGGAACCTCAGCGACGAGCTGGGCCGCCCCGAACCCCATCTCACCCTGTTCGATCGCTTCGCATCGTCGCTCGGCGGAACAGCGACGTCGACCGTTCCGGGGCCGGCCGCCGAGGCACTGGTGCAGACCTATCTCGATCTGACCGAGGACGGCCCGGCGGCCACGCTCGCCGGGCTGGCCGCCTACGAGACCCAGGCTTCGGGCATCGCGTCGACGAAGGCCGAGGGCCTCCGGCACCAGTACGGTCTGGACGCCGACGGCACCGAATTCTGGGACGTGCACGCCGCCATGGACGCCGAACACGGCGAGTGGGCCCTCGAGGCGCTGTTCGTGCTGGGTGTCGACTCCGCCGACGTGGGCGAGTCGGCCCGAAGGGCGGCCGATGCATGGTGGGCGTTCCTCGACGAGCGACAGGCACAGGCGCCCGAGCCCGCCACCTGCTGAGCGCGCGGTCGGCTCGGTCCCGCCAGCATCTGAGTTCCGGTCGGTCCGGCTGGTCGGTCCGGCTGAGCCCCGTCGGTCCGGCTGAGCCCCGGTCGGTCCGGCTGAGCGCCGTCGGTCCGGCTGAGCTTGGGTCGATCACCCTGGTCCCGGTTCGGCTGAGTCGATCGAACCCCGCTGAGACCGGGTCAGCCGAGCTCGGTACCCACCACCGACACGAACGCGACCATCTCGCCCGGATAGCCGCCCAGGTTGTGGGTCAGTGCCAGCTTCCGGTCGGTATCGATCTGCCGCTCCGGCGTGGCTTCACCGCGGAGCTGTAACCAGGCTTCGAAGAACATGCGCAGGCCCGACGCACCTACCGGGTGGCCGAAGCTCTTCAGGCCCCCGTCGGGATTGACCGGCAACTCGCCGGTGCGGTCGAAGGTGCCGGCGAGCACCTCCTTCCACGCGGTGCCGCGCTCGGCGAACCCGAGGTCCTCCATGAGGACCAACTCGGTCGGGGTGAAGCAGTCGTGCACCTCGGCCATGGCCAGCTGGTGACGGGGGTCGGTGATGCCCGCCTGCTGGTAGGCGTCCTCGGCGGCCCGGGCGCACTCGGGGAACCAGGTGTAGTCGTACTCGGGGTCGATGAGCCCCGAGCCGCTGCCCGCCGAGAACGAGAGCGCCTTGATGAAGATCGGCTTGTCGGTGTACCGGTAGGCATCCTCGGCGCGGACGACGATGGCGGCGGCGGCCCCGTCGGCGACACCGGCGCAGTCGAACACCCCGAGACGGCCGGCGACGCGCGGCGACGCGCAGATGGTCTCCGTGGAGACCTCCTTCCGGAACTGCGCCCTCGGGTTGCGCGCCCCGTTCTGATGGTTCTTCCACGAGATCCGGGCGAGCACCTCGGTGAGTTCGTCCGGCGTGACCCCGTACTTCTTGCCGTAGGCCGGCGCGACCATGGAGAACATCGCCGCCGCGGTGAGCGTGCGCTGTGTGCCGTCGTTGGGAATGGGGAAGGCGTTCAGTCCCTGATACCCGGAGTCCTTCACCTTTTCGGCGCCGACGGCCATGGCCACGTCGTAGGCGCCCGAGGCCACTGCGTAGGCCGCCGCCCGGAGCGCCTCGGAGCCGGTCGTGCAGTAGTTCTCCACCCGGGTGATCGGCTTCCCCTCCAACTGGAGGGGACGGGCCAGGGTGATCCCGCTCATCCCGGACTGGGCGGTACCGAACCAGTAGGCGTCGACGTCCTCCTTGGTAATGCCGGCCGAGGCGAAGGTGTCACCGGCGGCCTCGACGATCAGGTCGTCGAGGCCCTTGTCCCAGTGCTCGGCGAAGCGGGTGCAGCCCATCCCGACGATGGCCACCCTGTCCTTGATCCCGTGCGAACTCATCTGTCTCCTCTGCTGCGAACGTCGTCGGAGCCCGGTGCCGCCGAAGTCGGGCCGGGGCCCGACGCCGCCGATGCCGCGGCGTCGGAGTGCCCGACGGGCTTGGCCTTCCAGAAGTAGTCGTGGATGCCGTCGGCGGTGAACAGCCTGCGGAACGTCATGGCGACGCGGTCCCCGATATCGACGGCATCGGGGTCAACGTCGGTCAGCTCCACCGGGAACCTGCCACCACCGTCGAAGTCGAGGACGGCGAACACGATCGGTGGACTCGGCGAGTAGGCCAACCGGTCGATGGTGTAGGTGGCGATCGTCGCCTCGGCGTCGGCCCGTCCGATCGGGTCCATGTCGTCCACCGCACCCCCCTTCATCGATACCCGGGACGGGGGGAGGTGCACCGCCTCGGACGTCCGGTCCTTGGACCCGACGAAGCCGAACTTCCAGTCCTCGTTCCGCCAGGCGGCCGACGACGAGACCCGCTGGGGCTCGGGTCGGCGGGGTGGCTCGGGGGTGACCATGCCGCGCCACGACAGGAACTTCCCGTACGGGAGGTCGGCGCCGGCGGCGATCTGGTCGGCGATCGCCTCGGCGGGTGACCAGGTCGATCGCGCCTCCGTGGTCCGGAACACCATGACATCGGCCCCGTCGGCCAGGGCGACCACGGCGAGGACCTCGCCCGGCCGGGACTCCTCGACGAGGGAGGCGAGCACGAGGCCGGGATGGGCGGCACCGGTCTGCCCGACCGTACCGGTGAGATCGTCGGCGAGCGCCCCGTCCCCGACGCCGAGCTTGCGGGCGAGTGCCTTGACCGCTCGCCCGTGCATGCCGGTCACCGCGACTCGGTCCACCTGTCCTGCGGAGATACCGACATCCTTGAGCGCGGCCTCCCACGCCTGGGTCCCCAGCGGCACGTACCGGGTCTCCCCGAACCGCTCCTCCCACAGTCGGGAGCGGCGGTCGCCGGCGGTCCGCCAGCGGTCGAGGAATTCGTCGCTCACCGAGGCTCCACCCAGGTACTCGGCGATCACCGGAGTTCCCGGCTCGTCGTCACCGACGACCACCGCGGCGGCCCCGTCCCCGCCCGCCGACTCGTCGGCGGAGGTCGGCAGCCCGTCGCGCACGTCGGACAGGACGACCAGCGTGGTGCCGGTGCCGGTCGCCACCAGGCTCGACCGGAGCGCACCGGTCCCCGAGCGGAGGGCACCCCCGAAGTCATAGGCGGCCACGTCGGCGGGCTGGCGCAGGGCGGCATGGATCGTGGTGGCGTTGGTCTTGTCGAGGTAGGCGGGGGATGCGGTGGCGAACCAGATGGTGCCGGGCGCCGCCGCCGGCACCGGGCGGAGGGCCAGCCGTGCGGCCTCCACGCCCATGGTCGTGGTGTCCTCGTCGTGGGAGGCCACCGAGCGGGTGCCCTTGCCGCCCCCGCTGCCGAACACCTCGGCGACGGCCGAGCGCTGCAGCCGGCGGTAGGGGACGTAGCCGGCGATGCTGACGATGCCTCTCATCGGATCTGGGTCATCGGTTCTGGGTCATCTGTTCTGGGCTTCCTTCCTCGAGACGGCGGCAACCCCCACCGACTGGGTCGACCGGCACTGATCAGGCTCTCGTCGGGCCCGAGCCTGCCGCCCGGGCGTCTCCTCCCCGGAATCGGGCGATCCGACCGACGGGATGGACCGGGACGCTGGCCTCTCCGGCTTCCCCATCCTATGATGTCCACAGTATCTGACGGTCAGTCAGGAAACCACCGCGGTGCCGTGCCGCGACCGCACGATGGAGGCCCGTCCATGGACTTCGAGTTCACCACCGAACAGCTCGATTTCGTCAAGGAGGTCGAGGAGTTCCTCGACGCCAACGACGATCCCGAGGTCTTCGACGTCACTCGTGAGAACATGGCCCAGATCGTCGACACGCCGCTGCGGCGCAAGTTCATGGCCAAGGTCGGCGAGCAGGGCTGGCTCGGCATCACCTGGCCCGAGGAGTACGGCGGTTCCGACGGCGAGGGGATCTACGAGTACCTCCTGAACGAGGCGCTGGCCGCCCGCGGGGGTCCGCAGATCGGCAAGGGCGTCGGCATCATCGGCAAGACGATCATCAGCCACGGCAGCGACCAGCTCAAGCAGGAGTTCCTGCCGAAGATCCTCCGCAACGAGGTCGAGTTCGCCGTCGGGTACTCGGAGCCCAACGCCGGTTCGGACGCTGCATCGATGCAGTTGAAGGCCACCAGGGACGGCGACGGCTGGCGGCTGAACGGCCAGAAGACCTGGACCACGTCGGCCCACTTCGCCGACTGGTACTGGGTGG
>CAZNLF010000116.1:1974-9106 GCA_964573595.1 uncultured Acidimicrobiaceae bacterium | reverse complement strand
GGCCGTAGTTGCCGTTGCGGGGGTTCATCTCTTCCGGGTGGCCCTCGTTGTTGATGCGCGACGGCGTGCAGGCGGACAGCATGGCCGTGCCGTCGACGAAGGAATTGACGATCTCCTTCGTCCAGGCCTCCTCGGCGTCGGCGCTCACGTCGACCACCTCGACGCCCCGCTTTTCGAGCAGGGCGATGGTGTCACCGATGAACTCGGCCCCGAGCACGGCCAACTGCGTGTAGTTGACCGTCACCACCGCCTGCTGTCCCGGCGCCGGCATGACGAACAGGTTCGGGAAGCCACGGCTCATCATCCCGAACAGGCTGGCGGCACCGTCGGCCCACTTCTCGGCCAGGGTCACGCCACCGCGACCGACGATCTCGTGGCCGGCGCGACGGAAGAGCGGGGTGAGCTCGGCTTCGAAGCCGGTGCCGTAGACGATGCAGTCGACCTCGTACTGATGCCCGTCGACGACCGGGCCCTGCTCGGTGATCCGCTCGAACCCGGCCGGGCAGTCGACCAGGGTGACGTTGGCGTTGTTGAGGGCCGGCAGGTACTCGTCATGGAAGCACGGCCGCTTGCACATGTAGCGGTAGTACGGCTTGAGGATCTCCGCCGTGGCCGGGTCGGCCACCAGTTCCTCGACCCGGCGTCGGTGCGCTTCCATGACCTGGTAGTCGATCTCCTCGGCGCTGCGCAGGTACTCCTCCATCGTCATGCCCTTGTGGCGCGGGGCGTTCCGGGTGACGGCGTAGTCGCGCGTCCACCCGTCGTCCACCAGGTCGACCTCGACCGGTCGGCCCATGATGAGCCCCTGGAAGTTGTCCATCCGGGCCCGCTGCCAACCCGGCTCCAAGGTGTGGGCGAATTCGGGGTCGGTGGGTCGGTTGCCCCGCTCACCGATGGCTGACGGCGTCCGCTGGAACACATACAGGTGCTTCGCCGACTCGGCCAACGGCGGCACGCACTGGATGCCACTCGCCCCGGTACCGATGAGGGCGACGACCTTGTCCGCCAGGCCGGTGAGGGGCTCACCCGGCCCGCCTCCGGTGTACTCGTAGTCCCACCGAGCCGTGTGGAAGGAGCGCCCGGCGAAGTCCTCCATGCCCGGGATGGTCGGCAGCTTCATGAGGTTGAGGATCCCGACGGCCAGCACGTACCAGCGGCAGGTGACCTGGTCGCCGCGGTCGGTACTGATCTGCCAGCGGTCCGTGCCCTCCTGCCATTCGGCACGGGTCACCCCGGTGTGGAACAGGGCGTCGTCCACGAGGTCGAACCGGTCACCGATCGCTTCGAGGTGGCCCAGGATCTCCCCGCCGAACGCGTATCGCTGGGTGGGTACGTAGTCGAGCTCCTCCAGCATCGGCATGTAGATGTACGACTCGACGTCGCACATCACGCCCGGGTAGCGGTTCCAGTACCAGGTACCCCCGATACCCCCCGCCTGGTCGATGATGCGGATCCGACCCACGCCGGCCTGGCGGAGCCGGGCGCCGGCGAGGATTCCGGCGATCCCCCCGCCCACGATCACGACATCGACGTCCTCGGCGAGCGGGTCGCGCTCGATGAACGGCTTGAAGGGGTCGTCACGGTAGCGGGCGAAGTGCTCGTCGGTCCGCAGGTCGCGGATGTCGGCCCGGTGGGGGACCAGCCGCTTGTCCCGCTCGGCGAGGTACTTGGTGCGGACGGCCTCGGGATCGTAGCTCGGGGGCGTCGGAGGGGATCCAGGCATGGGGGAATACTAGGCCAGGTACGGTCATCGACCTCTGAGGGAACGGGGTCCTCGCCGACGGTGCTGGCCCGTGGCGACCCCGAGGCACTTCGCCATCCGGGACGGCGCTCCGGCCACCGGAGCGCGGCGCCGAGGCGACCCTGCGGCCCGGTTGATAACGTCCGACCATGCCTCCCGTGTGGCCGACCGTCTCCTACGACGAGTGGGCCGACACGTGCGACACACTCCACGCGCACACCCAGGTGCTCGGCAAGATCTCGGTGGCCCTCGCGCCGCCCGAGCCACAGCTCCAGCACGCTGCGCTGCGGCTCACGCCGAGGGGGTGGGAGACCGCACCGCTTCCGGCCCCCGACGGCTCGGGTGCGTTCGTGGTCGCGCTCGATCTGCGGGTCAACGAGGCGGTCGTCGAGACGAGCGCCGGTGGCGTCGGACGTGTCCCCCTCGTGCCGGACCGTCCGGTGGGCACCGTCACCCGCGAGGTCTTGGGGACGGTCCGCGATCTGGTCGGCCCGGTGGAGATCAACATGACGCCCCAAGAGGTCCCCTGGACCACACCGCTCGACGTCGATGACGACCACGCCCGGTACGACGCCGACCGGGTCGCCTCCTACTTCGCCGCCGCCACCCAGGCGGCACTCGTCCTCGCCTCGTTCCGGGCTCCCTACCGAGGACGCTCGACACCGGTCAACGCGTGGTGGGGGTCGTTCGATCTCGCCGTGAGCCTGTTCTCCGGCCAACCGGCCGCTCCGCCGTCAGCCGACTTCATCATGCGCAACGCGATGGACGCGCAGGAAGTGGCGATCGGTTGGTGGCCGGGCGACCCGAGATCCCCCGAGGCCGCGTTCTACGCGTACGCCCACCCCGCCGCTCCGGGGTTCGCCGGAGCCACCCTGGATCCCGAGTCCGCCCGCTGGGATGCCGCGCTCGGCGAGTACGTCCTCCCCTGGAGCGACGTCTGCCAAAGCCCGGACCCCCGGGCCGCGGCTCTGGAGTTCGCCCATGCCGTGTTCCACCATGCGTGCGTCGTGTGCGACTGGGATCCGGCGTTGTCGGCCAGCGCCGAAGGATCGCCACCTCCCCTTACCTAGGGTTGGGCCTTGCACCGGATGAGGGCCCGGCACCGGATGAGGGAGGTGGTGTCGACGGCCCGTCCCGATTGCCCCGGACCCGGCGTGCGGTTATCGTCTGGCAGCACATCGGGGCATGCCCAGAAGGGGCGCTCATCTAGCGGGGGGATATTGCATGCTCAAGACGGTTCTCAAATCTGCACTGGCTGCCGGGTTGGCGGCCGGTGGGGTCATCGCCGTGACCGCTCTACCTGCATCAGCGGCAAAGGTCGTCATCGTGGCCGGACCCGGCAGCAGCGCCACCTGCACCACCGCCGACACGGCGAAGCTGTCACCCACGCTGAAGAACAACTGGAATGCATCGCCGACCGATTCGGTGCCGGCGGTCGCAGCACTGCCCACCACGACGTTCGCATCACCCGGGCCGACAGCCGTGTCGGCCAAGGGGACCGCCACCTGCACGGGCAACGCCACCGATGGCACGAACAGCGCACCCATCACCGGGATCAAGAAGCTGACCCTCGTGACAGACCCCTCCCATCCGGGCAGCAATCCGCAGGCCACCTGCTCCGCCCTCCTTTCGGGAAGCACCGCGGAGTTCGATGTGTCGATCGAGTGGCAGAGCGGCAACAGCGACAGCATCGCCAACACCACGGTCACCGGTGACATGCTCAGCCTCAGCCTCTCGCCCACAGGGTTCAAGTTCTCGGGCGGCACCGCGACGGGCTCGTTTGCGGGCGGCACCTCTTCGTCGCTCAGCCCGAGCAGCCCGGCGACGATCGCCGAGGTCACCCAGGCCCAGGAGACCGGTGCGCAGGCGCAGGCCGATACCTACACCTCCCTCGGCTGTGAGCCGACCCTGAAGTTGAAGACCAACAGCCACGGAACGAGCGCAAGCCTCAAGGGCCCGAAGGGGCTCAAGGAGCTCACGGTCACCGGTGGATCACTCTCGGTCACCGATCCCTGAGCCAACGCCTCCATCCGGAATCGCACGCGACGAGAGGGGCTTCGGCCCCTCTTGTCGCGTCCGGCGCGCTGACCGGCCCCCGACGGCCGGGATCACCGCGTTAGGGTTCCTCCGAATCGGTCGATGCCGTCTCCACCCGGGATGCGGACCCGACCGTCCCAGCCTCTGAAGCGGAGGCTCGCAGAAGGCTCGAAGACCAGATGAAATTCTCCGTCACCTACCCACTGATCACCCATCCGGCCAGCCCGGAGCTGATGACGAGGGCGGCCGTCACCGAGTTCGCCCGGACTGCCGAAGCCGCCGGCTTCGACGGAATCGGATTCACCGATCATCCGGCGCCGACGGACCGCTGGCTCAAAGCCGGGGGGCACGATGCTCTGGATCCCTTCGTGGCGCTCACGTTCTGCTCCGCCGTGACCGAGAGGATCCGCCTGATCCCCAACATCGTCGTGCTCCCCTACCGGCACCCCCTCGTGGTGGCCAAGATGGTGGCCACCCTGGCCATGCTGTCAAACGACCGCTTCACCCTCGCCGTGGCCACCGGCTATCTGCGTGGGGAGTACCGAGGTCTCGGCATCGACTTCGAGCAGCGCAACGCCCTGTTCGACCAGGCCGTCGAGGTCCTCCGCGGCATGTGGGCCGAGGACGACTTCTCCTTCGAGGGGATCGGCATCGACGCCAAGGGGCTGACGGCGAATCCCAAGCCCGGGATCGCTCCGCCGATCTGGATCGGGGGCAACAGCCGGCTCTCTCGACGCCGGGTGGCCCGATACGGAGACGGCTGGACGCCCTTCCCCGCGCCGAGGTCCCTCTCGGCCACCACGAAGACACCACCGCTCGAGACGGTGGGCGAGCTCGCCACCATGCTCGACGAGCTCTGGCAGTTCGTCGACGAGGAGGGGCGAGCCCGGTCGGACATCGACATCGCCTTCAGCACGCCCGCCGGCGGCCGCCTCGAGGAGACGTTCGACGCCGAGGCGCACAGGGCGGCGCTCGACCAGCTGGCGAACCTGGGCGTCACCTGGGTGGGGGTCTCCGTGCCGGGTGCATCGCTCTCGGCCGCCCTCGGAGGCCTGGAGCGCTATGGGTCGGCGGTCATCGCCACCCACCGGTCATGACTCCGATCGCTCCAGCGCGGCTCGGTCTCACCTGCCTCGCGGATGGCCACCCTCGGTCAGTCGGTGTCGGGGTCCCAGCCGAGCTCGTCGGCGAGCAGGAGGAGCACCCGGTTGGGTAGCCGTTCACCGCGCTGGAGGAGCTTGAGACAGCCCTGCACATAGGCCTTCCGGGCATCCTCGGTACCACGCGTCTGAACGCGCCCGACGGCCGGAGGACGGATGCCGATGATCTCGGCGAGGTCGGTGGATTCGTGGTCCGCGCCCTGCTCCTCGAGCAGCGACTCGATGGCGCGGAACATGTACCTCCTCGGCGGCGACCCCTGCTCCCATCGGGCGACCGACTGCTGGGTGACGCCGAGCTGATCGGCCAGCTCCCGCTGTGTCATCCCGTGCTTCAGACGGTAGGAGCGGATCCGCTCGGCGAGGCCGTGGGGGGGCTCCACTGAGTACATATTTGTATCCACTAGTTGTTCAGGGTACTCCTGCGCTTGTCGGGTTGACAAGGCCCGGACTCGGAATCCCCCGTGTGCCGAGTGGAACCACATCGATGTCATTCACTCGCAGCGGATATGTGTCCGCCACGGGTACCACCTGCCCTCCGGCCGCGACGAGGTCGGAGGTGGGCTCCTGTCCGTGACCACGGGTTCGGATCCCTGCGTGGGAGACACCTGGGATTGACCTGCGTGGAAGGTCTGAACGGCCCACCCCGAGTGGCAACGACGGGTGCCGGACCCAGAGGCCGGAGTGGCTCGGATGCGGTCGTTCCTCGGGTACCCGATCATCCGTGGAGGGGAACCCGCGCCAGCGTCGTGTATCCGGGGCCCTCCGGGGAGGGCTGCGAGGCCACGAGGTCGAGATGATCGATCTCGAACGACGCCGAAAAGGGGATCCCCGCCAACGCGGTTCGCGCCGCCGCACCGAGCCGGCCCCTCTTCGAGCGGGCCACGGTCACATGGCCGGTGAAGGTCGGATGGTGGTGGACGGTGTCGGGGATGACGGGGAGGGTCGCCGAACGGACGGCGTCGGCCACCTCGTCGAGTCCGGAGACCGGGATCTGGAGGACCCGGGCGCCAGTGAACCAGGCCGTTCCGGGGCCGGCCTCGCACCGGATCCGGTCCGGAAATTCCGCTGTCGTGGTGGCGAGCGCGGCAACGAGGGCGGGCACGATGCCCCCCGTCACCTCACCGAGGAACCGGAGGGTGACATGCCACTGCCCGGGCCTGACGAGCGTGAGACCGCCGGCGGGCCCCAGCGTCAACGAGGACAGGCGCTCCGACGTCGGGTCGTCGGGCCATGCGGCCACGAACATGCGCACGCTCAAGTGTGCCCCATGCGCCGTCCACCAGGGTCGGACGCACCCGGGTCGACGCGCCGGTTGCGTCGACGGTCTTTGCGGCGATCCGGGGTGACGGTGCCCGCCGTGGTGCTGTCCGCCACAGAGGCGGGGCGCCGACCGCCACAGAGGCGGGGCTCAATCCGCCGGTTCGGCGCCGTAGCCGGGATCGGGCTCGAAGAACTGGCGCGTGAGGGCCTCGAGCCCGATGGCGTAGATCGTCCAATCCTGATCCTCGCCGGCTGGTCCGGTCGGGCGCACGATGCCGGCCATCTGGCTGTCGACCCGGTCCCGGAGCGAGCAGCCTTCGGACAGGGCCCCCGCCGCGTTCAAGAACTGCCGGACGGTCAACGGGTCTCGCAGGCGGTAGCCCAGGAGCATCATCAGGAATCCGAAGACTTCCTCGGCGTGCTGGTTGATCTCCTCGTACCCCTCCATGAGTGTCGTGAGGATCCGGTGTTGCCGATCGGGAAGGTTGCTGGAGGTCGCCATGGCCCAGAGGTTGATCCACAGTGACCAGCTCGCCGAATGACGGAGGGCGGTGCCCTGTGTCTCACCGGCAACGCGGCACACCTCACGCAGTGACGCTGCACGTGCCTCGGCCGTCGAGAGATCGCATTCCTCCAGCACCTTGGCGACCATGTCCGCCACCTCGTTCACCGTGGACCGGCTCCGGTCCGACGCCAACGCGACCAAGACATCGGTCTGGTAGTCGGCCTGGTTCGTCCAGAGCCGCCCGATCACCGAGGCGTTGGTCAGGCCGACGCCGGTATCCGCCCTGATCCGCTCGAAGGCCCGTTTGAACGTCAAGGTGTCGGCCCTCGCCCCCAGCCCCTCCTCGAGCAGGATCGACTGCCCGACGTCCATCAACAGTGCCCGGAGCTCTTCCCGGCTCCGCCGGGGCCGCTGAACCTTGCTCATGGA
>CAZNLF010000116.1:0-1874 GCA_964573595.1 uncultured Acidimicrobiaceae bacterium | reverse complement strand
CGGCCACGCCGAGCGCGCCGACGACGACGTAGATGGCGCATGCGGCGAGCTGCTGGCCACCCGACAGCCCGCCAGCCGACACCACGAGAGCGGCGGCGAGGCCCACGACCAGGTTCTTCGGATTGAGTGCGCCGAGCGCCACGCCTGCCACCAGGGACTTCCCCGGCGAGTATTGGGCCATCCCCTCCATCCACCCCGGCATGGAGCCTTCCTCGTCGGCCCGTGGCCGGCTGCGGAACTTCCGGACTGCCGCCACGACGAGATACAACCCGAGCGCCAGCTTGAGTGCTCCGGACCAGGTCGCATGGTCGGAACCCGGGGCGAAATTGACGGCCCCGGCGATCGCCACGAACAGCCCGAGCACGGCGCCGACGCCGGCGATGAACCCGAAGAGGAAGGCCGACGCGCTGACCAGGGGCCTCTTGGTGAACAGGAGGAGTATCGCCGGGATGATGTTGACCGGCGAGATGGTCACCACCAACGCCAGGGGAAGTATCTCCCCGATCACAACCCGCAACGTCGACTCCCTTCGGCTTCGTGCGCACCGAAGCTACTGGCCGGGCGAACCGGTGGAGCGACGGTCGACCGAACGGTCGGGACCAGCCCGTTCCGCGCGGCGTCGTCGAGACCGCACTCGGGAGGAGCGCTGCCGGAAGGGCGCCGACCTGATGTCAGGATGCGGTGGCTACGTCGGAGCTCCGCAGGTGCGCGGCGGCGGATCCCATCAGATACAGGAAGTTGTCGACGTAGAACTGCTCCCGGACGTCCTCGCCGACCTCCCCGAGTGACGCTTCGAACCGCTCGACCGGCTTCCGGCCGCCTTCGACATGGGGATAGTCGGAGGAGAACATCACCAGGTCGGTGCCGCCCTGGGCGATGATCCACCCGACATCCTCGGTGGGATACGGCGTGAACCGGACCTGACGGTGCACATAGTCCGACGGCCGCATCGACAGTGCTTGGAGTCGCTCCTCGTGGCGACAGAACGCATCGAAGGCCGACTCCATCTGCCGGAGCCAGGACGGGACCCAAATCGCCCCTTGTTCGATCACCCCGATGTGGAGCCGGGGGAATCGCTCGAGCACGCCGTCGAATATCAGCGTGGCCAACGTCTGGGCCGGTGGCAAGGGGATCCCCATGTAGTCGACCGAACGGAAGTTCTCGTCGCCACCGTGGAAGTCATGGGGGACGGGGAGGCCGTTGGCGAAGTAGTTCGGATCGATCAGCGGACCGGTCCCCCCCACGTGGAAGACGACCGGGATGCCGGCCTCCTCGGCCTGGTCCCACACCCCGAAGAGGTCGTGATGACTCGGCGAGAACGACGGGGGACAGCCCGAGGCGACGAGCAGGGCTGCGGCACCCTGTTCGAGGGCCTCCGTCGTCGCCCGGATCGCCCGGTCGGGGTCGACCAGCGGCACATAGCAAGTGGGGAGCAGCCGGGGATCGACGGAGCAGAACTCGAGCATTCCCCGGTTGTGGGCCCGGGCGGCTGCGTAGGCCAGGTCGGCGTCGCCGGCGTGCTCGAGGTCGTGGAGCCGGCCGTTGTGGAACGTGTTGAAGATCAGCTGACTGCTGAACCCGAGGAGGTCGAGCGCCCGGGGCCGGTCGCCGGCGATGAAGCCACCCGTGGCCGCGAAGTTCTTCCGCGTCATGATCTCTGCCTCCTCGACGGAGCGGTACTCCGCCGAGGCGTGCTTGTCCCTCAGCCGGTCGAAGGATGCGATCAGGTCGCGCTGCTGCTCCTCGGGACTCCCCGTCTGGCGGAGCTCGTTGCCGCCGGTGTAGCGCAGTACCGGCAGTCGGTCACGAAACCGCTCCTCGGCATGGTCGCGCAGCCAGGTGGGGGTCTCCATGATGTGGGCATCGGCATCGTG
>CAZNLF010000115.1:0-9166 GCA_964573595.1 uncultured Acidimicrobiaceae bacterium | reverse complement strand
CCGGGTTGCGGTCAGGACGTCATGCCCTGCAGACCGACCAGGCCGCGGGCAAGTTCGATCTCGCCCATGTGACGCAGCCCGTGCTGGTAGATCCAGCATTCCGCCGCGTCGAGCAGGGTGATGCCTTCGGGCCCGGCCACTCGGGCGCTGTAGGTGCTCGCCACCTCGGGCGGGAGCGGGCGCTCAATCACGACGCGCCCGAGCTCGCCCGGATCCAGCCTGTCGAGCCAGGCCTCGGTCCGGTCGAACACCGCACACATGTACTCCTGGAATCCCTCATAGTCGCCGATCCTCTGATGGACCATCTCGGAGACGGTGCGATGCTTCCCATGATCGGCGATCGCCGGTCTCACCCGCTGCTCCCATGAGGGGTCCCAGATCGGCGTGGTCCCGGTCATCAGCATGAACGACGCGTCGATCATGTTGACGATGTGGAACAGGCTGAAGGCGATGGGCAACACTCCCTCCCGCTCGAAGTGGTTGACCTGGTCGAGGTCCATCGTCGCCACGGCGTCGTAGTACAGCGAGTGCATCGCCCGCATCCGGCGTTGCAACGAGTCGAGCACGAGTTCACCGGACAACGGTCTCTCCCTTGTGACGGGGACGGCCCGTGGTGCAGGCCCGGTCCCCGGCGATTGTCCCACGGTAAACACTTGGCAGTTCGACTGTCAACTGTTACCCTGCCGACGACGGGCCCGTCATTGCCGCCGACACGAGACGAGAGGTGCCGCATGGAGTTGGAGGTCGACCGTGGCGACCTCCGTCACGTCCGGATCACCGACGCAGGGCCGGGACCGCTCGGGCCGGGCGAGGTCAGACTCCGGATCGATGCGTTCGGGCTGACGTCCAACAACATCACCTACGCCGTGTTCGGCGATGCCATGGGCTACTGGCGGTTCTTTCCCGGTCCTGACCAGGACGGTACGCACTGGGGCCGGCTGCCTGTCTGGGGTTTCGCCGAGGTGGCCGAGTCCTCGGTGGCGGGTGTCGACGAGGGGGCGCGGCTGTACGGCTACCTCCCCCTCGCCGACGAGCTGATCGTCCGACCGGGACGCATCGATGGCACCGGCTTCTCCGACCTGGTACCCCACCGCCAGCCCCTTCCGAGCGTCTACAACCGGTACTCGTCCGTGGACCGGGATCCCGTCTACCGCTCCGGGCGTGAGCCTCAGCAGATGCTGCTCTGGCCGCTGTTCGTCACATCGTTCGTCGTCGACGACTTCCTCGGTGACCACGGCCTGTTCGACAGCGCCTGCGTGCTGATCTCGAGCGCGTCGGCCAAGACGTCCATCGCCGCGGCCTTCCTCCTGGCCGGGCGGCCCGGTATCGAGGTCTTCGGCCTCACATCGACTGCCAATCTCGGGTTCGCCTCCTCGCTCGACTGCTACGACCGGGTGCTCGCCTACGACCAGGTCCGATCGCTGGCGCCCGTCGACGCCTGCTACATCGACGTCGCCGGCAATCAGGACGTCACCGCCGACATCCACCGCCTCCTGGGAGACAGGCTGCGCTACAGCATGATCGTCGGTGACACCCACTGGGAGAGCCCGACCGCGTCGACCGGTTCGCTACCCGGTCCCCGCCCGACCTTCCTCTTCGCTCCGGACCAGATCGCCAAGCGTCGGAGGGAGTGGGGCCGGGACGGCTTCGAACAGGCCGTGGCCGGGGCATGGCAGAGGTTCTCCCCCTGGACCGACGCGTGGTTGGACATCCGCCAGGTCAGAGGGGCGGACGCCGTCGAGTCGGCGTACCGCGAGCTCCTCGAGGGGCGGGTCGATCCCCGGGTGGGAGAGGTGTGCTCGTTACGGCCGCCCGGTGCCGCCTGAGGTGGAGAACACCCGGAACGTCGACGCAGAGCCGAACGGTAGCCTCCACACCACCATGGTCGCCTCCACCACCGACAGCCAGCCGTCCTCGAAGCAGGACGCGCTCAGTGCCGGTGCAGCCGGCCGTGAACCGGCGGCCCCGGCCGGCAGCCAGGACGGGCGCCAGCTCCGCCGGAAGCGCAACCGCGAGGCGGTGGTCGACGCGCTCCTCGACCTGTACGGCGACGGGAACCTCCGGCCGAGCACCGAGGAGATCGCCGCCCGGTCCGGGCTCTCGCCCCGATCGGTGTTCCGCTACTTCGACGACGTGGACGACCTCACCCGGGCGGCAATATCGAGGATGGAGCGTCGGGCGGTTGCGCTCCTCCCCCTCGACGCCGACCCGTCGGCGCTGTTGGTCGTGAAGGTGAGGGTCCTGGTCGAGCAGCGGTTCCGCCTCTTCGACGCGGTCGGCAGCGCCGCTACCGTGTCGAGGCTCCGAGCGCCGTTCCAGCCCATCCTGGCCGCGAGGCTGAAGGACAACAGGGCGCTCCTCCGCCGCCAGATCGAGACGCTCTTCGCGCCGGAGCTCGTCCGCAAAGGCCGGGCCGGGGCGGCGGCGTCACTGGCTGCGGCCGACGTCATCTGCTCGTTCGAGGCCCACCAGCTCCTCGTGAAGGACCAGGCGCTGTCGCCGGTGGAGGCCAGGTCCGTGATGGCCACCGCATTGGAGGCGCTCCTCGGAACGACCGGCTGACGAGCACGCCGGGACCATGAGCGGCTACTGGCCCGGTCCGTGGGCATGTGAGGACGGGGGACCGCGACGGCTCCAGGCGGCTCGCGGCGTGGCCCCGCTGGGCGTCGGAGCCGGCGGCGGTCTCGACGTCGTGTCACGCCTGGCCCCGGCGGCGACCATGGTCGTCACCCGGGACCCCGGCGAGCTCTACCTGCTCCGCCACACCGCAGGGGACGACGCCGTCTCCTTCGTCGAGCAGCTCGATCCGGCGACCCTCGAACCGGTCGACCGCTCGCCGGACCTCCTCGGGGGGCCGACGTGGCCGGGGAGCATCGCCGCGCACGCCAACGGCTCAATCTACGTCGTGTTCGGCAACCACGCGCACCGGCTCGGCCCCGACCTCTCCGTCGTGGCGACGGCGGCGCTGCCCAGTCCGGTCCCCTACAACGGGTTCGTCGTCATGCCCGACGGCCATCTGATCACCAAGGACTTCGCCGGCTCCCGTCCGGGGCTGCCCGTCCCGGCGGACGCCCGCCGGCCCTGCGAGCTCGTGGCCCTGGAGCCGGAGGGCCTCGAGATCGTCGACCGGCTCCAGCTCGCCGAGCCGTCGATCGCCCGGCTGTCCGCCGACGACGACACGGTCTACGTGGTGGGCGACACCAGCCTGCTCCGAGCCCGGTGGGCCGGCGGTTTCGAGCCCGATGACCAGTTCCGGGCGAAGTACCGGACGATGGCCGGCCAGACCTACGGCTGGGACTGCGTGCTGGCGCTCGGGGCCGCCTGGTTCCTCGACAACGGTGACGGGAGCGAGGGCTACTCGGGGACGCTCCACGGCCACGGCCTGTCGTCGGCCCCGCTCCACCTGTTCAGGGTCGACGTCGGGTCGGGCGCCGTCTCGAGTGCCGAGGTGGGCACCGGGGCGGGCGGGCTCGTCGCCAACCCCCCACTGATCGACGTCGATCGGTCGATCGCCGTCGGCTACGACAGCGGCAACGGGGTGCTCCGCGCCTTCGACATCGCGGCGGACGGCGGGCTCAGCCCGCGCTGGCAGCGGAGCCAGGAGCACGGGGGCCACCTCGTGCTCTACCCGGCCACCGGCGAGTTGGTCACCGGGCACTTCGACCAGGAACGCCGCGCCGACCAGGTGGTCGTCCTCGACATCGAAAACGGCGCCGAACTGGCCCGGGCCGACACCGACAGCCCTGTCCAGTCGGTCCTGTTCCCGGCGGCCGGCTCCGATGACGCGCTCTACGTGTGCACCTTCACCACCATCAGCCGGTTGAGCCGGCACTCGGAAGCGGGATCCTGACCGGATACCGACCTCACACCGGCCCCGATCACACCGTGGCGGCCGCCCGAGCATCGGCCAGCAGTTTGTCGTCATCGGCCATCAGCGCCTTGGCCAGGTGGCGGACCATCTCGATGACCTCCGGATGGGCCTCGGGGTCCCAGCCCTCGAGCAGTTCGACCATCGAGTCACGCCGCGCCGCAGTGAGCCGGTCGATGGCATCGTGACCGCCGGCCGTGAGCACCAACCGGTGACCCTCGGGGCAGGCGACGCGTTCGATCATCCCCTGCGACGCCAGCGACTGCACGCCTTCGGCGAGCCGCTCGGGATCCACGTTCAGACGGCTGCCCACCTCCTCCACGGTGGCGTCGGGTCGGTCGGCCAGTCGGTAGAGCAGCCAACTGGCCCGGGGCTGGAGGTCGAGTCCGGCACGTCCGGCGAGCATCCCGTACAGCTCGCCGCGGTTTTCGCGGCTGGCCGCCCGCTCGAGGATCCGCTGCACCTCACCGAGTGACGTGCGCGGCTCGGGGAGCCCGAGCTGTTCGGCCGGCTCCGTGGTCCGGATGGACTTGCGCAACTCGATCTCCGGGAGGGTCCAGCTGAGCAGGAAGGCGACGAACGCGATCGGCACCCCGATGAGAAACATGGTCTGGATGGTGTGGGCGATGCCCTGGATCACACCGGCCTGCAGCGCCGGCGGCAGTTTGTGGATCACCGACGGGTTCTCGGCATTGAGACTGAACCCGGTGGGCGCCTTGGAGACGTGGAGCGATTCCAGCACGTTGCGGACCACCAGGTTGGCGAAGATGGCGCCGAACACGGCTGTCCCGAACGAGCCTCCGATCATGCGGAAGAAGGTCACCCCGGAGGTGGCCGTGCCCAGCTCCTCGTAGGGCACCGCGTTCTGCACCGCCACCGTCAGCACCTGCAGGATGAGCCCCAGTCCGAGGCCGAAGACCACCATGTAGCCGGCCTGGGTCCACGCGCCGGTGCTGACACCGATCAGGGACATGAGGTACAGCCCCACCGTCATCAACGCCGTGCCCACCACCGGGAAGACCTTGTAGCGGCCCCACCGGCTGACCAGCAGGCCGGAACCGATGGAAGCGACGAGCAGGCCGCCCATCAGGGGGAACAGGCGCACACCCGATTGGATGGCGCTGATCCCCCTCACGTCCTGGAAGAACAGGGGAAGGAAGGTGAGCGCGCCGAACATGGCGAACCCGACCACGAACCCGATCGCACTCGCGGCGGCGAACACCCGGTTGGTGAAGAGCGGGAGCGGAATGATGGGCTCGACGGCCCGGCGCTCGGCCACCAGGAAGAGGACCGTGAACACCACGCCGGCTGCGGCGAGGCCGATGATGAACGGCGAACCCCACGGGTACGAGGTGCCCCCCAGGCTGGTGAAGAGCACCAACGACGTGGCGGCCAAGGCGATGAGGACGGTGCCCAGGTAGTCGATGACCCGATGGACACGGCTCAAGGTGCCCGGGAGGGCCAGCGCCGTCACCACCAGTGCGATCGCGCCGATGGGGATGTTGATGTAGAAGATCCACCGCCAGCTCAGGTAGTCCACGAAGACGCCGCCGATGAGGGGGCCGATCACCGACGTCACCCCGAACATGGCCATGAACAGGCCCATGTAGCGACCCCGCTCGCGCGGGGAGACCACGTCGCCGATGATGGTCATCGCCCCGATCATCAGTCCGCCGCCACCGAGGCCCTGCACGGCCCGGAAGAGGATGAGCTCGATCATCGAATGGCTGAGA
The DNA here is from genome assembly GCA_964573595.1 of uncultured Acidimicrobiaceae bacterium. GTDB lineage: Bacteria > Actinomycetota > Acidimicrobiia > Acidimicrobiales > RAAP-2 > Bog-756. The sequence goes on along the minus strand of CAZNLF010000115.1, from coordinate 3,565 downwards.
CCGGAGAGCGCCGAGCCGATCAGGAACAGGACGATGGCCGCCTGGAAGAACCGCTTCCGCCCGTAGAGGTCGCCGAGCTTTCCCCACAGCGGCGTGGACACCGTCGAGGCCAGCAGGTACGCCGTCACCACCCAGCTCAGATGGGAGGCACCGTTGAGGTCCCCCACGATGGTGGGCAGCGCCGTGGACACCACGGTCTGGTCCAGCGCGGCGAGGAACATCCCCAACATCAGTGCCCCGATGACGATGAGGACGCGGCGGTGGGAGAGTGCGACGCTCGGCTCCGGCACACCGGCCGTGGCTGTCTCACTCATCGCGCTCACTCATCGCCCCCCACTCGTTCCACCCGGCGCATTCCCGTCAGTGTAAGGGTCCGAGCATCCGGCCATCCCGATCAGGGGATTCGCGGCCCCGGGCGCAGGGCGGTCGGAGGGGTCGGCCGACGGGCGGGCGTGGGACACTGTCGGAGTCCGATCGGAGGAAGGCCGTGGAACCAGAGCTGATGCCGGCGGCGTTCGTGGGCCACGGCAGCCCGATGAACGCCTTGGAGCACAACCGCTACACCCGGGCCTGGGCGGAGTTCGGCGCGTCCATCCCCACCCCGAGGGCCGTCCTCGTCGTCTCCGCCCACTGGTACGTCGGGTCGACCCTGTTGACGGCGATGGAGGCGCCCCGGACCATCCACGACTTCTACGGGTTCCCCCGTCAGCTGTTCGAGACGGAGTACCCGGCGCCGGGCTCCCCGGTGATCGCCGAGGAGATCGCCGAAGTGGTCCGGCCCCGCTGGATCGGGCTCGACACGGACGGGTGGGGGCTCGATCACGGGGCCTGGTCGGTACTCGTCCACGTCTTCCCGAGGGCGGACGTCCCCGTCATCCAGCTGTCCGTCAACGGCTTCGAGGGCTACGACGAGCACTTCGAACTCGGAACCCGTCTCGCCCCGCTGCGCCGCGCCGGCATCCTCGTGCTCGGGAGCGGGAACGTCGTCCACAACCTCGCCCTCATGGGCCGGGGGGACGCAGAGGACGCCTACGACTGGGCCCGGCGCTTCGACGAGGCGTGCACGGCGGCCATGCTGGACGACCCCCAGCGAACCGCCGCCCTCGTCGACCATCCGGACTACGACCTCGCCGTTCCCACCCCCGACCACTTCCTACCCCTGGCCCCCTTGGCCGGCATGGCCGCCGCCGCGGGGTCCGGGGCCGGGGTGCTCGTCGACGGCTACGTGGCGGGATCCCTGTCGATGACCTCGTTCAGGCTCGGCTGAGTGCACGTGGCCATGGACCGTCGGTCCCAGCGGCGGGGTGCAGGGAGCGGGGACCGTGCGGATTCGAACGGAGAGAGCGCCACGTGGCACACTTGGCGATCGTCACTCGACAACTAACCGGAGGTAGGGTCGTGTTCAGCCTGCAACGAGGATTCCGGAAGTTCGCAGTGGCAGCAACCATAGGGACCGTCGCCGTCCTGGCCGCCGCCTGTTCGAGCAGTTCCAGCAGTTCGACCACCACGGGCGCAGCGCCCACCACGACGGTGGCCCTGCCGACGGCCACCATACCCACACAGTCGACGAACGCGGCGATCGCGGCCACAGTGCCGGCCTCCGTCAAGTCGAAGGGCGACCTGAGCATCGCGCTCGACGCCACCTACGCCCCTGACGAGTTCATTGCGTCGAACGGCTCGACCATCGTGGGGATGGACGCCGATCTGGCCACCGCCATCAGCCAGACGCTGGGGCTCAAGCCCAAGCTGATCAACGCCACCTTCGACACGATCATCCCGGGCATCCAGAGCGGCAAGTACGACATGGGCGCGTCGTCGTTCACCGACACCATCGCCCGGCAGAAGGTGGTCGACTTCGTGGACTACTTCACGGCCGGTGAGGGCTTCTACGTGAAGACGGGCAGTCCATTGGCGTTCAACGGCCTCACGACGTTGTGCGGACACACGGTGGCTGTCGAGGACGGAACCACCGAACAGACCGATGCCCAGACCACCGCCAAGACGTGCACCAAGGGCGGCAAGCCGACCGTCACCGTGCTCTCCTTCGGCAACCAGAGCCAGGCCAACCTGGCCGTCTCCAGCGGCCGTGCCCAGGTGGGCTTCGCCGACTCCCAGGTGGCCGGCTACATCGTGGCCTCCTCCAACGGGGTGTTCCAGAACAGTGGCACCGCCTTCGAGGTGGCGCCGTACGGACTGGCCCTGCCGAAGGGGAACGGCATGGCTGCCCCCGTGCAGGCCGCGGTCAACGCACTCATCGCCAACGGCGTCTACAGCCAGATCCTGACCAAATGGGGGGTCCAGGCCGGAGCGGTCACCTCATCGGTGATCAACGGCGCCACCAGCTGAGGGGCCCGGCCGACACCCGTCGTCCACCCAATGACGGATCTGACAGGTCGGAGCGCGCCGGGCACTGAAGCCCGAGGCGGGGACCGGTCTGCCGTGAAGATCGTGCCGGTGCGGCATCCGGGCCGTTGGATCGCGAGCGCGGTGATCGTGGTGTTGGCGGCCATGCTGGTCAACACCCTGTTCTTCTCCCACGTCACCCGCGGCGGCGTCCGAGAAGGCCGTTACCAGTGGGGCGTGGTCGGCAAGTACCTGTTCGCCGCCCCGGTGCTCCGGGGCATCGTGATCACCCTCGAGCTGACCGTGATCGCCATGGTGGTGGGCATCGTGCTCGGCGTCACCCTGGCGGTCATGCGGCTGTCGCCCAGCCGGCTCTTGTCCGCCTCGGCCTGGATCTACATCTGGTTCTTCCGGGGCACCCCGGTGCTGGTCCAGATCATCTTCTGGTACGAAGGCATCAGCTACCTCTATCCCCACCTGTCCTTCGGCGTCCCGTTCGGGCCCTCGTTCGTCACCGTCAACGCCAACGTGCTGGTGACGTCGTTCGTCGCCGGCGCACTGGGGCTCAGCTTCAACGAGGGGGCCTACATGGCCGAGATCGTCCGGGCCGGCATCATCTCGGTCGACGAGGGCCAGACCGAGGCTGCGCAGTCGCTCGGCATGGCCAAGTTCCAGACGATGCGCCGGATCGTGTTGCCCCAGGCCATGCGGATCATCGTCCCACCGACCGGCAACGAGACGATCTCGATGCTCAAGACCACGTCCCTGGTCTACGCCATCGCGGTCGCCGACCTCTTCACGGCCACCCAGAACATCTCCAACAGCAACTACGAGGTCGTGCCCCTCCTGCTGGTTGCCAGTCTCTGGTACCTGTTCTTCACCTCCGTGCTGACGGTCGGCCAGTTCTACATCGAGCGCTACTACGCCCGCGGCTCGACCCGCACGCTGCCGCCGACCCCCTTCCAGCGACTACGGGAGTCGCTCCTCCACGTGCGTACGCGGTCCGTCGCCCCCCTGGCGGAGGCACCCTGGGTGGCCCCCCATGACTGAGCCGATGGTCCGCGCCGACCAGGTCCACAAGTCGTTCGGGCGGCTCGAGGTGCTGCGGGGGATCGACCTGACGGTCGACCCGGGAGAGGTGCTCTGCCTCATCGGTCCGTCGGGTTCCGGCAAGAGCACCTTCCTGCGCTGCATCAACCACCTCGAGAAGATCGACGGTGGT
>CAZNLF010000114.1:8394-9169 GCA_964573595.1 uncultured Acidimicrobiaceae bacterium | reverse complement strand
GTTTCACGTGAAACATTTGAGGCGAAAGGCTTGACCTCGACTACACGGCGGGGGAGGATGAGGTCCTTGAACTTTGCCCACTCGAGGAGACGATAATGCGCGGCCTTCGTCGGGGTCGGAACAAACCCTCCCCCGAGGACCTGCAGGAGTCCACTCCAGAAGCGAACCAGTCGGCACCCGGGGCGGGGTCCGTGACCCTGGTCGAGACTCCCCCGGCCCCGGCTTCCGAGAGCTCGCAACCCCCCGGTCCACCGTCGGCGGCCGAGTCCGGTGATGTTCCTCCGACCACGCGTCCAGCAGCGGAGACGCCGGTCTCCCCACCCGCTCCGAAGGTCGTGGCCGGAGGCCAGACACGCCTGAGGGACACCATCTCACAGGTGGCCACCGCTCATGCCGAGCTGGACAACGTCCTGCCTCCCAGCTCCGATAATCGTCATCCGAGGCCTCTCCGCAAGGACTCGGGTAAGGTCACTATCTCGGCCCCTGTTGCGAGTTCCATCAAGGAAGAGCCCGTGGCGCATGATGCGGGGCCGAACCAGGTGGTCGAGACTGCAGGCGCACCGGTTGAGCCGGTGCAGGTGGAAAGTGAAACCCTATCGGCGCCGAGCCTGCCGGTGGACGAGGCGGTCACTGTGAACGAGGATCAGAACGAGTCGGCCGAGGCGAAGGTCAGCACTGTGCCTTTAGCCTGCGAGACGCCATTCTGTATTGTCTGAGCCGTAGTATTGACGGTCGCCGTAACACCATAGCCAGCGGCGTTGATGGTGGAGGCCAG
>CAZNLF010000114.1:0-8384 GCA_964573595.1 uncultured Acidimicrobiaceae bacterium | reverse complement strand
GTGAACGAGGATCAGAACGAGTCGGTCGAGGCGAAGGTCGAGGAGCGGGCTCAGGAGAAGGCCGAGGAGACGGCGGAGGAGCAGCCGTCGACGGCCGTCGACGTGCAGTCCGCATCCGCCAACCCACTCCCCCGCGTCCTGGCCGTCGCCAACCAGAAGGGCGGCGTTGGTAAGACGACCACGTCGGTGAACCTGGGGGCGGCCCTGGCCGAGCTCGGGTTCCGCGTTCTCGTGATCGACCTCGACCCTCAGGGGAATGCGACGACCGGACTGGGCATCGACGCCCGGAATTTCGAACTCTCCATGTACGACGTCCTCATGCGGGACGCCTCGCTCGAGGACTGCGTCGAGCCCACCAGCATGAAGAACCTGTTCGTGGCACCCGCAACCATCGCGTTGGCGGGAGCCGAGATCGAGCTGGTTCCGGCCTTCAGCCGTGAGCTCAAACTGAAGCGGTCGATCCAGTCGATCATCGACGATTTCGACTATGTGCTCATCGACTGCCCGCCGTCGCTCGGACTCATCACGGTCAACGCCCTGGCTGCCGCCGACGAGGTGCTGGTTCCCATCCAGTGCGAGTACTACGCCCTCGAGGGTCTGAGCCAGCTGATGAGGAACGTCCATCTGGTGGGGTCCAACCTCAACCCGAATCTCGACATCTCGACAATCGTCCTGACCATGTACGACGCCCGTACGAAACTGGCGGACCAGGTGGCCAACGAGGTCCGTCAGCATTTCGGGGCCAAGGTGTGCCGGAACGTGATCCCGCGGACCGTCCGGCTGTCGGAGGCGCCGTCGTTCGGGCAGCCCATCACCGCCTTCGATCCAGCCTCGAGAGGGGCCATCGCCTATCGCGAACTAGCCAAGGAGGTCAGCGGTGGCACGTCGTAGCGGCTTGGGGAAGGGCCTCAGCGCCCTCATACCCACTGAGGTGTCGGGAGACCGGTCGTCCGCGCTGCGTGAGGTGCCGATCGGGAGCATCACGCCGAATCCGCGGCAACCCCGTGTGAGCTTCGACGAGGACACCATGGCGACCTTGACGGCGTCGATCAAAGAGCTCGGTGTCATCCAACCGGTGCTGGTCCGTCAGATCGGCAGCGAGGCGGCCGACGAGTACGAGCTGATCGCCGGCGAGCGTCGGTGGCGGGCGGCTCGGAGGGCCGGTCTCCAGACGATCCCCGTACTCGTCCAGACCGCCAACGAGACGCACAGCCTCGAGCAGGCCCTGGTGGAGAACCTCCACCGTCAGGACCTCAACGTGCTCGAGGAAGCTGCGGCGTACCAGCAACTGATCGAGGAGTTCGGCTACACCCACGACCAAGTGGCCACCCGTGTCGGAAAGAGCCGCACCGCGGTCACCAACATCCTGCGATTGCTCCAGCTGCCGTCCGGGGTCCAGCGGCTGGTCGTGGACGGTCAGATCACACCGGGCCACGCCCGGGCCCTGCTGGGTACACCCGACCGGGGCTATCAGGAGATGCTGGCCAAGGCGATCGTCGCCGAGGGCCTCACCGTCCGGGCCGTCGAGGACCTGGTCCGCCAGCACGGTGAGGACCGGGAGGCGGCCGAGCCGGTGGAGGCGCCCACCCCTACGACGGAGCCTCGTCAGCAGACGGCGGCCGGTACGGCCACCCCGCCTGGTCCCGCGGCGCCGACGCGGCTGCCGCCCCCCGGCATCCTCGAGCTCGAAGAGCTGCTTTCGAACCACCTCAACACGCGCGTGAAGGTTGACCTGTCGGCCAAACGGGGGAAAGTGGTGGTCGAGTTCGCCACGCTCGAGGACCTCGAGCGCATCTACAAGTTGATGGTCGGGAGAAGTGAGACGTCGGTCGCCTGAGCCCCCACTCTCAGTGATATTGACTTGACATATTAATTAGTTAGGCGTCGATTAGACCACTGTGAGTGATTGTCTATACCTTAACCCGCGGTAGAGCTTCGTCCACAACCTGTGCATGAGGTTGTGGATTACCCTCGAAAGCCGAGGTCAGGTCAAGGTTGAGGTGGGGGAGAAACCCTCAGTCCCAAGCGGTGTCCACCCACTCGGTCAGGGCATCGACCATGGCCCGGGCAATCGTGACCGACTGCTCGACGACCACCGTGGCCGGGCCGATCTCGCAGATCACGGCCGGCATCCGGGTCTCGCGCAGCACGGGGAGCGACATGCCCCGGCTCCCGTCGTCGGGCAGGGACAAGGAGGCCGTGAGGGCCGACAGGATGAGTTCGGCCAGGCGCCGCCCGCCGGCCGACGAGTAGCTGTATCCGGCGTAGAACGCGCTGGAGCAGTGGGGTCCCGACGGGTGGAGGCGCAGTCCGATGTAGACCTCGGCGCGGCCGGCATTGGCTTCGGAGGCCTGGATGGAGCCGTCAGGGTGGTGATGGGTCGTGACGGCCGCCCCGTGGTGGACGAGCATGCGCCTCATCGAGGCCACCGTGGCATCGAGGCCACCCTCCTCGCCGATGGCCACCCGCAGCCCGGCGAGGGTCCGGCGTGCCTGGCGCAGTCGTTCCCGGTCACGCACGGAGGTGACGAGCTCGGTGTCGTCGTGCCGGGTCCCGAAGCGGAGGAGCTCCGACACCGTCGACGCTCCGGCAATACCGTCCACGGGCAGCCCCACGTTGCTCTGGAACTCGCCGAGGGCGGCCGATGTCAGGTCGCCGAAGATGCCGTCGACCCGGCCCGTGTCGAATCCCAGGGCGCTCAACCGTTGCTGGAGCTCGGCCACGTCGTCGCCCCGCAGCATCGGGGTTCTCCGGTAGAGGAACCGATCGCCCAGTCTGCGCCCGGCCTCCACCAGTGCCGACCAGGTCTGAGTGCCGCACGCGCCGTCCACCCGCAGCCCCCGCCGGTACTGGAACGCCTCCACGGCCGCCCGGGTCCCGTGCCCGAAGGAGCCGTCCGGATCGACGCTGGTGGAGAAACCCAGCTGCTCGAGGCGGTGCTGCACGTCGGTGACAGCCGGACCCTCGTCGCCGACCGACAGGTCGATCATCTGGTCCGGCGTCAACGGCGCGCCTCTGCTGACAACGACCGTCCGGCGCCCACCGACCGGTCGTTGTCCGAGGGCGCCACTCCTAGAGGTGGGCGGAGAGCTCCTGGAGCAGCTGTCCCTTGCCCTTGGCCCCCACGATGCGGGCGGCGGGCTCCCCGTCCTTGAACAGGATGAGTGTCGGGATGCTCATCACATCGAACCTGCGGGTGATGTCCAGGTTGTCGTCGATGTTGAGCTTGGCGATCTCGAGCTTGCCCTCCTGCTCGGAGGCGATCTCCTCGAGCACGGGGGCGATCATCTTGCACGGGCCGCACCACTCCGCCCAGAAGTCCACCAGCACCGGAACGTCCGAGGACTTGACATGCTCGTCAAAGCTAGCGTCGCTCAGGTTCGTGATCTTCTCACTCATGATGGTCGTTTCCTCCTGCCCGTTCGATGGGCCCTGCACGGTGTGCCTCGCTGACACACGCTAGGTCAACGCCCGATGCGGGCCCGGCATTCCCCCGGCGACCCCGGCGCCACGACCCGGCGCGACCCGGCGCGGCGCGACCCCCGCGGCTCAGTGCTCGGCCGACTGCTGGTCCTCGAGCCACCGCTCGGCGTCGATGGCCGCCATGCAGCCCGATCCGGCAGCGGTGATGGCCTGGCGGTAGCGGTGATCCTGCACGTCGCCGCAGGCGAAGACGCCGTCGACGTTGGTCCGCGTGCCGTCGAAGGTCCGGAGGTAACCGTTCTCCTCCATCTCGAGCTGCCCCTTGAACAGCGAGGTGTTCGGCTGGTGCCCGATGGCGACGAAGAGCCCGGCGAGCTCGAGCGTCGACTCCTCCTCGCTGATGTTGTCGCGGACCCTGACGCCCGTCACCGTGGTGTCGCCGAGCACGTCGATCACCGACGAGTTCCACAGGAAGGAGATCTTCTCGTGGGCAAAGGCGCGCTGCTGCATCACCTTGGACGCCCGGAGCTCTCCGCGGCGGTGGATGACGGTGACCCTGTCGGCGAACCGGGTGAGGAAGAGCGCCTCTTCGAGGGCCGAATCGCCACCCCCGACCACGGCGATGTCGCGGCCGCGGAAGAAGAAGCCGTCACAGGTCGCACAGGTGGAGACGCCGTAGCCGAGGAGGCGCTCCTCGTTCGCCAGGTTGAGCATCAGTGACTGGGCCCCGGTCGAGATGATGAGTGCCTCGGCGGAGTAGGTGGGCTCCGGCGCGTCGGGATCGCCGACCCAGACACCGAACGGCCGGGCGGACAGGTCCACGCGGGAGACCTTGGCGGTGACGTAGTCGGCACCGAACCGGGCCGCCTGCTCACGGAACGACTGCATGAGCTCGGGACCCATGATGCCGTCCACGAAGCCGGGATAGTTCTCCACCTCGGTCGTCAGCATCAGCTGTCCGCCCGGCTGGTCGCTCGTCGACGAGGGTTCCCCCTCGATGACCAGCGGGGACAGCTGTGCCCTCGACGTGTAGATGGCGGCGGTCAGGCCCGCCGGACCCGATCCGACGATCGCCACCTGGCGGGGCTCGGTCACGCTTCCCCGCCGGGGGCGTCGGCGGTCGGGTCGACCCTCTTGCTCCAGGCCACCACGCCGACGGCCACGAAGATCACGCCCACGACCAGGTCGGAAAGCCAGACCCGTCCGTCGAAGGCGTACACCGTGAGCAGGCGTATGAGGGTGATCGACAACAGGACGAGGGTGATCACGCTGGCCGCGAAGACGATGATGCCGAAGACGACAGCCCGGGTGACCAGGGTGAGCGGCCGCACGGTCTTGTCCCGGAGGAGCTCGACGACGCGGTCGACCAGGTCGGCTCCCTTGGTGGGCAGATCACCGAGTGCGCCGGACCCGGGAAGGCCGGACGCGGGTGTTTCGGGCTTCGGAGTCATGCTGCGAGGATAGTCCGGACACCCGGCTGGCCTGCCGGTATCCGGCCCCGGGGCGGGCGGAGCCCCCGGGCAGCGGGCCCTGGCGGCTATCCGGACGTCAGAATGCAGAGGCCGATGGTGCCCGGACCGGTATGGGTGCCCACCACCGGGCCGAGGTCGGCCACGACCAGCGGGTGCTCGGTCTGCACCCCGTCGAGCATGGCGAGGAACGCGTCGATGTCGGTTGCCGCCCCGTTGCAGACGGCCAACCGTCCGATCGGGGGGGACTCCTTGGCCTTGTCCGCCAGGTAGGTCAACGAGCGTGCCCGGGTGCGTTGCTTCGACTCCTCCTCGACGACGCCGTCGACCAGGGTCACCACCGGCTTGATCGAGAGCAGGGAGCCCAACAGGGCCCGGGCCCCGCCGATCCGCCCACCTTTCTCGAGGTGCTCGAGGGTGTCGACGACGCCGAACACCTTGATGCGGGGGATGAGGGCCACGGCATGGTCCGCCAGCTGGTCGAGGTCGGCACCGGTGGCCGCCAGCTCGGCGACGTCGAGGACGATCAGGCCGAGCCCCATGGTCATGGACCGCGTGTCGATGACCCGCACGGGGATCCGGTCGCCGAACGACTTGGCCGCGGTCACCGCGGCCTGGTAGGTGGCCGACACCCCCGCCGACAGGTTGAGGCAGAGCACTCCGTCGTACCCGTCGTCGGCCGCGGCCGCGAACGCCTCGTGGAACGCGCCGGGTGACGGGGCCGAGGTCTCGGGCAGCACCGGACTGGCCGCACACCGGGCCCAGAACTCGTCCGTGGAGAGCGTGCTGCCGTCGACGAACTCCTCGGAGCCGAATCGGATCGACAGGGGGACCACGGTGACCCCGCACTCCTCGGCCAGGGCGGCGGAGAGGTCGCACGCGCTATCGGTTACCACCCGGATCCGGGCCATCGACATCCTCCTTCTGTGCCCCTGGTTGTTGCATCCCTGGTCGTTGTGTCCCTGGTTGGACCTTGTCCCCCGACCCGGCTGCGTCCGGGGGCTCGTCGTTCACCGGCTGCAGGCGTCGCACGGGTGCACGGGCGGGACGATCGTCGAGTCTGCCACGGAACTGCTCGGGGCCCGCGCCCGTGGCGCCGCCCCCGTCGGCCGGCGGTCGCGCTCCCGGCCGGGCACCCGCCGCACGTCCGGCCCGCTCGTCCCGGTTCCGGCGCGCCTGGCGCGCCCCGAGGAAGCCGGCGGTGGCGACATAGGTGAGCGAGCCGACGACGAGGGCCAGGACCACCCGGCCCAGCAGCGCCAACCCCTGGTCGGCCCCGGACACGTTGACGGCCAGCACGGTGGTGACCGCCATGGCGGCCGAGGCGATCAGCACCCGTTTGACCGGGGTGGTCAGGTCGGGCCCGCCGAGGCCACCCAGGCGTTGGCGCACCACGGCCATGGCCAGGAGGGCGGCCACCGTGTACGCGATGGACATGGAGAGGGCGAGCCCCCGCACGCCCAGCGGGCCGACCAGGGCCACGCCGAACACGACGTTGATCCCGTTCTCCACGAGGTAGAGCTTGAACGCCGTCCGGGTGTCCTGCATGGACTGGAACACCCTCACCATGTAGAGGTACGTGCAGTAGCCGGGGAGGCCGAGGGCGAACATGGCCAGGGTGGCGGCGGTGGTCTCGGCCTCAGCGCTCGACTCGGCCCCGTGGAGCAGGACCAGGTCGATGAGCGGTCGAGCCAGGATCAGCATCCCGACGGCGGAGGGGATGATGACGGCGAGGATGCCCCGCAGGCCGAATGCCATTCGGTGGCGGAAGCCGGCGACGTCCCGCGTGGCCCACCGCGCCGACAGCGACGGGGTGACCGCGCTCATGACCGACACCGCGACCACTCCGTAGGGGAGCAGGAAGAACGTGTAGGCGTAGGTGTAGGCCGACACGGCCCCCGGGGCGGAACCGTCGGCGAGGGCCAGGATCACGAAGAAGGCGATCTGGTTGGCCACCACCCATCCGAACGTCCAGCTGGCCAGGCGGCCGATCGCCCGCATCGCCTCGTGCGCCGGCTGCCACAGGAAGCGCACGTGGAGGTGGGCCCGGAAGAGCGAGGGGACCAGCAGGGCGGCCTGCACCATGACCCCGAGCGTGGTGCCGAACCCCAGGAGCACGAGACCGTGGTGGTGGGTGTCGATCGAGGCCAGGCTGGGGTGGGGGACCAGGTGGTGGAACCAGACCAGCACCACGATCACTACCAGGTTGTTGGCGATCGGGACGAACATCGGGGCGGCGAACTTGCCCCGGGTGTTCAACAGGGCGGTGAACAGGGCGATGAGCCCGTAACAGGTCAACTGGGGCACGAACCACCGCAGGAGGAAGACCGCCTCTTGCTGCTGGCGGTGCACGTCGGGGTTGTGGTTCGCCACCGTGTAGAGGCTGATGATCTCGGGGGCGAGGACGAAGAAGACGACGGTGGCGGCCACGAGCACGGTGACGGTGACCGTGACGACGGCGGAGATGGCCCGCCACGCCTCCTCCTCGCGCCGGGTGGTGAGGTGGCTGACGAACACCGGCACGAACGTGGCCGACAGCACCCCGCCGATGACGATGTCGGTGATGATGTTGGGCGTGGTGTTCGCCAGGTTGTAGCCGTCGGCGAACCCGGCACCGCCCAGCGCGGCGGTCTGGGCGATGATCCGGGCGACGCCGGAGATCCTCGACAGTGTGGTGCCGATGGCCATCCCGAGGGTGGCCCCGGCCAGCTTCCGCCGTCCACCCCCGGCGGCGGCCGGGAGGCCGTCGACCTCGGTGTCGCTCACCCGGCCCCCGGGGCGGGGACGGTCGGGTCCGCCCCCTCGGCCCGTCGCTGGCGCCGGCGGCGCAGCGAGGTGCGGACCCACCACACCACGAGGACGGTCAACGCCCCGAGGGAGAGGATGATCCCGACCACCGAGGTGGCCGTCGAGCGCACGCTCACCTGGCCACTGGCCAGTTCGAGCTGGTACGACGGTGAGTGCATCACAATGTCCACGTTGAACACCCCCGAAGTACGGGCGCGCACGGCCACCGGGACCACATTGGTGTGGGCGGCCCCCGACACGGCGGGGAGCAGGCTGGTCTGCTCGGTCCACTGGCTGGTCCCGTTGGGGAAGAGGAGCTTGTCGCTGGTGAGGGTGAGCGTGGCCCGGACCGGGTAGGGGGCGCTGGACACGATGGTCACCTGCAGGGTGCCGGTCTGCGAGGTGAGGGTGACCGTCCGGTCGCTGTCCAGCGTCAGCTGGCCCAGCTGGGCATCGACCGCCAGGCCGGCGTTGCGGAGGACGGCGGCCTGCTCGCCCGGCCGCAGGCTCTCCGACTCGCCGGCCAGGACCACGTCGCTCAGTTGGGCACCGACCACGTGGGCGACGGTACCGCCGGCCGCCGAGGAGAAGCCGTTGACCTGCTGACGCTGGTGGTGGATGGCGGCGGTCGGGAGCCCGCCCGCACCGCCGCCCCCGGTCAGTCGGCAGTCCTCGTGGCAGGTGGTGACCGCGGGAATGGTGGTG
>CAZNLF010000113.1:7297-9183 GCA_964573595.1 uncultured Acidimicrobiaceae bacterium | reverse complement strand
CGGACCCCCGTAAGGGGTGGATGTGCAACCTCATCCCTCGGTCCGGAAGGCCTAGGGCTCGGTGACCGCACCGCGCTCCGCTCCGGTCACCAGCCGGGCGTACTTGGCCAACACGCCGGTGGTGTACCGGGGGGCCGGGTGCTTCAGCCCTCGGCGACGACGCTCGAGCTCCTCCGGCGCCACGATGAGGTCGATGGTGTGGCCGACCACGTCCACGACGATGCGGTCACCGTCGGCCACCAGGCCGATCGGCCCGCCATCCACCGCCTCGGGCGCCACGTGGCCGATGCAGAACCCGTGGGTGCCACCGGAGAACCGGCCGTCGGTCACGAGGGCGCAGTCCCCACCCCGGCCCACCCCCTTCATCGCTCCGGTGACCGCCAGCATCTCGCGCATGCCCGGGCCGCCCTTGGGACCTTCGTAGCGGATGACCACCACCGTGTTGGGCTCGATGGACCCGGCCAGGATGGCCTCCATGGCCCGGTCCTCGCCGTCGAAGACCCGGGCCGTGCCGTCGAAGGTCAGCTCGTCGATGCCCGCCACCTTCACCACGGCACCGTTGGGGGCGAGCGACCCGGTCAGCACCGCGATCCCCCCCTGGGTGTGGATGGGGTTGTCCATCCGGTGCACCACGTCGCCGTCGGGGGCCGGAGGGTCGAGGGCAGCGAGGTTTTCCGCCACCGTCCGACCGGTCACCGTGATGCAGTCCCCGTGCAGCAGCCCGGCCTCCAACAGCTCGCGCATCACGACGGGGACACCGCCGATGCGGTCGATGTCGGCCATGTGGTACTTCCCGTGGGGCTTGGTGTCGGCCAGGTGGGGGACGCGGGCGGCCACCTTGTTGAAGTCGTCGAGCTCCAGTTCGACACGGGCCTCGTGGGCGATGGCCAGCAGGTGGAGCACGGCATTGGTGGAGCCACCGAGGGCCATGGTGACGGCGATGGCATTCTCGAAGGCCGACTTGGTCATCACCTGGCGCGGGCGGATGCCGGCTCTGAGCAGCTCGACCACGGCCTGGCCCGTCCGGAAGGCGGCGTCGTCCCGCCGGCGGTCGACCGCCGGGGCCGACGAACTGCCCGGCAGGGCCATGCCCAGGGCCTCGGCGACCGACGCCATGGTGTTGGCGGTGAACATACCCGCGCACGATCCCTCGGTGGGACAGGCGTTGTGCTCGATCAGGCTGAGCTCCTCGTCGGTCAGCGCGTCGACGGCGTGGGCGCCGACCGCCTCGAAGACCGAGGTGATGTCGAGTGCCCGGTCACGCACCCGCCCGGGCAGGATGGAACCGCCGTAGAGGAAGGCGCTGGGCAGGTTGAGCCGGGCCGCCGCCATGAGCATCCCGGGGAGCGACTTGTCACAGCCGGCCAGTGTGACGAGGCCGTCGAACCGCTCGGCATGCATCATCGTCTCCACCGAGTCGGCGATGACCTCGCGGCTCACCAGCGAGGCACGCATACCCTCGTGGCCCATGGAGATCCCGTCCGACACCGCGATGGTCACGAACTCCAACGGGAAACCGCCGGCCTCGCGCACGCCGTCCTTGGCCCGCTTGGCCAGGCGGTCGAGGGGCATGTTGCACGGGGTGACCTCGTTCCACGAGGAGGCCACCCCGATCTGCGGCTTGTCCCAGTCGGCGTCGGTCATCCCGACCGCCCGGAGCATGGCCCGCGCCGGTGCCCGGGTGGGGCCGTCGGTGACCTCGAAGCTGCGCGGCTTCATGCCAACCAGCGGCTCCTCGGAAGGGTCGGTGCTCGCGTCGTCGCTCATGCCTTGCATGGTACGGCGTGGCGAGCACGGCCGGGCCACCGGGTCGGTGCCCGTACCCGGACCCGGCAGCTGTCCGGGGCCGGCCGCCTACGATCGACGGTGGTGAGGACAGCGACAGG
>CAZNLF010000113.1:0-7197 GCA_964573595.1 uncultured Acidimicrobiaceae bacterium | reverse complement strand
CCCGGGCTCCACCGATCAATTGGCAGCGGTAGTGTCACCACCGAGGGATGGCCGACGGGATCGTCCCACGAAGAAGAGGTGGCCGAACCGATGGAGACGCTCCGCACCCCAGACCGCTGCTTCGAGGGCTTGCCCGGCTACGAGTGGGCGGCCCACTACGCCGACGTACCCGACCAGGACGGTGGCACCCTCCGGATGCACTACCTCGACGAGGGACCGCCGGACGGGCCGACGGTGCTGCTGCTGCACGGCGAGCCGTCGTGGAGCTACCTCTACCGGCACATGATCCCCGTCCTGGCGGGCGCCGGCCTGCGGGCCGTCGCCCCCGACCTCGTCGGGTTCGGACGGTCGGACAAGCCCACCCCCCGGAGCGAGTACACCTTCGCCCGGCACGTGGAATGGACCCGGAGCCTGCTCTTCGACCACCTCGACCTCACCAGGGTGAACCTGGTCTGCCAGGACTGGGGAGGCCTCATCGGGCTCCGGTTGGTGGGTGAGCACCCCGACCGCTTCGCCCGGGTGGTGGTGGCCAACTCCTACCTCCCCACCGGCGACTCGCCCCCCGGCGAGGCCTTCTTGAACTGGCTCAGGTTCTCCCAGGAAGTCGACGTCTTCCCGGCGGGCACGATCGTCAACTTCGGCTGCACCACCGACCTGAGCCCCGAGGTGGTCGCCGCCTACGACGCCCCCTTCCCCGACCAGACCTACGCCGAGGGTGCGCGCCAGTTCCCGAAGCTGGTCCCCGTCTCGCCCGACGACCCGGCCGCCGAGGCGAACCGGGCGGCGTGGAAGGTACTCGAGACGTTCGACAAGCCGGTGCTCACCGCGTTCAGCGACGGCGACCCGATCACCGCCGGATCCGACAAGGTCCTCCAGGCCCGCATCCCCGGGGCCAAGGGCCAGCCGCACACCACCATTGCCGGCGGGGGCCACTTCCTCCAGGAGGACCGTGGTCCGCAATTGGCGGAGGTCGTGGTCGGGTTCGTCGGATCCGCCTGAACGTCAGTCCCATCCGGCCACCGTCGTGGTCGGCCAGCGTCTTCCACCGGGCCCGGATCCGATGCCCGAACGGGTGCCGGATCCACCGGAGGACAGCGCTCGACGGCCGCTATCGTTGCACCATGCACCTCTACGCCGCATACCTCGGTGGGCCGCTCCCCGACGGGAGGATGGGCGAGGACCACGAGATGGTGATGGTGGTGGCCGACGACCTGCAACAGGCCAAGGCCCTGGCCACGGCCAAGTGGAGCGGCGCCGGCCGGGGCCACGTCGACGCCGTCCAACAGATCGACATGGTCGACGGCTACGAGGTCAGCCTGGCGCAGGCCGGGATCGGTGATCGCCTGACCCTGGACGACTTCAACTGAGCCGCGCCATGGACTTCCACCACGGAGCGGACTCCCACCACGGAGCGGACTCCCACCACCGAGCCCTCGAGGATCCGCAACCCTCCTGGTCGGACACCGCGCAGCAGCACCACCGGGCCGAGCATCAACGGTGACCGACCGCAATGTCCTCGGCGGGGATCTCGAGCCGTGCAGCAGCGACCCGCTGACCGGCTTCTTCCGTGACGGGTGCTGCACGACCGGGCCACAGGACCTCGGTAGTCACACGATCTGCGCGGTGGTCACCGCCGAATTCCTCGAGCATCAACGCGGGATCGGCAACGACCTGAGCACCCCGGTCCCCCAGTACCGGTTCCCGGGCCTCGTGCCGGGCGACCGGTGGTGCGTGACCGCCGGGAATTGGCTCCGGGCCTACCGTGACGGCGCCGCAGCCTTCGTCGTGCTGGCGTCGACCCACGAGCGCGCACTCGACATCGTGCCCATCGAGGCGTTGCGCGAGCACGCCGTCGATGTGCCGCACGGTCCTGGCGAACTCGACGGCTGACCGTCGGCCACCGCGCCCGCCGATGTCAGGCGGTGCGCTTGCGGAGTGCCCGCTTCAGCACGGCTGCGTAGGTCTCGATGCCGTCGCGGAAGAGTCGGGCCTCCGGCCCGGCGGCGATCCCCACCCGTTCGGGGACGATGCCCCAGATCGGGACCTTCGACTCGGTCCACCAGGCCACCGCCTCGTCGAGGTCGTTGGTTCCGAGTCGTGCCGCGCAGATCACGATGCCGAATGGGGTCCGGTCGCCGACCATGTCGATGGTGGCCACGACCCGTGAGTACTCGACCCCACCGGCACGCGTGGGTATGACCACCGCATCGGCCCGTTCCAGGGTGGCACGGACGATGCGCTCGTCACCGGGTGGGGTGTCGACCACGGCCAGACCGTCGTGACCGGTCATCGCCCGGGCCACGGTCCGCTCGGACGGTGCCTCCACCAGATCGACGCCCTCCAGCGGACGCTCCTCCATCCACTCGGCCGACGAGGCCTGACGATCGGAGTCGATCAGCAGGACCGGGTCCCATCCGCGCTCGACGGCCGCAGCGGCCAGATAGACGGCGGTGGTGGTCTTGCCGACGCCGCCCTTCACGTTGCTGACTACGACATTCATGGCGTCAACCGCCTCCTCGGGAGCCGGACCCGTTGTCGGGGCCCGGCCGTGTGCACACTGTGCCGAGGACGATAGCCGACGCCATCTGGCCCCGTTGACCTGGGAGAACAGGCCGACGAGCTGACAGGCGGCACCGGTGGTCGACCGCCGCCGGGTCCACGGATCAGCTAACCGGCGGCGGGGGCGATGGCGTCGACCTCGGCCAGCTCCTCGGCCGACAGCCGCCACCGCCCGGCGGTGGCATTGGCCCGCACCTGGTCGACCCGGGTGGCACCGGCGATGACCGACGCCACGACGGGACGGGAGGCCAACCAGGCGAACGCCAGGTCGAGGAGGCTGTGCCCCCGAGCGCCTGCCCACTTCTCCAGGGCATCGATGGCGTCGAAGTTCTCATCGGTGAGCATCCCGGTCGCCCGGTCGCCCCAACGGTGGAGGCGCGTCCCCTCGGGCGGCACCACCCCACGCGTGTACTTACCACTCAGCAGCCCACTGGCCAGCGGGAAGTACGGCAGGTACGCCACGCCCAGGCGCCGGCATTCGGGAAGCACCTCCCGCTCGTCCTCGCGGTGCAACAGGTTGTAGTGGTTCTGGACACTCACGAAACGGGCGGCGCCGGCGGCGACGGCGCCCTCCGCCTCGCGCAACTGCCCGGCCGAGAAGTTCGAACAGCCGATTTCCAGGACCCTGCCCTCGCTCACGAGCTCACCCATCGCTCCGAGCGTGTCCGCGATCGGTACCTCGGGATCGGGCCGGTGGAGCTGGTAGAGGTCGATCCGGTCGGTGCCCAGCCGGCGCAGGCTGCGCTCGGCCGCCTCCCGCACGTACTCGGGGCGGGCACCGCCGCCCTCGCCACCGACCGGGCTCCCGAATTTGGTGGCGATCACCACGTCGTCCCGACGACGGCCGAGCGCCAGGCCCAGACGCCTCTCGCTCTCGCCGTAGGAGTCGGCGGTGTCGAAGAAGTTGATTCCCTCCTCGACGGCGGCATCGACCACCGGTCCCACCTCGTCCGCGTGCATGCCCATGCCGAAGTTGTTGGTCCCGAGGCCGACCACCGAGACCTCGAGCCTTCCGATGCGGCGTATCTCCACGAGTGTTGTCTACCACCCGCCCCCGCACCCCAAACAGGCGGGGTGCCGCCACGACTCCCGACCACGACACACCCGGTCACGAGAGATGGCACGCTGATGGCCGACGCCGCTCCCACCGAGACGGCGCCTCGACCAAGGGGAAGCACCGGTGACAGCAGTGAGTGGGACGACAGACGGGCGCGTCGGAGGCAAGGTGGCCATCGTGACCGGCGGTGCCGGGGGGATCGGCGGAGCCACCGCCCGGGCACTGGCCAGGGAGGGCGCCGCCGTCGCCGTCGTCGACATCGACGGTGCCGGGGCGGCCCGGGTGGCCGGGGAGATCGAGTCGTCCGGCGGCAGGGCACTACCGATCGGTGCCGACCTCTCCGAGGAGGTCGAGGTGACCGCGGCCATCGCCACGGTGATCGACCGTCTCGGTCGGCTCGACGTCCTCCACAACAACGCCGCACTCACCGATTCCGACTTCCTGTCACGGGACACCCGGGTGACCGAGCTGTCGATGGAAGTCTTCGAACGCACCATGGCCGTCAACCTGCGCAGCCAGGTGCTCACCTGCAAGCACGCCATCCCCGAGATGGTCCGGACCGGTGGTGGCTCCGTGATCAACATGTCCTCGGGTGCCTCGCTCAAGGGTGACCGCACGCGGACCTCCTACGGCATCTCCAAGGCCGGTGTGAACGCGCTCACCATGTACGCGGCGACCGGTCACGGCAAGCAGGGGATCCGGGTCAACACGGTTGTCCCCGGCCTGATCCTCACCGATGCGGTGCGTGCCCACCTCACCGAGAGCATGGTCGAGGGGCTCGGTCGGGCCACCCTCACCCCGTTCCTCGGCCAGCCCGACGACATCGCCGACCTGGTGGTCTTCCTCGCTTCCGAGGAGTCCCGCTACATCACCGGGCAGATGATCGCCATCGACGGCGGCATGTCGGCCCACGTCGGCCTCTCAGGCGACGACGGGTGACCGGTGGCGGCGTCCGCACAACGGACGCGGCGACCGCCCCGCTCCGGCGCGGTCAGGACGGACCGAGCACGTAGGCACCGCCGTCGGGATGGTGGTACCACCCGCTCGACGCCTCCGTCCCGCCGTCGACATGGATGGTCTGACCGGTGATGTAGCTCGACATCCGGCCGGCGAGGAACACCGCGGCACCGGCCATCTCGTCGACGTGCCCGGCGCGTCCCAGGGGCACGGTCAGGCCGAACCCCTTCTCGGCCCCGGGGGGTGCGACCGCGGCCATCCCCTCGGTGAGCGTGATGTCCGGTGCCAGGGCGTTCACCCGGATCCCGTGGGGCGCCAGCTCCAGCGCCGCCGTCTTGGTGAAGTTGATCACTCCGGCCTTGGCGGCCGCATAGGCGGCGTACCCCGGTGCCGCCCGGACGCCCTCGATCGAAGTGATGTTGATGATGCTGCCCCCCGAGCCTTCCTCCACCATCTGGCGGGCAACGCGCTGGGTGCAGAGGATGACGTGGCGGAGGTTGGCCCGGTACAGGGCGTCCCAGCCCTTCTCCGACGTGTCGAGGAGCGGGGAGAAGAAGACACCCCCGGCGTTGTTGACGAGGATGCTGACCGGGCCGAGCTCGTTGGCCGTCCGGGTGAGCGCGGCGTCGACCTCCGCCGGTTCCCTGACGTCTGTCGTGATCCCGAGCCCGCCGACCTCCTCCGCCGCCGATGCCGCGGTGTCGGCGTCCCGCTCCCAGACGGCGACCGAGGCGCCGAAGGAGGCGAGCCCGCGGGCGATCCCGCGGCCGATGCCGGCTCCACCGCCCGTGACGACGGCCACCCGGCCCGTGAGCAGCACCGACGATGGATCCATGGACACGGGGACGACCTGCCTTATAGGTTCGGGGAACGAGAACAACCGTTGACCGGCGAGTTTCGCCGGAGGGGGGAAGTCGGACATGCCCAGAATAGAGCCCATTCCACTGGAGGAGCTGGCTGAGGAGCCCCGGCGGATCATCGAGGACGGCGTGGCCAACGGCACCTACGCCACGCCGGTGCCGCTCCAGATCTTCGCCTACCGCACCGCACAGATCCTCATGACCAATGCGGCCCGCGGCGCGTGGGGGCAACAGAGCCTCCTCGGTGGGAGGATCCTGGAGCTGATCCGCATCCGGAGCGCCCAGCTGGGCGAGTGCCAGCCGTGCATGCAGTCCCGAAAGCACGACTCGATCACCGACGAGGACGTCGCCTGCCTGGTGGCACCGGGGCACTCCGACCTCACCGAGCAGGAGCGACTGGCCGTGGAATTCCTCGATCTCCTGTCCGCCGACCATCACGCCATCGACGACGAGACCTACCGCCAGCTCGGGAAGGTCTTCACCGCCGCCCAGATCGTCGAGCTCGGGTTCACCTGCGCCAACTCCATGGGACTCCACCGCTTCATCCACACCCTCGACGTCTTCGGGGACAGTGAGCCGGTGATCGCCTACGCCCCCGACCAGGTCGACTCCGCCTACGCCGACGCCGCCGAGCAGGCGCCCGCATGAGCGAGACGGTCTTCGTCACCGGCGCCACCGGCCTGGCCGGAGCCAACATCTGCAAGCTCCTGGTCGAGCGGGGCGACACCGTGCGGGCCCTGGCCCGCTCGGGTGCGGACACCGATCCGTTGGCGGCCCTCGGGGTCGAGATCGTCACCGGTGACATCACCGATGCCGATGATGTCCGGCGGGGTGCGGCGGGCAGTGACTCCGCCATCCACTGCGCAGCGCTGCTGGGCGGGGCCAGCCAGAACATCGACGACTTCCGGGCCGTGAACGTGGACGGGACCCGCAACCTGCTCGATGCCGCCGAGGAGGTCGGCATGAGGCGGGTCGTGGCCGTCAGCACCGGCACGTTCTTCGACACGTCGGGTGGACTCGCACGCGAAGATGCGCCGGTGTCCAAGCAGCCGAGCTCGGATCCCTACACCGTCACGAAGATGGCGGCCTTCGAGGACGCCATGGCTCGCGCCGCCGCCGGCCAGGACGTGGTGAGCACCCACCCCGGGGCGATCTTCGGCCCTTCACCGGTGGCCAGCAACGCCCTCGGGCTGACCAGCTTCAACCGGGTGCTCGTCTCGGCACTGCGCCAGCGGATCAGCCAGTACCTGAAGTTCCCGGTGAGCTGGGTCTTCGCCGACGACATCGCCCGCGGCTGCATCCTGGCCCTCGACCGGGGGGTCTCGGGTGAGCGCTACATGTTGGACGGGCGCCCCGAGGACGTGGTCAGCATCGCCGAGGCGTGCAGCCGGATCTGCGAGCTCGCCGGGCTCGACCACCGCGTCGAGGACATCGAGCCGTCCGACGATCCCGAACTGGCCACGGTCTTCGGTCCCACGCTCGTCGCCATCGCCAAGAAGGCACGAGGCGAGCAGTCGCCCCGCCGCGAGCTGACCGAGTCGAAGACGTACAAGCGGCTCGGCTACGACCCCATCGGCCTCGACGAGGGCCTTACCATCACCACCGGATGGCTCCGCCAGATCGGCAAGGTCGACTGAGCCGACGGAGCCGACTGATCCGCCTGGGTCCGATCGGGTCGACTGCGCCGATCCGTCGCCGGCCGCTCAGGCCGACGCGTCGACGTCGACCACGACAGGGGGCAGTGCCTCCCCGTCCGCCGTCACC
>CAZNLF010000112.1:0-9231 GCA_964573595.1 uncultured Acidimicrobiaceae bacterium | reverse complement strand
GGGCCGGGCCGGCCGCCGGGCACCACCCGAGGTCGGAGCCCGCGACGAGTTCCGAGCCCGCCGTGCCCGTCACTCCGGTCGAGTGGGCACCGTGCGGTGCCCTGCAGTGCGGTTCGGTGACCGTTCCGCTCGACTACGACGACCCGGGTGGGCCCACCCTGCAGATCGCGGTGGCCCGACATCCGGCCGAGGTCCCGTCCGAGCGGATCGGGTCCCTGGTCATCAACCCCGGCGGTCCGGGAGCGTCGGGCATCAACGATCTGCCCGACGAACTGTCGGTCCTCACACCGGAACTGCTCGACCGCTTCGACGTCGTCTCGTTCGACCCACGGGGGGTCGAGCGCAGCCGCCCGGTCACCTGCACCGGCTCCACCGGCCCGGAATCCCCCGGGCCGCCGCCCGACCCGGTCCCCACCACGGCGGCCGCCGAGCAGGCCCTGCTCCGAAACGACCGGCAGTTCGCCCGCCAGTGCGAGCAGGGCAGCGGGGCCATCCTGCCCTACGTCGGCACCGTCGATGCCGCCCGCGACCTCGACCGGATCCGGGCCGCGTTGGGCGACGCCGGGCTGACCTTCATCGGGCATTCCTACGGGACGCTGCTCGGGGCCACCTACGCCGAGCTCTTCCCCACCCACGTACGGGCCATGGTGCTCGACGGGGCCATCGATCCGGCCCTGAGCACCGCGGCCTACGCCACGGACCAGGCCGACAGTCTCGAATCCGAGCTGGAGTCCTTCTTCGCCTGGTGCACCGCCTCCACCGGGTGTCCCTGGCACCCGGCAGGTGACCCGACGGCCTCTCTCCTCAGTCTCATCCGGGCCAGCCGGAGCCGGCCCCTGGCCGCGGCCGGTGGCGTCACCGCCGGGCCCGGCGCCCTGTACGACGCCCTCCTGGCCGGCCTCGAATCCCGGTCGTCGTGGCCGGCACTGGCCGGCGCGCTGGCCGGCGCGGCGTCGGGCGGCGGATCGGCGGTGGCGTCGATGGCCGGCACCTACGAGACCGGTGGCTCGACCAACGGCGCCGATGCGGAAGAGGCCATCGACTGCCTCGATCACCCGGTCAGCCGCGATCCGGCGCAGTACCCGACCCTGGCCGAGCGATTCGCCCGATCGGCTCCGGTGTTCGGTCCCCTGCTGGCCTGGGGCCTCCTCGGGTGCGCGGTGTGGCCGGTGCCACCCACCCGCCATCCGGCCCCGGCGTCGGATCCGGGCGCGCCTCCGATCCTGGTGGTCGGAACGACCGGCGACCCGGTGACCCCCTACTCGTGGGCGGTGGGTCTGGCCGGGGAGCTGACCGGCGGGAGGCTCCTGACCTGGCACGGCCAGAGCCACGTGGCCTATTACTACAGCAGCTGCGTGCGGGCCTTCGTCCAGGCCTACCTGGTGGCCGGCACCCTTCCGGCTCCGGGGGCGACCTGCACCGACTGACCAGGGCGGCTCCGCCGGGCCGGGTGGTGGCCGGGCGGGCGGCGAGGCGGTGGCCGGGCGGGCGGCGAGGCGGTGGCCGGGCGGGCGGCGAGACGGTGGCCGGGCGGCGACGGGTGCGGCTGTGCGATTGTGTGCGGCGGTGGGCGCCGCCCGGAGCGCCCGCGACCTGTGACGCGGGTCACCACGAGGAGATGCCGGACCGCATGCCAGCCACGCAGACGAGGGATGACGCGACGGTGATCGAAGGGCTGGCCCGTTGGCTCGCCCGCGGCGAGGATCTCGACGATCTCTCACTCACCGGCTTCCACCGACCCTCGGCCGGATACTCGAGCGACACCGTGCTCATCGACGCCTCCTGGTCGGAGGACGGGATCCCCCGGCACCGGCCCCTGGTCATCCGCATGGGACCACCGGGCGAGGGGACCTTCCCCCGGTACGATCTGGTGCCGCAGTGGCAGGCGCAGACAGCGGCGGCGGCGGCCGGCGTGCCGGTGGCCGATCCGGTGGTGGAGACCGACACCCGCTGGATCGGTACCCCCTTCATGGTCATGCCCAGGGTGGAGGGCCACATCATCGGGGCACTGGCCCACCGCGACCGGTGGCTCGGCGACCGGAAGCCCCCGGAACAGCGCCGGGTGTACCAGAACTTCATCTCGGTGATGTCGAGGATCCACCGGGCCGATGCCGCGGCGGCGCCGGCCGTGGCCCGTCGTGACAACTCGGCCGAGCTCGACTTCTGGGACGAGTACCTGAGCTGGTCGAGCGCGGGATCACCGGTACCCGCGCTTGTCGAAGCCCTGGCCTGGTGCCGACGCCACCAGCCGGCCGACGAGCCGCCGTCGGCGCTCCTGTGGGGTGACGCCCGGTTCGAAAATGCCGTGATCGGTGACGATCTGGAGGTGCTGGCCGTCCTCGACTGGGACATGACCTCTGTCGGCGCACCCGAGCACGACCTGGCCTGGTTCACGAGCCTCGACCTGACGATGCATCATCTCTTCGGTGAACGCGTCGAGGCCTTTCCCGACCGGCTCGGGACGATCGCGCTCTTCGAGGAGTGCTCCGGTCGCCGGGTCCGGGACCTCGACTGGTACGAGACGCTGGCCATGGTCCGCAGCACCGCGGTGATGACCCGGATCGGCTATCTCCGTCAGGGCGCAGGGGAGCCCCTCCTGCTGCCCATCGAGGACAACCCGTTGCTGGACCTCCTCACGGACTGGATCAGGTGACCGCGCCCACGGTCACCACGGCCGCCCAGCTCGTACGCCTCCGGGCCGAAGACGACAACCCCGGCCTGTTGTTCGAATCGGACGAGTGGTCGTGGCGTCAGGTCGTGGCCGAGTCGGAGCGTCGCGGCGCCCTGCTCCAGGATCTGCGCCGTGACGGCCCGTTCCACGTGGGCATCCTCCTCGAGAACACCTCGGAGTACCTGTTCCTTCTGGCCGGCGCCGCCCTCGTCGGTGCCACCGTCGTCGGCATCAATCCCACCCGACGGGGCGCGGAGCTGGCCACCGACATCACGAAGACCGACTGCCAGCTGCTGATCACCGACTCGAATCAGCGCGGCCTCCTGGACGGCGTCGATCTGGGGATGGGCGCTGAGCGGGTGCTGACCTGCGACAGCGCCGACTACCGGAAGCTCCTCGAGGACGTCACGGTGACCGGTCGGGTGCCGGTGGAGCCCGCACCCGACGACCTCTTCCTGCTCATCTTCACCTCCGGATCGACCGACGGGCCCAAGGCCGTCCGCATGACCCACGGCCGTGCCGCCCGCGCCGCGGCAGGCATGGGGTTCACCGGCGACGACGTCATCTACTCGGCCATGCCGCTGTTCCACGGGAACGCCCTGTCGGCGGCGGTCCTGCCCGCCTTCGCCAGTGGAGCCACACTGGCCCTCCGTCGCCGGTTCTCCGCATCGGGTCTCCTGGCCGACGTCCGCCAGGTGCGGGCCACCTACTTCAACACCGTGGGGCGGGCCATCTCCCATCTGGTGGCCACGCCCCCCACCGAACACGATCGGGACCACCAGCTCCGCTTCGTCCTCGGTCCGGAGACGTCGGCCTCGGACAAGGCCGAGTTCACCCGACGATTCGGCGTCCCGCTGTTCGAGGGGTACGGGTCGAGCGAGAACGCCATCATCTTGAAGCCGGTGGGAGGTGCGCGCCCGGGAGCGCTCGGCCGGGCCCGCGAACGGGACGACGTCGTCGTGGTCGACGAGAACGGTCACGAGCGGGCACGGGCCACCTTCGACGCAGAAGGGCGGTTGACCAACCCGGCCGAGGCCATCGGGGAGCTGGTGGGTCGGTCCACCCTCTCGAACTTCGAGGGCTACTACAACAACCCCGAAGCCGAGGCCCAGCGCAGCCGCAACGGGTGGTACTGGTCGGGGGACCTCGCCTACCGCGACGATGAGGGGATCTTCTACTTCGCCGGTCGGACCGGCGACTGGCTCCGGGTCGACAGCGAGAACTTCGCCGCCGCCCCCGTGGAGCGGATCCTCGGCCGGTTTCCCGGCTTCAGTGGCGTGGCCGTGTTCGCCGTACCCGACGCCCGGACGGGTGACCAGGTGATGGTGGCGGCGGAGGTCCCGGAAGGAAGCAGCTTCGATCCGTCTGCCTTCGCCGCGTTCCTGGCCGCACAGCCCGATCTGGGCACCAAGTGGTCACCCCGGTTCGTGAGGATCGTCCCCGCGCTGCCCGTGACGGCCACCGACAAGATCGACAAGCGACCCCTGAGAGCCGTCATGTGGGACACGCCGGACCCGGTCTGGCACCGCGTGGGGCGCGATCAGAAGTTCGTGCCCATGGCCAGGTCCGACATCGAAGCCCTCCGGAACGAGTTCGCCGACAACGGGCGGTTGGACCTCCTCGGCCGCTGACCCTGCCCGCTCAGGGGGCGAGGACGACCGGCAGGGCCCGGGCACCGCGCACCAGCGTGGACAGGGTGTAGGTCGGCTCACCCGAGAGCTCGAAGGCCGGGAAGCGGGCCAGCAGCTCCTCGAAGAGGATCCTGGCCTCCAGCCGGGCCAGGCTGGCCCCGATGCAGACGTGCTCACCGAATCCGAAGGCGAGGTGGGTGGGCAACGACGGCCGGGTGACGACGAACCGGTCGGCCGTGGGGCCGAAGACCGCCTCGTCACGATTGGCCGAGGCGTAGAGCATGACGACGAATTCGCCCGCCCCGACGGTGGCGCCGGCGATCTCGACATCGACGGTGGCGGTCCGGCCGAAGGCCTGGATGGGGGTCACCCACCGGAGGATCTCCTCCACGCCGGCAGCGATGAGCGACGGGTCGCCGGCCAGCACGGCCTGCTGGTCGGGATGGCGGGCCAGGGCCTCGACGCCACCGGAGATCAGCGTCCGGGTCGTCTCGTTGCCGGCCACGAGCAGCGTCATGCAAAAGCCCATGATCTCCGCCTGGCTGAGCGGCCGGTCCTCCAGCACCGACCCCTTGAGCAGGGTGAGCAGGTCGTTGGACTCGGTCCTCGGCGAGTTGACGTGCTCCATCAGGAAGGTGGCCATCTCGGCCAGATCGCCCGCCTGCTCCCCGGGGGTGCGGTCGGTGCTCTCGATGACGGCGTCGGACCACCGGCGGAACAGGGCGCGATCGGCATCCGCCACCCCGAACATCTCGGCGATGACCGTGATCGGGATGGGTGCGGCCACCTCGTCCACGAACTCGATGGCGCTACCGGTGGGCACCGTGCCGAGGACGCCGGTCACCACCTCACGGATCCGGCCGGCCAGGGTGGCCACCGCCCGCGGGGTGAACTGCCGGTTGACGAGGGTGCGGTAGGCGCCGTGCAGGGGTGGGTCGAGGTGGAGGATGGACCAGGTGTTCCGTCCCGTCCCCGCCGGGTCCCGCAGGGGATCGTTGACCAGCACTCCGCGCCCGGACACGAAGCGGGCCGGATCGCGGCTGATGGCACGGATGTCCTCGTACCGGGTCACAGCCAGCAGTCCGTCGGCCGTACGGCGGAGCGGCTGGTGGCGCCGGAGGAACCCGAGCACGTCGAAGTAGTCGGGGCGGAGGAAGAAACCGGGCTCGGTGAGGCTGAACTCCGGTCCGGTCTTCTCGATGGTCACCATCTACCCCCCACGCTCACTCGAGCAACGAGAACCCGCCCAGACCACTGGCCGCCATGTCGTAGCAGAGGGTGTCGTAGGGCTCGATGATCCCATAGGTGACCTCGCCGTCGCACTCGAACCGGGCATGGTGCTGGTCGAGCCCGCAGATCCGCGCCCGTACCTCGGGATCGTTGGCGTCGTAGGTCTCCCCCGTCACCACGCCGTCCCCGACGTCCATCCCGTGCCAGATGTTCCCGTCGGGGGTGCCGCCGTTGGGACCGCCGTACATGCCGCACCTGAGGAAGGCGATTTGGTTGCCGAGCCGCTCGAAGGTCATCGTCTTCTCCTCGCCGGAATCGAACACCAGATCGACCTCCCCCGACAGGAGCAGACGGGTGTCCGGCTCGAACCGGAGGCGGTGGCGCCGGCCCCGGAGCGTGTCGCTCCCCCGGCGCTCGTCCCCGAGGTTGTACAGGATGTGGTCCCCCCACACCCCGTACTCGTCGAACTCGACCCACTCCCCTGAATGGGGATGCTGGTACCCGCTCCACAGATCCGGGCCACCCACCCCGTCACGGGTGCCCCAGTGGTGGTCCCGCGTGCCCAGGTAGCCGTCGGGTGCGATCTCGAACCGCTCGCCGAAGGCGTCGACCCACCCGGACTGCCGGCCGAAGCCGTCGTAGCCGGCCACGCCGGCGAACGGCCGGGTGCCGACGATCGATCCGCCACCCAGCAGCCGGTACACCGGTCGCTTGGTGTCCATCCACGAGATGTCGAAGCCGACACCGAACTGGTTCTCCTCGAGGCGCATCCTCCACTGGCGAAAGGGCTCGACCAACTCGAAGCCGACCGGGCCGACAGTCATGTCCATCCGGTTGAGACCGAGCTTGCGATGGGCCCTGACCGTGGTGTGGCGGCCGCGGACGTTGACGATGGCGAAGGCCTCAGCGGTTCCGAGGTTCGGATAGATGCCCATGCCCGTCACGACCAGCAGGTCGCCCGTCTTGTCCTGGCAGGTGAACCACATCCGCTCGTAGGCCTGGACATCCGATGTCCACATGACCCGCACCGGATGGGGGTGATTGTGGATCATGAACTCGTCCAGGCCCGACATCGGGTAGTGCTCCCGACTGGCTTCGTAGAGGCCGCTCACCGGTCCGTCCCCGACGGACGGGGCCCGACCCGCTCACCACCGATGAAGAGTCTGGGACACTTCCGCACCTCCAGGCCTCCCGTGGCACCCAATCCGTTGGCCGACCGGCAGCATCGTATGGTGCCCTCCGGTGGGCGTCAATCAACGCGGGGGCCTGGGCCACGGGACCTGGCCGCGACATGGATCACGGCAGGATGAGGTGGACATCCCCGAATTCGTGCCAGCGGTATCCCTCGGCCAGTCCGGCCCGGTAGGAGTGGCGCAGCAGGTCGGGGCCGGCGATGGCCTCGAGCATCAACAGGTGCGAAGAAGCGGGCTCGTGCCAGCCGGTGAGCAGCCCGTCGGTGATCCGGACCGGATGCTCGGGGGACACCACGAGATCGGTCCAGCCGTCGTACGCGTGCGCCACCCCGTCGGGTCCGACCGAGGTCTCGAGGGCCCGTACCACCGTCGTCCCCACGGCGACGACGCGGTGGCCACTCCGGTGGGCCGCGTTGACGCGGTCGGCCGTCCACGCGGGTACGTGGAGCCGTTCCGGATAGGGCAGCTCGTCCTCACCCAGCGAGGCCACTCCGGTGTGCAGGACCAAGGGGGTGACGGCCACACCCTTGGCCACCAACCGGGTGATGACCTCGGGGGTGAACGGCCGGCCGGCGCTCGGCATCTCCGCACTCCCGGGCTCGGTGGCATACACGTTCTGGTACATCTCGATCGGCCACGGTCGGCTGACATAGCCGTACCGGATCGGGCGCCCGTGGACCGCCAGCCAGCTGAGCGTCCGCCGGCCCAGGTGGAGGCTGGCCACCCACAGCCGGTCGCCGGCCCCATAGGGCTCGTCGAGGATGAGCTCCGCACCTCCGCCGGCATGGAGGCGCCGCGGCGGCGGGGATCCCTCCCACCGCTCGGTAGAGCGGCCCAAGACCCGTCGGGGCTCCACCACCCACCGGTCGTCGTCGAGCCGGGTGGAGAGATGGACGGCGAGCTCGGACCCGTCGTCGGCCACCACCTCGACGGCCGCCGGAATGGTGCCGGAGGTGTTGATCACGAGCGTGTCACCGGCCTCGAGGAACTTGGGCAGGAAGCTGAAGGAGCTGGGGACGAGCGACCGGTCGCTTTTGGAGGCGACCAGCATCCGGACCGCATCACGGGTCAGCCCCCGAGCCTCCGGGGGCTCGGAAGCCTCGAGCGCCGCCGGGAGGTCGTAGGTGAATCGGGCCGGCACGGGTGCGGATGGCACGGCTGTCGGTGGCATGCCGGCCGGAGGCACGGTGGCGGTGGTCATGACCGCACCCCGTCGGCGGCCCGGTACCGGCCGCTCGGTGCTCCTGACCGGAGCAGTCGCCGCAGAGCCGGGACCACCGACTCGGGCTCGGGCCGGTCCGAGATGTCCTCACCGGGAAAGGCGGCCTGGTGCATGTCGGTCCGCATGTCCCCAGGATCGAACTGGTAGATCTGCAGCTTCGGCTCCTCCACGGCCAGGACCCGGTGGAGCTGGTCCACCGCCGCCTTGGAGGATCCGTATCCGCCCCAGCCCTCGTAGGCCTCGACGGCGGCATCCGACGACAACGACACGACGACACCCCCCGAGCGCCTCAACAGGGGCAGGGCCAGCTGGAGCAGGGCCAGCGGAGCGACGACGTTCACCTCGTACACGGTCCGCAGCGCATCGAGCGGGAACTGCTCGAGGGTGGGCAGTGGACTGGGCCCGAGCTCGCTGGCGTTGTTGACCAGGAGGTCCAGCCCACCCAGCCCGGTGGCTTCGGCGACCAGCCGGGCCCGGTGATCGGGATCGACAACATCGCCGACGACCGGCCGGACAGGCCCGCCCAGGGCTTGCAGGCGCTCCGCCACCGCGCCGAGAGACCCGGCGTTGCGGCCGTCGATGACCAGACCCCATCCGCTGTCGGCCAGATCAGTGGCCAGGGCACGTCCGAATCCTCGCGACGCTCCGGTGACAATGGCGACTGGCATGTGATTCCTCGTTTCCTCGTCCTGCGGTGACATCACACGCAACGGTAAATGTTAAAGTAATGTTTAAGTCAAGCCCCGTTCGGGACGATCTCACACGAGGCATCACCCGGGCCGGAAGATCGGCAGGACCGCATGCAGGAGTTGCTCACCATCGGAGAAGTGGCCGAACGGAGCGGGATGGCCGCATCAGCCATCCGCTTCTATGACCGGCAGGGGCTCATCCAGGCCGAGCGCACGGCGAGCGGTCAGCGGCGGTTCCGCCGCGACGTCCTCCGGCGCATCGCCTGCATCCGAATCGCGCAGCGGGTGGGACTCAGCCTCCAAGAGATCGTCGACGCGCTCGCCGATCTGCCCGCTGACCGGGCACCGAACCAACAGGACTGGAGACGGCTCACCCGAGGCTGGCGCGATCGGCTGGACCAGCGAATCGCACTGCTCGAGGCCCTTCGCGGCGGCTTGTCGAGCTGCATCGGCTGCGGCTGCCTCTCGTTGCGCACCTGTGCGCTGTCCAACCCCGGCGATCTGGCCGCGGCGCTCGGCCCCGGGCCCGGGTACCTGCCCGTGGACTGACCTCGGGGCCCGGTCCCGTGAGCGGCGATACGATCCGATGGTCCGG
>CAZNLF010000111.1:2183-9314 GCA_964573595.1 uncultured Acidimicrobiaceae bacterium | reverse complement strand
CCGAGGACCGCCACCGAGAGCGCCGCCGACACCTGTTGGGAGACGTTCACGATGCCCGAGCCGATACCGGCGTCCTTCGACGGCACATGCGCCAACGCCATGGTCAGCAACGGGGTGAAGGCCATCGCCGCGCCCATACCGATCAACAGCACCGCCAGGAAGAGATGCGGAAAATAGGCCGTGTGCACGCCGGAGGTGATGAACAGGGCCAGCCCTCCACCGAGGATCACGAGACCGATCAGCGCGGTCAACTTCGCCTGCAACCGGCCCATGATGCGCGCGGTCACCCCGGCGGACATCAGCGCCACGCAGAGCGTCTGGGGCAGGAAGGCCAAGCCGGTCCGAATCGGGTCATAGCCGAGAACATGCTGGAAGTACAGAACGCCGATGAAGAAGGTGCTGTACATGCCGACGACCATCAACCCCCGCACCAGACTCGAGGCGAGCAGGCCCGGAGCGCGCATGACGGGGATCGGCATCATCGGCGTGGCCAGGCGACTCTCCAGAAGGAGGAAGGCGACGAGGACCACGATGGCTGCCGATCCGAAGCCCACGGTGTGGATCGAGCTCCATCCGTATTGGGTCGAGCTGACGATCGCGTAGACCGCAAGCATCAACCCTGCCGTGCTCAGGACGGCCCCGGCGACGTCCAGCCCGGCCCGGAACCCCAACCCGGCGTTCTCCTCGATCAGCACCACCCCGGCCACGAAGGTGGCGATGCCGATGGGGATGTTGATGAAGAAGATCCAGTGCCAGCTGAGCGCCTGGGTCACGTAACCGCCGATCAGGAGTCCCAGCGATCCACCGCCGACCGCGACGATGATGTAGGAGCTCATGGCCTTGGCCCGCTCACGAGGGATGGGGAAGTCCGCCACGATGATGGCCAGGATCACCGAGGAGGAAAGGGCTGCGCCCAGCCCCTGGACGAATCGGGCCGAGATGAGCAGAGCCTGGCTTTCGGCGGCACCACAGGCGATCGAGGCCGAGGTGAACAGGGCCACGCCGACCAGGAAGACCTTCTTCCGGCCGACGAGGTCGCCCAACCGGCCGGTCAACAGGAGCGTGCCGGCGAACGTGATCAGATAGGCATCGATCACCCAGGCCAACGAGGCCTGCGAAAAGTGCAGGTCGCGCTGGATGGTGGGTAGGGCCACGTTCACGATGGTCTGGTCCAGGATGTTCATCAACATCGCAAAGCAGACGACGATCAGCGCGATCCAGCGGCGGCGGTCGTGCACGAAGGACGCGAGGGAAGAGGGGATGGCGGACTCCTTGGTCGTTGCGGGAACCAGGTTCCCTCTTTATTGATAGTCACTCAACTAGTTAGTGTCAAGCCAACGGGATAGTCGCCTGATCAGCTATAATCCGGCCATGTCCACTGCGACGACGCCCGGGGTGACGGTGTTGTTGACCCAGCTCTCCCGGGTCGTCTACCGCCGCACCTCCGAGGACCTCCTGGGAATGCGGATGAAGGAGTTCGTCATGCTCGCCCACCTTCGCGAGCACAATCCGGTCCCGCAGCAGGAGCTGGGCGAGATGTTGTGCATCGACGCCAACAATCTCGTGCTGCTCCTCAACGAACTCGAGTCGCGGGGCTTCGCCTACCGGCGTCGGGATCCGACCGATCGACGCCGTCACCTCGTCGAGATCACCGAGGAGGGGCTGGCCGCGTTCGAGAAGGCCGAGCTCGGCATCGAGAGCGTGGAGGACGACGTGCTCGAGTCGCTCACCGGCCGTGAGCGGATCGAGCTCCAGGGGCTGCTCGTGAAGGCGCTCGACGGGACGCCCCGGGGCGGCGATCGGTAGACGGCCGGGGAGACCTCAGGACAGGGTGAGGTTGTCGAGATTGACAGAGCCCTGGTCTGTCGCCTCGACGCTGCACACCACGAGGTTGGTGCCGGCCGCCATGGTCAGCGTGACCGCCATCGTCTGCCACGAGGTCCACACGGGCGTGGTCGGCACGGAGAGCGTGGCCGTGCCGTGGAGGTCGCCGGTCGCCGGGTCGAGCGCCCGCACGGTCAGTGTCGATGGGCTGCCGGTGGAGTTGGCCACGCGGCACAGGAGTCGGCGGCGGCCGGCGCCGCCCACCGAAATCGCCACGGCCACACTGCTCCCCTCGGTATCGAGCCCGGTGACGTAGCCCATGCCCGTGTAGCCGCCGAACGTGTTCTCGAACCGGGCCGATCCCGACCAGGCCCCGACCTCGGCCTGAAAGGAGGCAGGACCCTGCGGCACCACCAACAAGAGGACCGAGGCGTGGGGCGCCAAGCTCACCTGGTAGCCGGTCATCGAGCCCAGGTCCTGATGGGCCCACAGGTCCCGGACCTCCGCCGGACCGGAGAATCCGAGGACGCCGGCGAAGTCGATCGACTTGGTCTGGCTTCCCGGGCCGTCTTCCCGGTTGAACAGGGCCACCGCCCAGCTGCCGTCGGGCAGTTGGCCGATCCAGCGATCGGGATCGCGGCTCGTGGGGTCGTACTCGAAGTCGTGGCTGTTGACGAAGACGGGCTTGCCGACCAGTCCGGCTTCTCGGAGAGCCAGCACGTCGGTGTTCTGGAAGACGTGGGCGTTGTCGGCGATGGTGTCGACGCGGTCGGTGATGGCGATCGGGGCCCCGGCCAGGGTGAAGAGGTTGATCGCGCTCTGCCGCTCGCCGTCGTCGGCGAACGTCTGCATGATCAACGGGTCGCCGTCGAGGATCATCTGGCCCCGACCGGAGATGTCGGCGAAGCCGGTGAATCCGAGGAACGGGTTGTTCCACTGGGACCACTCGGGCTGCCAGGTCTGGCGCCCCTCACTCAGGCTGTACCAGGTACCGAAGCCGACGTCGTTGTCGATCCGGACCAGGTCCCCGAATGGGCGTTCCCCGGACCCGTGGTCGAACAGGTTGGGCATCACGAGGCTCAGCTGCATGTCGTCCGCCGCCTCCCGCATCCACCCGAGTGCCTGCAGATAGGAGTCTCGGCCGTGGGCGACCCCCACCGTGCCCTCGCTCTGGTCGAACCCCACCTCGTACCAGGCCAGGAAGTCGATCCGGAGGAACACGGCACCGAGCCGGCGGAAGTGGGCGACATAGCCCTTCACGTACTCCTCGGCCCCGTCCCGGGAGGTGTCCACCCACTGCAGGAGCCCGCCCCCGTCGAAGTAGTCCCCCGGGTTGACGATGTCTGCCACCTTCACGTCGGGACGGCCGATGACCGTCACCGACGGGTTCGTCACCGCCGACCGGGTGGCCCACAGGGGGTTGTAGTAGACGCCGAGCCCGAGGCCCTTGGCCTTCAGGTACTCGGCCCACCAGGCCCAGTCGTGCACCCAGTCGTCGGCCTGGCTCACGATGTAGCCGTGGGGGGTTATCCGTTGGGTGTCGTCGATCCAACCGTCGGTGCACACCATCGTGTAGCCGTAGTCGCGGAAGGTCGCCGCCACCCAGTCGACGTTGGTCTTCCACACGTCCTCGGGAATGACGGTGTTGTTGAGATTCTCGTAGCCGTAGGTGCTCCAGTAGAGGGGTCCGGCCCCACCGGGTCGGAACGCCGGCGTGGTCGGGAGTGTCGGTCGCTGGCCGCCCGCAGAGGCTCCGGCGTGACCCGGTGTCGCCGCGCCGGCCGCATCGGTGCCGGTCGCCGACCCCGCCAGGCCGGCGAGCAGGGCTCCCCCACCGCCCTTCAGCACGTCGCGTCGCGTCGGCACCCGATCAAACCCCTCCGTGTCCAGCCCACCCCGGGGATCACCCTAGCCAAAGCGGCTTTCTGGGGCAGTCGGGTCCGCACGTCCGTCGGTGCGTCCGGCCTCTTTCAGATGTGGAAGTAGTGGCCCTCGTCGAGATCCTCGATGAGCCGGAGATTCGTGGGGTGCCAGTCGAGCAGCTCCTGGGTCCGTGCGCTCGACGTGGGGTTGTCGAGCGACACGAAGAAGGCGAGGTAGTCGAAGTAGGCGGCCTGATCCTCTGAGGGGATGCTGATGGTCGGCAGGTCCAGATGGCGGCCGATGCACTCGGCGATCTCGCGGAACGGCACACCCTCCTCGCCGACGCCATGCCACCGCGTACCGGCCGGGGCCCCCTCGAGCGCCAAGCGGTAGAGATGTGCCGCGTCGAGCGTGTGCACCGTCGGCCAACGGTTGGATCCTTCGCCCACGTAGCCGGCGTGGCCCTTTGCGCGGGCGAAGGAGATGAGGGCCGGAACGAATCCGGTGTGATCGAGCGAGCTGTGCACGCTCGGCGGGAGGCGGATGACGGACGACCGGACCCCGCGGTCGGCCAGCGCGATCACCGCGTTTTCAGCGTCGATGCGCGGCCCCGTCTCGCCCGAATCGTCCTCGGTCCCCACGCCTTCGACGCCGCCGAACAGGAGCATCAAGGTTCCCGACGTGCTCACCAACGGCTTGCCGGTGCCGGCGAGCGCGTCGCCGAGCGCCCCGATGGCGCGCAGGTCGGCGTCGATGGCGGCGTCGAGGTCCCCGGCATTCATCTCCTCGTGCTTGAAGGCCAGGTGGATGACGCCGTCCGCTGTCGCCGCGGTCTCCCCTAGGTCGTCGAGGTCGTCGAGCCCACCGCGGTGGGCCTCGACCCCGGCGGATTCCAGGGTTGCGGCAGAGGCGTCTGAACGGGCCAAGCCGATGACCTGGTGCCCGGCTCCCAGCAGCTCGGGGATGAGCGCCGAACCGATGTGGCCGGATGCTCCGGTGACGAAGACTCTCATGAGATGACCTCCCGGGGTCAGGTGCCGGTGCGACGATCGGGATCGACCGACGACGGCAGGTACTGTCATCACCATACCATTGATGACAGTCACTGCCATCTTCGGGTAGGATCGCCACATGGGTCGATGGGCGCCGGGCGCGCAAGGCCGGCTCGAGCACGCAGCCATGGAGCTGTACGGCGAGCGCGGGTTCGAGAGCACGACCGTCGTCGAGATCGCCGAGCGGGCGGGCCTCACCGAGCGGACCTTCTTCCGGCACTTCGCCGACAAGCGCGAGGTCCTGTTCTCCGGAGCCGCGGCGTTCCGGCAGTTCCTCGTGGCCAAGGTCGACAACGCTTCGGATTCCCTGCCACCGATCGAGATGATCACCGGAGCCTTCGGTTCGGTCGCCGATGAGTTCTTCCAGGAACGGCGGAATTACGTACGACAACGGCAGGCCATCATCGATGCGAACACCGAACTCCAAGAGCGCGAGCTGATCAAGTTGGCGTCGGTGGCGTCGGCCATGGCCGACGCGTTGCGACGGCGGGGCGTCGATGACCCCGCGGCCGGCCTGGCTGCCGAGGCCGGGATGGCCGTCTTCAAGATCGCCTTCGAGCAATGGGTCCACGGCACGGGCGGGCGCTCTCTGTCGGAGGGCATCCGGGCATCCGCGGACGAGCTGCGAGACGTGACCGGCAGCCGGCGACCGGCTGCTCGCCGCTGAGGCCAGTCCTCGACGGGTGACCCCTGCCGGCCGAGTGGGGCGGCCGGTTGCCGGGACCGGGCAACGCCCGACGAGCAGGCCACGATCACCGCCGGAACGGCGCACCTCACCCTGCGGCGGTGGGACCGCGCCGTCAGCCCTCCTGGGCGGGCCGGTTGGGCAGCGCGACCAGCACGATGAGGCCGGCCACGCCGACGACCGCTGCCGCCACCACGAAGCCGAGGTCCATTCCCGAGATGAAGCCCCGGCGCGCCGCTTCGGCCAGGGCGTCACCGGAGCTCCCGGGGATGCGCCCGGCCACGGTCAACGCGCCCCCCAGCGACCCCAGGATTATGTTCTCGACACCGGTCGGGATCGGTTGGTGGGCGAGGAGCGGCGCCAGGAAGTCCTGGTAGCGGAGATTGAGCACCGTGCCGAGGACACCCACACCGAGGGCACCGCCGATCTGCATCGACGTGTCACTGGTGGCGGACCCGACACCGGCATCGCTCGTTGGCAGTGAGCCCATGACTGATTCGGTCGACGGTGCCAGCGTCAGGCCCACGCCGGCACCGATGAGTGCGAACCAGGGCAGGCAGTCCCGGTAGGTGCTGTGCACGGTGGTCCCGGCCAGGAGCCCGAGGCCCACGGCGATCAACGCCAGCCCGCCGGCAACCACTGGCTTCGACCCGAAGCGGCGGGCGAGCAGGACCGAGGACGGGGCGGCGACGAGCAGGATGAGGGCGATGGGTGCC
Source organism: uncultured Acidimicrobiaceae bacterium (assembly GCA_964573595.1). Lineage (GTDB taxonomy): Bacteria > Actinomycetota > Acidimicrobiia > Acidimicrobiales > RAAP-2 > Bog-756. Next base: position 3,174 of record CAZNLF010000111.1, on the reverse strand, counting down.
AGTCCCAGCCCGGTCCTGAGCGGGCTGAAGCCGAGGCTGAACTGGAGGTACTGGGTCACGAGGAAGAAGAGCCCGAGGAGGGCGAACAACACCAGGGCCAGCGCGGCGATGGCCGCGCTGTAGCGGCGGTTGCCGAAGAACCGCATGGGCAGCATGGGGTGGTCGGTATGGCGCTCCCAGACGACGAACAGACCGATGATCGCCGCGGAGCCCGCCAGTGCGGCGATGATCAGCGGGGAGGACCAGGTCCGGCTGGGGGCCTCGATGATCCCCCACAACAGCATTCCGAGGCCGACCACCGACAGCACGGCGCCGATCGGATCCGATCGCCTGGGTCGTGGGCTCCTCGAGTTGGGGACGAGGAAGGCGGAGGCGACCAGGCCGACCAGGGCGATCGGTACGTTGATGAGGAAGACCGACCCCCACCAGTAGTGGACCAACAGGAAGCCCCCGAGGATCGGCCCGATCGCCACACCGAGCCCGGCGGTGCCCGACCAGATCCCGATGGCCCGTGCCCGTTCCCCCTCACCGGTGAACACGTTGGTGAGAATGGACAGGGTACAGGGCATGAGCGCGGCGGCCCCGATGCCCATCACGGCCCGAGCGGCGGTGAGTCGGTCCGGGGTGGGCGACCAGGCCGCGAGCGCCGACCCGGCGCCGAAGACGACCAGCCCAGCCATGAACACCCACTTGCGCCCCACGCGGTCGCCGAGGGCACCGAACGTGAGCAGCAGGCCCGCAAAGACGACGGCGTACGCATCGACGATCCATTGCAGCTGGCTGGAGGTGGCGTTCAGGGCACGCACCACCGACGGGAGCGCCACGTTCAGGATCGTGTTGTCGAGGCTGATCAGCAGCAGCGTGACGCAGAGGACCGTCAGGGTCGCCCACCGCCGCTCACCACCCTTGGGTGCCCTAATCTCCAGGACAGCCGTCACAGCGTCGATCTTCGTTGAACTCCCGGCGAACCACAAGGGCAGAAGGCCCTCGA
>CAZNLF010000111.1:0-2083 GCA_964573595.1 uncultured Acidimicrobiaceae bacterium | reverse complement strand
TCGGAGCGCGCCGTCGCGGGAAGGGCGCCCAGTGCGGCCAGGCCGAGCAGCATCACCAACGGCCCGGTGCTGGGATCGGTGGCCTGACCACTGAAGAGCTGGCCGAAGCTCTGACCAGCAGCCCAATACAACGCCGCGAGGCCGATCCCCGACCAGTACGCCACCGGACGGAGACTCCCCCGGGTGAGGGAGAGTATCCCGATGGTCAGTTCAGCGGCGACGAGCAGGACCGCGTATGCGGACCCGAGGCCATGCACCCCACTGGCGAGCCGACGATCGAAGACGCCCAGCCACTGCGGGACAGTGGCCGCCCCGGTGGTCAGATCGCCGGCCACCGTCGGGGACGCGCCGTTACCCGGCAGGAGATCGAGCACCGCGTATCCGATCCAGAGGACGGCCCACACCGACCCGGTCCAGCTGGGTGGCTGCACGGAGGAGTCGCCCCGAGACCCAGCCGTGGCCGGCCACGCCGCCAGAGCCAACACCAGATAGAGCAGGGCGGCCCCCGGTGCGCCGAGCAACGCGGTCATATGGCCGCCGGCCACACCACCGAGCCCCTCACCGAGGTACCAGACGCCACCGGCCCAGATCGCCGAGGCGACGATGGCCCATCTGCAGAACCGGGGAATGACGAACGCCACGCCCAACGCCAACTGGGTGGCCGCAAAGAACCCGTTGAAGAGGGCGGGGTGGAGGGCGATCAAGTTGGCGTTCCAGTGCACGGGCCCGGCCACGAAGAACGGTTGACCGGCTGCCGCCGGAGCAACGATCTGACGAGCGAATCCCCTGGTGAACATATACGACTGGAGTTGCAGGGCTCCGTCGAGGAGCCACAGCGCCCCCAACGCGTACTGGAGGGTCCGACGCGTGATGACGGGCGCTCGGGAGGAACGGTCCACCTCGGTGACGACGGTGTCAGCCTCGAGTGCCGTGGCGGTGGTCGTCATCAGATCCTCCGATCAGGGTTGCACTCTGCCCGCCGGGCCCTCGACCGGAAACCCCCCGTCGCGGGGCGGGGTTCGTTCGACACGCTCCCAACAGGTATCGGCCGCTCCGCTCCCGAGCGGCCGATCGGATCCGGCAATGCCATGGCCCGTCCTCCCCCAAACCGTCGGGAGCATGAACCACATGGCTTTCTTCGTACCGGGCCACCGCCACGGATGACGGTTCCGTCGTCGATTCGGCGCCAGCGGCAGAGTCGTCTGCCTTACACCGTGCGCCGGCTGCCTACGGAGTGCGCCGTGCGCAGTGCGGCTCGGGCCGACCCCCGTGGTCCCACCGTCTCAACCGGACGGGTCGGGTTGCCCGCAGTCCAGCCGGAGGCTCCGGGCTGACGGCCTCCCGGTCACGGCTCGCCCGGCCGGCCGTCGGGAACTCAGATCAGCCGTGCCGCGGCCTCCAGTGTCGACAGCATGTTGACCCGGAGCATGTCCGAGCGGCCCGCCACGATCCGGTCGGCCCGCTCGGGGTATCGCTCGATGGCATCGCTCACACCGCTGGCACCCGGGCCGTGACGGAAACGTTGGGTCACCAGCGACGACCCGTCATCCAGTCGGGTGATCCGGTAGGACCACGTCGACGACGGGAGCGGGCCCTCGCCCACGTTCCAGCCGAAGCACTCCGGCCGCCGGCACGCGGTCACCACGCAGATGACGTTCCACTCCCGGTCGCCCATGCGGTTCCATCCCTCGAACCGCGCACCCACCTCGGGCACCGGGGCCAACCACCGGGCGCGAACGTGCTCGGGACCGAGGCCGGCCATGCGCCCGACGTCGGTCAGCAGATCCCACACCCCCTCGGGTGGCGAGTCGAACCGGACGGCCACCTCGACCGTCATGGAGGTGAGATCGATCGGCGTCATGCGGTCACCGGACGGTGCACGGTCGCATCACGTCCGATTCTCACGCCGCCAGACGACTCGGAGCGCCGACCACGTGTCATCGATTGCACAGACCTTGTTGTCGACCAGACCACGGGGGATCGAAAGCCCTCGGACAGAATGATCGGTGATGTCGGTCTCGATTCCCGACGACCTCTTCGGCCAGGCGATCCAGAGTCCTCCCGACGGGAAGACCTCGCCGGC
>CAZNLF010000110.1:8262-9340 GCA_964573595.1 uncultured Acidimicrobiaceae bacterium | reverse complement strand
GAGGTGCACCAGGGAGCCGAAGGCGGCATCGCCGCCGCGCCGGTGATCATCGTGGTGGGCGGCAACACCTCGGTCGCCCTGGAATCGACGCTGCCGTCCTCGGTGTTCCCGGCCGTCCAGAATCTGCTACTAGCCGCCACGGCCCTCGGGCTCGGCTCGGCCATGACCACCTTGGCCACCCTGTTCACCGATCAGCTGCGCGACCTCCTCTCCATGCCGACCCACGTCAGGCCCATGGCGGTGGTGCCGATCGGCTGGCCGGCCAAGCCACCCGGGCCGCCCCGCCGCCTCCCGGTGAGCGAGCGGGCCCACCGCGACCGGTACGCCAGTCCGTGGTGAGGGACTCCGGGGGCCCGGGGGCCCCGGTGTCGACCGCCCCCGGCGGCGGGCACCGTGCCTTCACTCGGGCGTCGAGAGGAGTCGGCTGATGGCGGACGCCGGCGGGCCCTCGAGGCGCGCCCGGATGAGCGCCGCACACTGCTCGGGTGTCGTCGCCGACGTGTCCACCTCGAGGTCGTAGATCCCGGGGACATGGACCTCCCGCTGCCAGCGCACGACCGCCTCGGGCACAGGCTGACCAGGAGTGCTCGTCACGTAGTGGCCCTCCCGATCGGGATGACCGGCATCACGTCGCTCCATGATCGTCTCCACCGGGCAATGCACGCCGACGAGGAGGACGGGCAACCCGGCGAGTCGACTTGCCGCATGGCGAAGCACGTGGAGCGGGACCGAGTAGGCGTCGTGGTGGCCGACGTCCACGACGACATGCAGACCGTGGAGGCTGTGCGGCGACGGAATCGTAGAACGCCGCATAGAGCGAAGGGATGAGCGCTTCGATGTCCGGGCGCTCCCCGCCGGGGCGCAGCCCCATTCCCGGTCGGTATCTGGGGGGCGTCACCGCACGGGAGAACACATCGACACCGAGGTTCATCCACGGGCCGTCGAATGTCGCTTGGATGACCTCGGCGATACTCGATTTACCCGAACGGGGGGCCCCGTTGAGGATGACAATCCGTCCGCGACCGTCCCCGGCCTCCGTCTCGTTCACCGCCACCATGTTGTCACCGAAGGGGCCGGG
>CAZNLF010000110.1:0-8162 GCA_964573595.1 uncultured Acidimicrobiaceae bacterium | reverse complement strand
CGTCCCCGGCCTCCGTCTCGTTCACCGCCACCATGTTGTCACCGAAGGGGCCGGGGCCCCCGGGTTGTCACCGAAGGGGCCGGTCCCTTTGTGATCGCCAGGAGCGATGCTCCACTTCACGGCGACCTGTTTGACTGATGGTCTGACCCACCGGTACGATGGGTCGAGGCCACAGGTTGCAGGAGTACCCCTCCGCACTCGGTGTGTCGGAACGAAGGAACCGTCTCTCCCCCCCGACGGTTCCTTCGTCGCGTCGGGGCCGGGCCGTGGCATCCCGTCGGGGCCGCGGCCTTGGCGTCAGCGGGGCAGGCCGAGGATGCGGTCCCCGATGATCGTCTTCTGGATCTCGCTCGTCCCACCGGCAATGGTCGCCGCCTTCGACCACAGCCACTGGCGCTGCCACTTTCCCACCATTGGGTTGTCGGTGGCATCACCCCACAGGGGGGACGCCTCACCCACCACCAAGAGCGCGGCCTCGGCCATCGTCTGGGTCATGTCCGTCCAACTCAGCTTCACCACGCTCGACTCGGGGCCCGGCTCCCGTCCCTTCGTCAACCTCGAGAGTGTCCTCCAGTTGTGCAGTCGGAACACCCGGAGCTTCACGGTGGCGTCGGCCAGGGCCTCGGCGACGTCGGGGTCGTCGAGCGTGCCGAGCTGGTCGGCCAGGGCATAGAGCTGTTCGAGATAGACCTCGTGGACCACCTGTTCCTTGAAGGGGAACGCCGTGCCTCGCTCGTGGGCCAAGGTGGTGTTGGCCACCGCCCAACCTTGGTTGAGGCCACCGACCAGACAGTCGGACGGGACGAAGGCGTCGTCGAAGAAGACCTCGTTGAATTCGGACTCGCCGGTGAGGGTGACCAGCGGCCGCACCTCGACACCCGGTGTGCGCATGTCGACCACCAGGTAGGAGAGCCCCCGGTGCTTGGGCGCGTCGGGATCGGTCCGGACCAGGGCGATCCCCCAGTGGGCGAACTGGGCGTAGCTCGTCCAGACCTTCTGGCCCTGGAGGACCCAGCCGTCGTCCACCGGCACCGCACGCGTGGTCAGCGAGGCGAGGTCGGACCCGGCACCGGGCTCACTGAACAGCTGACACCAGATCTCCTGTGCGTCGAGGATCCGTGGCAGCCAGCGCCTCTTCTGGGCCTCGGTGCCGTGCGCCAGCAACGTGGGGCCGACGTGGTTGATGCCGTTCCGGTTGACCGGTTGGGGAGCACCCGACCGGGCGTACTCCATGTTGAAGATGGCGACCTGGAGGGGGGAGGCCCCCCGTCCCCCGTAGGCCTCGGGCCAGTGGATCCCGACCCACCGGTCGGCGGCCAGTCGGGCCTGCCAGACCCGACCCCACTCGAACTCCGCGTCGAGCGAGCTGAAGGACGGGGGAAGGTCCACGTTGGCCCCGAGCCAACGCCGCACCTCATCACGGAACTCCAGTTCCTCGGCGTTCAGTGCCAGGTCCACGTCGAGGCCTCCTCGCCCGGTCCGACGGCTCGATCCGCCCGACACCTGCTGTCCGTCACCACCATCAAGATCCGACACCGAGCGTGGCAGCACGCGCCTTCAGGGCGCCACGGTCGGGCTTCCCGGCCGGGAGCAAAGGCACCTCGTCGATCGGTACCACGACCTCCGGGGTCTTGAAGCGGGCCACGCCGAACTCGGCGAACCATCGGCGACACTCCTCGGGGTCGATCGGCCGGCGGGCCACCACGAAGGCCGCCACCCGTTCGCCGAGCCTGGCGTCGGGCACGCCGACCACGACCGCCCTGGAGATGTCGGGATGGGCCTCGAGGGCCCGCTCCACCTCGGCCGAGGAGATGTTCTCGCCACCGCGGATGATGAGGTCCTTCAGCCGTCCCGTGATGGTCAACCACCCCTGCTCGTCGACCACACCGAGGTCGCCGCTGCGGAACCACCCCCGGTGCACGGCCGCCGCGGTGTCGGCGGGGTCCGCGTACCCGGCGAAGAGCTCCGGGCCGCGGATCCAGACCTCACCCTCCCGGCCGGCACGGCGCTGGCGGCCGGTGACGGGGTCGGTGATGCGGATCTCCGCGCTGGCCAAGGCGCGCCCGTCGGTGTCCCGGCAACGCTCGGGCGGGTCGTCGTTGGTGCACGACGAGACGGTCGGCGCCTCGGACGAACCGTAGCTGCGTTTGACCACGGCACCGAGCCCGATCCGGGCGGCTTCGATGAACTCGGGGCTGACCCCCATCATCCCGCTCGACACCACCCGCAGGCTCGACACCCTCTCCGGGCTGAAGCCGGGGTCCTCGAGGATGGCGGAGAACATCGAGGGTGGGCCGATCATGAAGCTGATCCGCTCGTTCTCGATCATCCGCAGACCCGCACCGACGTCCCAGCGCTCCATCAGCACCGCCTTCATGCCGGCGGCCCCGGGGACGAGTACGGCGTTGAGCAGTCCGGAGATGTGGGCCAGTGGGGCGGGCATGAGCACGGCGTCACCACCCGACAGCCCGTGGACGCGGGTCATCGTCAGCGCCTTGTAGGCCAGTCCCCGGTGGGTGTGCAGCACGGCCTTCGGGCTGCCCGTCGAGCCCGACGTGAAGATCACGGCGGCAAGGTCGGACGGACGGTTCGGGCTGGTCCCGATGCCCGGTCCGGTGAGCAGCGCTTCGAACGGCGCCACGCCCCCCGGCAACGACCCGTCCCCCCGCACCGGGACGACGTCGTCCAGTGAGGCCAGTGGCAGGCCCGGCGAGGCGAGGACGACCTTCGGATCGAGCACGTCGAGCATGGCGCCGACCTCGGCGGCGCCGACCTGATGGTGCAACGGGGCCGCCACCGCCCCGCACCGCCAACAGGCACGGTAGAGCACGACGGCCTCCCACCAGTTGGGTAGCTGCCAGGTCACCACGTCGCCCCGACGGACGCCCCTCCGGCGGAGAGCGCCGGCCAGGCCCGACACCATCGACTCGACGCGGGCGGCGTCGAGCCGGAGGGGGCCGTCGACGATCGCCGCGCCGTCGGCGACCGTCGGAGAGCTGAGCACGACGTCGAGCGTCGGAACGTCCCACGGTCCGCCGGGCTGTCGGTAGGCGGTGGCGGCGGGTGGCCGGTAGGTGGGGCGAAGCCTCATCGGGAAGCAAACACTACCGGCGGCGGACGCTCGTGCCCGCACCTCCCCGTGTCCGGCCGCGGTGCTAGCTTGCCTCGATCGAACCACCGGACGCGCCCCGGGGAGGCACCGTGACGTCAGAGTACGACCGGCCCGGCGAAGCCCCGTCCGCGCCGGACACCGGCGGGGCCTGGCGGCTCGGGATCACGACCCCGGTGCTCACCATGCTCCCCCACGCCCACGCGTCGTGGGAGCGGGGCGCCACCATCGAGGACGTGGTGGCGGTGGCCCGGGCCGCCGACCGGTTGGGCTACCACTACCTCACCTGCAGTGAGCACGTCGTCATCCCGACCGACGTGGCCGAGGCCCGCGGTAGCCGCTACTGGGACCCGCTGTCCACGTTCGGCTACCTGGCCGCCATCACCTCGCGGATCCGGTTCGCGACCAACGTCCTCGTCCTCGGCTACCACCACCCGCTGGAGATCGCCAAACGGTACGGCACCCTCGACCAGGTGTCCGGGGGCCGACTGATCCTGGGGCTCGGGGTGGGATCACTGCAGGAGGAGTTCGACCTGCTGGGGGCGCCCTTCGCCGACCGGGGGGCGCGGGCCGACGACGCCATCGCCGCGCTCCGGTCCTCGCTCTCGACCGAGCACCCCGAGTACCACGGGCCGTACTACCGGTTCTCCGACGTGGTGCTCGACCCCTGTGCCCGCCAGTCGCCGGTCCCCTTGTGGATCGGGGGGCGGACGGCCCGCTCGCTCCGCCGTGCCGTCGCCCTCGCCGACGGTTGGGTGCCCTTCGGCACCAGGGCCGCCGACATCGCCGAGTGGCTGGCGGCGGCCCGTCGGACCCCGGCCTGGGCCGACCGTCCCCGGCCACTCGAGGTCCTCCTCCAGAACGGGAGGCCGGCCGATCCATCCGGCGATCCCGACGGGGCCCGCCGGATGGTCGAGCGTCTGAGGACAGCGGGCGCCACCGGCCTGCAGCTGTCGTTCGTCCACCACTCGCTCGACCACTACCTCGAACAGCTGGAGGCGATGATGGCCCTGGTGGGCGACCTGCCGGCCCCGGGCTGAGCTCCGCTACCCCCGGGGCAGTCCGAGGCCCCGCTGGGCGATGATGGTCCGCTGGATCTCACTGGTCCCGCCGTAGGTGGTGGCCCCGAGAGCGAAGCGGAAGGCATAGTCCGCCGCACCGTCCTCGATCGAGGACGGCTCGCCGGCGCTGCGGATCCCGTCCGGCCCGAGCATGTCGACGAAGTCGGCCGACTGGCGGGTGAGCGCCTCGGACGCGAACAGCTTGGCCATGGAGCCCTCGACGCCGGGCATCCCGCCGGAGACGTGGACCCACGCGGTGCGCCGGGCCAAGAGGGTGCTGATCTCGTTCTCGGCCGCGGCCTTCCCCAACCGGGCCAGGACATCGGGATCCTCCGACCGGGGGCGACCCTCCCCGTCCACCGCGGAGGTGGCCCACCGCTCCATGGCGGCGAGCATGCGGATCGACTCTCCGCCCTGGGCGCCGGCCCGCTCCAGGGTCAGGCTGACGGCCATCACGTCCCAACCCCCGTCCACCTCGCCGATGCGCAGGCTGTCGTCCACCCGGACGTCGGAGTAGAAGGTCAGGTTGGTGCGCTCACCCGAGAGGGTGAAGACCGGCTGGATCTCGACACCGGGCTGACGGAGCGGGACGAGGAACGTGGTGAGGCCCCGGTGCTTGGGCGCCTCCGGGTTGGTACGCGTGAGCATGAAGGCATAGTCGGCCTCCTGGGCGTTGGTGGTGAACATCTTCTGGCCGTTGATGATCCACTCGTCGCCGTCGCGGACGGCGCGGGTCTGGGCGGCGGCCACGTCCGACCCCGACTCGGGCTCGGTGAACCCGAGGACGATGATGATCTCCCCACCGAGGGCGCGGGGAAGGATCGAGCGCTTCTGCTCCTCGCTCCCGACGTGGCGGATGATGTTCGCCACCATCAGCGTCGTCCCCACGCCGTAGGTGGGTGCGCCGGCCCGCTGGAACTCCTCGGCGAAGGCGAGCATCTCCATCGGGTCGCGTCCCTGGCCCCCGAACTCGACCGGCCAGCCGGGGGCCAACCAGCCCCGCTCGATCAGTGCCCGGTGGAAGTCCCAGTTGTGTCGCACCCCGGTGCGGTGCATCTCCTCGCGCATCTCGTCGGTGAACACCTCGTCGAGGAACTGCCGGGCCTCGGCCCGGAAGGCGTCACTGCGCTCACCCAGTGAGAAGTCCATGGTCAGCCCGCCGAGTCGGTTCGGTCGAGGCGTCGGGCGGCGGCCCGGGCGTAGGCGAGACGGGGCTCTCCGAACTGGGCGGGCCAGGCCTTCGCCCGACGGAAGTAGAGCTGGATGTCGTACTCGAGCATGAAGCCGTAACCGCCGTGGTAGTGGAGGCTCCGATAACTCGCCTCACGCGCCGCCTCGGATCCGAAGGCGAAGGCCAGCGCGGCGAGCTCGGAGGCCCGCGCCGGGTCGGCGCCGGCCGACCAGGCCGCCTCCCGGGCCAGTAGCTGACTCCCCTCGACTGCGGTCGCCGCGTCGGCGAGGCCGTGGGCCACTGCCTGGAAGGAACCGACGGGGACCCCGAACGCCTGGCGCTCCTTCACGTACTCCACCCCCATCTCGATCGACCGGGAGCCCATGCCGACGAGGGCGGAGGCCATCAGCAGCATCCAGTCGTCCAGGGCCCGATCGTGGGCCGACCGGGCCGCAGGCCCGACGGCCAGCTCGACGGCGCCGTCGGCGATCGCCACATCGGCCACGGGCATCGATCCGAGCGTGGCGACCCGATCACGCCGCCCAACCGGCTCGACGCAGGCCAGCCGGTCGCCATCCAGGAAGACGACGGCGTCGGCCACCGCTCCCGACGGCACCAGGCCCAGCACGCCGTTCCGCGGCGGATGCAGGGCCAGCGTGACGAGAGCGTCACCGGCCAGTGCCGAGGTGAGGACGCCGGAGGCCGCGTCGCCACCGACGCGGGCCAGCAGCCGTGCCGCGGCCTGGGCCTCGATCAGCGGTGCCGACCCCAGGTGGCGGCCGTGCTGCTCGGCCACCAGTCCGAGGTCGGACATCGAGGCACCCCATCCCCCGGACTGCTCGCCCACCGCCATCTCCAGCACGCCGACCTCCGCCAGGCGCCGCCACAGTCCGGGGTCGTGGCCCGAGGCCTCGGCCGCACGCACCCGATCGGTCGAGGACTCCTTGGCGTAGAGCGCGGAGAACGCGTCCACCAACTGCTGTTGTTCGCCAGAAGGGCTCAGGTCCATCGCGCCGTTCCTTCCTCGTGAGCCCCGGCTCGGGGCGGAGTCCCGTTGCGGGGGCGGCGTCCCGACCGACACACTCTGGCGAGTCGGTTGTGGGACCGGAGCAGTGGTCCCCCGTTTCCGCGGGGCAATGTTCCCCACATCCCCCGGGCCATGGAGTACCACCGTGCGGCACGACCGCGCAATTCAGGCCGGCTCGCGCCGGCGTTCGGGGCAGCGGGTGCCGGGCCCGCCGGCATCGCCCGACGAACGGACGGCCACGGATCGGAGCCCGGGGAAGTCCGAGGGATCGAGCACCATCACCGGGTCCCCGCATCAGGAGCTCGTCGGGCGGGCTCCACAACGTGTACCGTCGCTCCGCGTGACCACGTTCGGCATCGGCCCCATGGACGACTCGGCCGACCGGGTGATCGGGGGTCCAGCCGGGGGAACTCGCGTCGACATGGTCCACGCCATGCCGGACTCTCCGCCGACAACCCCGCGTTCGTAGATTCGCAGATTCGTAGATGAGGAGAGAGCACGCCATGCCCGAGGATCCGATCGGCCGGCCCACTGCCGAATTCGACCCGTTCTCCGACGAGTACTTCAACGATCCGTACGACCTCTACCGTCGGATGCGGGACGAGGCCCCGGTCTATTACAACGAGAAGTACGGCTTCTGGGCGCTGTTCCGCTACGACGACGTCTGTGCCGCGCACAAGGACTGGCAGACCTTCTCGAGCGCGCACGGCGTCGACCTGTCCACACTCAGCAGTGATCCCGACACCATCAGGTCGTTCCGGCTGATCATCATGATGGACCCACCCGAGCACGACCGTCACCGCGCACTGGTCAGCCGCGTCTTCACCCCTCGGGCCGTCGGGGCACTGGAGCCCATGGTGCGCGAGGTGATCCAGTCCTACCTGGCGCCGTTCGACGGGTCCGACTCCTTCGACGCAGTGAGAGATTTCAGCGGCCCGTTCCCTGTCGAGATCATCTGCCGGATGCTCGGCGTGCCCGAGGGTGAACGCCAGCAGATCCGGCACTGGCTCGACCTCATGCTGCACCGCGAGCCGGGCCAGATGGACCCGACCCCCGAAGGCGTCCAGGCCAGCTTGGAGGCGGGCCTCTACTTCCTGGAGTTGGCCCAGGAGCGCCGGCGACGTCCGGCGGACGACATGATCAGCCGGCTCACCCAGGTCGAGGTCGACCGGGGGGACGGCCAGATGACCCACCTCGACGACGCCGAGATCGCCGGATTCTTGTCCCTGCTCGGAGGGGCCGGAGCCGAGACGGTGACCAAGCTGGTGGGCAACGCCGCCGTCCTCTTCCATCGGAATCCCGACCAGTACGCCAAGGTGGTCGGTGATCCCGGGAGGGTACCCGCCGCCGTCGAGGAGATCCTGCGCTTCTTCCCCCCCTCCCAGTACCAGGGGCGGTACTCCGTGCAAGATGCCACCTACAGCGGTGTCACCGTGCCGGCCGGTCACCCGACGATCCTGGTCACCGGATCGGCATCGAGGGACGAGCGCTTCTACGCCGATCCGGACACGTTCGACATCGACCGGCCGGCCAGCCTGGCCCTCGGCTTCGGGTACGGCGTCCACAGCTGCCTCGGCGCCGCCCTCGCTCGCATGGAGAGCCGGATCGCCATCGAGGAGCTGGCCCTCCGCTGGCCGCGGTTCGAGGTGGACGAGGCCAGCTGTCTCCGGGTCCAGATGTCCAACGTCGCCGGTTACTCGAGCGTCCCGGTGCACCGGGTCCGATGATCCGCGGTCCGATGACCCGACCGGCTGAACACGACACTGCGGTCTGAAGGGGAGCGTTCCCACGGGC
>CAZNLF010000109.1:4169-9386 GCA_964573595.1 uncultured Acidimicrobiaceae bacterium | reverse complement strand
CGGGCTGGGTGGACATCCACACCCACTACGACGGCCAGGCCACCTGGGACGAGGTACTCGCACCGAGCAGCTGGCACGGCGTCACCACCATCGTCACCGGCAACTGCGGCGTGGGGTTCGCCCCAGCCCGCCCCGACCGCCACGACTGGTTGATCGGGCTGATGGAAGGGGTCGAGGACATCCCCGGGACGGCGTTGGCCGAGGGCCTCCAATGGGGTTGGGAGACCTTTCCCGAGTACCTCGACGCCCTCGAGCAGCGGAAGTGGACGATGGACGTGGGCACCCAGATCGCCCACGGCGCCGTGCGCTCCTACGTCATGGGTGAACGGGGAGCGCGCAACGAACCCGCCACCCCCGAGGACGTCCAGGCCATGAAGCAGTTGGTCAAGGAGGCGATCAGCGCCGGTGCACTCGGCTTCTCGACATCCAGGACGATCGCCCACCTCGCCATCGACGGCGAGCCGGTTCCGGGCACCTTCGCCGCCGAGAACGAACTGTTCGGCATCGGCGACGCGCTCGGCGAGCTCGGCACCGGCGTCTTCGAGCTGGCTCCGGCCGGTTCCGCCGGCGAGGACATCGTCGGTCCGCGCAAGGAGGTCGACTGGATGCGTCGCCTCTCGGCCGCCATCCATCGCCCGGTCACCTTCGCACTCCTCCAGGTCGACGCCGCTCCCCAGCTGTGGCGGGAGTTGATGGACGAGTCGCTGCGGGCGGTGTCCGAAGGCGCGGACCTCTGGCCCCAGGTCGCCGGCCGCGCCACCGGCCTGCTGTCGGGGCACTTCACCACCTACAGCCTGTTCGACCTCATCCCCGCCTACCAGGAGCTGAAGGCCAAGGGGCTCACCGCCGAGGAGTTCGTGGACGCGCTGCGCACCCCCGGGATCCGGCGGTCCATCGAATCATGGGAGCCCGATGCAGAGTCGCGGGGCCGCATGGACCAGGCCTACCGGACCACATTCGCCCTCGGGTGCCCACCGGAGTACGAACCGGGGCCCGAGCGCTCCCTGGCCGGCATCGCCGCGGCCACCGGTCGCACGCCGCTCGAGGTCGCCTACGACGCCATGCTCGAGGACGACGGCCGGGGGCTGCTGTACGTGCCGATCCTCAACTACTCGGACGGGGACCTCGACCCCGCCCGCGAGATGCTGCTGCACCCGCGGGCCGCTGCCGGGCTGGCCGACGGCGGCGCCCATTGCGGCGTCATCTGCGATGCGGGACAGCCCACGTTCATGCTGACGCACTGGACGCGCGACCGGGTCCGGGGTGAGCGGCTCCCATTGGAGTGGATCGTGAAGAAGCAGACCCACGACACCGCCCGCCTCTACGGGCTCGGGGACCGGGGCACGATCGAGGTCGGAGCGGTGGCCGACCTCAACGTCATCGACTACGAGCACCTGCAACTGGGCAACCCGACCGTGGTCGCCGACCTGCCGGCGGGGGGCAAGCGCATCGTCCAGGACGCCGTCGGTTACGTCGAGACCATCAAGTCAGGCATCACCACGTTCGCGGACGGCAAGGAGACCGGTGCCCGTCCGGGGGCCCTCCTGCGCGGGGCCCGTTGAGTCGGTCAGCCGGCCCGCCCATCGTGATCGTCTGACCCGGGCTCACCACCCGGGGCCGTGATGCCGGCCCCGGGGCCCGGGGCGGCACGACGGGATCCGCCACCGATTGCTCCTCCAAAGGCTCCGCTGGCTCCTGTGGCTCCGCCGGGTTCGGCGGCTTCGGCGGCTTCGGCGGCCCACTCCGCCTGCATCTGCTGGTACACGTGGTGCTCGACGATGAAGGCCAGGAACGGGACGAATCCCGCCGCCACCACCAGGAGGATCCGCCCCAACCCCCAATGGGCTCGGCGCGCGAGGTCGGCCGCGGCCACCAGGTACACGAGATAGAGATAGCCGTGGATCGGCGCCACCACCTCGGCCACTCCCGACTTGCCCGCCCAGTACTGGATCGGGATGGCCACGAACACCAGCACGACGAGGGCAGTCCCCACAACGAAGGCCATCACCCGGTAGCGGGTCACCGCACCGTGCATGTCGTCCCCTCCGGTGCCGGATCGGGCCCGGTGGTCGTGACGGTGGAGTGGGACCCGGTCCCGATCGCCCCGCCTGCGACGATCGCCGTCCTGGTCGCCCGAAGGCCGCGAGGATGGAGTCCCGGCTTCGTCACGAGGACGGGCAGTCGGCGGGAAGGGCCTTCGAACGGGGGCGCACCGGTCAATCGTACCGTCGGGACCTGCGCCTTCCCATTCGACCCGGCCATCTTCGGCGATCCCGCCCGGTGGGCGCCGGTCCCCTCGCCCGGCCGGCCCTCCGGCGCCGTTCGGTCACCATGTCCCGGGGGCGCCGGCCGCTGCGGTAGAAACGGGGTATGGATCCCCAGGACGCCCGTCACAGCCCGTCCGTAGGGTCACCGACATGAGCACGAGCACCCAACCTCCTACTCTCTTCCAACCCGACGTGGAGGTCCGCGTCAGCAAGCGCCGGAAGAAGACGGCCGCCGCCCACTGGGAGGGCGACCGCATCGTCGTCGTGGTACCGGCCCATCTGCGGGGTGCGGATCTGGACGAGATGGTCGACGAGCTGGCGAAGAGGCTGCGACGCCACCGCCCCCACCTGCACTCGTCGGATCAGCACCTCGAGCAGCGGGCGAAAGCACTCGGCCAGCGCTACCTCGACGGCATCGCCCCCTCCTCCATCAGGTGGGCCACCAACCAGAACAAGCGGTGGGGATCGTGCACCATCCCGACACGGGAGATCCGGATCTCCAACCGGCTCCGGGTGGCACCCGGATGGGTGCTGGACGCGGTCATCGTCCACGAGCTGGCCCACCTCGTCGAACCCAACCACTCGCCCCGGTTCCGCGAGCTCGAGGGCCGCTACCCGCGGAGGCACGAGGCCGACACCTACCTGGCCGGGTATGCGTTGGGGCTCCACATGCCCGACGCCGGCCTGGACGGGGACACCGACTCATCCGGTCCCGCCGACGCCGACGCCGACGTCGACGCCGACGCCGACGCCGACGCCGACGCGGCATTCTCCGACGGGGTCGTCGACGTCTCTCCGGGGTGAGCTCACCTCCGCAACTCCACCCCGACCGACCGCCTCTCCCCGACCGAATTCTCCTCGACCTCGGCGCCCGGGGACGGACCGACCGGCGCCCTCCCACCCCGTCCGTCCGATAAAACTCTATAAAATCGACTTGATTAGTCGGTTTTATCCGTTTACAGTGACGGCATGGCATTTGCCTACCCCGGTCCGGCGCCAGACGGCAACGGCGTACCGTCCCCAAACCGCTCCGCTGAACTGCCGGCCGGACCGGGGTTTCCTCTTCCTCGACGCAACGTCGACCTGTTGGCCATCGCCCAGGGCTTCGGTGTCTCGGCCAACAGCATCCCCGAGCTGCAGGGGCTGTCGCAGCGGGCCTGGCTCCTGCTGGCCGTGACCGACCTGTTCGAGGCCTGGGCGATCGGGTGGCCCGCCGGTGGCACGATCGAGCTCCACGACCACGGCCTGTCCAGCGGGGCGGTCGTGGTGACCGCCGGCTGCCTGACCGAGACCACCGTGAGGCCCACCAACCGCGGCGTCGCACTGATCGCCTCTCGCAGCATCGAGGCCGGCCAGCACCGGACCTTCGGGCCGCGCTACATCCACGACCTCACCAATCACGGCGACGAGCAGGCGATGAGCGTCCATGTCTACAGCCCCCGCCTGACCAGCATGGCGTACTACCGGGTGGACCAGATCGGAAAGCTGGTCCCACGACGCGTCCAGGCCCTCACCCCCGTCGGCCCCTTCGACGTCACCGCCGCCCACGACCCTTCGTGACGCCCTCGGCCGACGACCTGGTGGACCAGGCCAGGCAGCGGATCGAGCGCACCCGCCCGGCGGAACTGGCCGCCGTCGTCTCCGACGGCGGCCTGGTCGTGGACATCCGGCCAGCTGCCCAGCGCGCCGAGGAGGGTGAGCTCCCCGGGGCCCTGGTGATCGAGCGCAACGTGCTCGAGTGGCGGCTCGACCCGGAGGGATCCCACCGCTTGCCCGAGGCGACCACCTTCGACCGGCCCGTGGTGGTGGTGTGCTCGGAGGGATACGCGTCGTCGCTGGCTGCCGACTCGCTGCGTGAGCTCGGCTACCACCGGGCGAGCGACCTCATCGGCGGCTATCGGGCGTGGCACTCCTGGGCGCGGTCCGGGGCCACTGCACCGGGGGCGGGCGGCGGGCGGTAGGCCGAGGCACAGCCAACGGGCAGCCAACGGGCCGACGGCCGGCGTCGGTCCCGATCGGCGGACACTCGGCGCGGCGGCCGAAATCCGAGTACAACGGGGGCCGTGGCCTATCTGCTTGCGGCACTCGCCGCCTTCGTCAACGCCCTGACCTCGGTGCTGCAGCGGATCGGCGTGGAGACGGCCCCGGCCTCGACCACCATGCGGTGGAGCCTCATGGCCCACGCCCTGAAGCGGGGCATCTGGTTGATCGGCTTCGCGCTGATGCTGGTGGTGTTCGCCCTCCAGGCCACTGCGCTCCGGTTCGGCGAGTTGAGCGTCGTCCAGCCCGTGCTGACCACCGAGCTGGTGTTCCTGCTGCTCATCCTCGGGACCTGGTTCCGATACCACCTCGGGTGGCGGGAATGGATCGGCGCGGCAACCATCGTCGCCGGGTTGGGGGGCTTCTTCCTGGTGGCCGCACCGCGTGGCGGTGACGCCCTCCCGGGCAATCGCGAGTTCCTGGTCGCATCGGTGGTGCTCACCGCCGTCATCGCCGGCTTCATCGTCGCCGCTCTCCGGGGACCACGGTGGTGGCGTGCCGCCTCGTTCGGCGCGGCCACGGCGGTGACGGCCGCATTCAGTGCGGCGCTGACCAAGTCGATCACCACCTACGTCACCGAGGGATGGGGCCACGTGTTCACCCACCCCCAGCCCTACATGCTGGCGGTCACCGGACTCGGCACCGTCTTCCTGCTCCAGAACGCACTGCACGCCGGGCCGATCACCGCGTCGCGGACCACCCTGGTCACCATCAACCCCCTGGTCAGCATCGTGCTCGGGGTCACCCTGTACGCCGACAAGCTGAGAACCGGACCGCTGTGGGTGAGTCTCGAGGTGGTCGCGCTCGGCGTGCTGGTCGCCGGTGTGGTCGTCCTCGCCCGCTCGCCACTGGTGGCCGGGACGCACGAGGCGGGCGACCTCGACGAGATGCTCGGAACCGCCCGGCACCG
>CAZNLF010000109.1:0-4069 GCA_964573595.1 uncultured Acidimicrobiaceae bacterium | reverse complement strand
GCCGGGGTCGTCCAGGTCCAACGTGAGCAGGTCGGAGGCCACGGTCACCTTGCCCCCGAAGTGGGCGGCGGCGAGCTCGACCCACTCGTCCTCCGTGCCGGGGGCCGGTGCCGGCACGAGGTGGGTCATGAGGAGGGTGGCGACGCCGTTGCGGGCGGCGGTCCGGGCCGCGTCCTCCACCGACGAGTGGTAGTCGAGCACGTCGGTGAGGCGTGGCAGGCCGATCTGCTCGATGAGGTCCCGGCGGACCACGGTGTGGACGAGCACGTCTGCACCCTCGCTCAACTCGTCGAGGCCGTCGCACGGCACGGTGTCGCCGGCGATGACGACCGTGCGCCCACCGTCTTCGATGCGGAAGCCGACGGTGGGACGAACCGGAGCGTGGTCGGTCGGTGCCGCGGTGACCCGCACCCCGTCCGCCTCCATGACGACGCCGCGCTCGACATCGGTGACCTCGGAGGTGGGGCGCCAGGTGAGGTCCTCGTGGTGGGCCAACCGGTAACCGATGTCCGGCTCGAGCATGGCCTCGGTCGCCTCCACCAACGACCGGGTGCCGACCGGCCCGAACACCGTCAGCGGGTTGGGCCGGAAGGACATCGCCCAGCGCATGGTGATGATGTCGTTGAGGTCGGTGATGTGGTCGCTGTGCAGATGGGTGAGGAACACGGCGCGCAGGGCGTTGGCCCCGGTCGCCGCCCCGGCCGCTCGCATCAGCACCCCCCGACCGCAGTCGAACAGGAGGTCGCCGGAGGAGGTGCGGACCAAGGTCGCCGGGCCGGCGCGGTTGGGATCCGGAAGAGGGCTACCGCTGCCCAGGACGACGACCTTCACTGGGCACACTCCTTCGACCGATGGGTGGGTCCTCGATCGGTCACGTCCGGAGGCTAACAGCGCGAGCAGGCCCGAACGTCGCCGCGCCGGCCAGGCGGCTGAGGGTGATCGGGGGCTGTTCGAGGCGGGGTCGGCCGGGGAAGACCGGGAGGTGGGGGGTTTTAGAGGGGGGTTCAGGCGGGGGCGGCCGGTACGCCCACCCGACCCAAGGCTGTCCCGGTCCCCGCTCCAGAGCGCGGCCACACCGGGGGCGGGAACGGCGATGCCCCCGGCCAGGAACTCCCGGGCGCGGCGGCGAGCAGGCCGGCGATGCCGAGCACGTCGTCACCCAGTTCGACCCGCATCGATCGAAACAGCGCGGCGGTGACCCTCGCATCGCCCAATGCGCTGTGGTGGTCGTCCCAGCTGAGCCCGAAGTGGGTGCAGCACTCGACGAGTCTGGCCTTGCCCTGCAGGTGGAGATGGGCCTGTGCCACGCCCAGGGTGTCGACGCTGGCCAGGTCCCCCGGCGCGAGCGCCGCGCCACCCACCCGCACGCACTCGGCCCGCAGGAATGCGAGATCGAATGCGTCCACGTTGTGCCCGACCACGACCATGCCCGACAGCAGGCACGCCAGATAGGGGTGGATGGCCTCGAAGGTCGGGGCCCCGATCAGCATCTCCGGGGTGATCTGGTGGATGAACGTGGGGCCCGGGTCGCGTCCGGGGTCGACCAGGGTGCTGAACGAGCCGGTCTCCTCGCCGTCGGGACCGAGCGTGACCACTCCCACCTCGATGATCCGCTCGTGCTCGGGTGTGAATCCGGTCGTCTCCACGTCGAGCACCGCGAATCCCGCCGGGGCTGCGCCAATGGAGTACACGGCCCCACCGTAGAGGGTCGGTGCGACACGGTGTCGCACGCCGGGTCCGGGGAGTGCCGGCGGATCGATGGTCGGGCCGGGCCCGGGTGCTGGTCGCCACTCGTCGGCGCTGCCCGTCGACGGTGCCCTCCGTACTCGACGGCGCCGTCCGGGATCGGGGTGGTGGCCCGCCCCTCGGCGGCGGTCAGACGGTCAGGCCGGCGCCCCGACCAGCTCGTGCAGCTCCCTGGCCACGTCCTCTTCGTGCTTGTCCTCGTCCTCCCGGGCCTTCTTCGGGCTCCACCGGCCCCGGTTGAGCCAGATGGTCGGGATGAACACCACCATGCCGGCCACGCAGACCCAGAACCAGTCCTGCCACTGGCTCGGCGACTTCTTCACCCCGTTCTGCAGCTGGGTGAGATGGGCCTGGTTGGCCGCCAGGAACGAGAGCTCCTTCGGGAACGGCACGACGAGCTTCTCGAACGGGGCCTTGAGCTTGTTCAGCTCGAGGGCGTTGGCGGTGCCGATCGCCGCGGCCACCGCGGCGTCATTGGCGAAGGTCGGGTTGGTGGCGGCCGCCTCGACCACCGCCTCGTGTGCCTGCACGAGGGTGAGGAGCTTGGCGTGTGCCTGGGCGAACGCCACCGATTCCGGGTGTTGGACGAGGAAGTCCTGCACGTTCGTGTTGGTGCCCGGGATCGTGTTGCTGGCCAGCGGGAGGTTGTCGACCACCGGGTTGACCGACGTGATCACCAACGGGAGGAAGATGAACGAGATACCCACCACGAGGCGGAGGATCCATCCCCACAGGGCGAGACCGGTGCCGACCAGGGCCGGGTTCTTCTTCTCGACCATCTCGGTGTACCCGGCCATCCAGGGGGCGTAGGCCAGCGAGAGGAACCCGGCGAGTATCACCTCCAACGTCACGATGGTGGAGAAGCTTGTATGGGGGTGGCCCGCCTGGTGGGAGAAGATGATGAGCGTGATGATGGAGCCCACCGCCCCGACCAGCATGAACGGCTTTCGAACCTTGAGCCGGTCGGAGAGGACCCCGAACGCGATGAGCGCCACGGCATCGGCCCCCCAGAACCAGGCGTTCAGATGGTTGGCCTGGGTGGTGGTGAAGTTGAGCCCGTCGGGATTGACGAACACCGTCGAGTAGAAGATGGTGAAGAAGCCGGCTGCCGCGTAGTACACGAGCAGGAAGACGGCGATCCCGAAGGACGATCCCACCAGGTCCCACTTGAAAATCTGGCGCCACGGGTGGACGGTGGCGGCGACGACCTCGTCGGTCGAGATCCCCCGGGCCCTGGCCTCGATGAGGGCGCGGTCCTGCTCGGAGACCATCAGCTGGTCACGCAGCTTGGCGGACAGGTCCTTCATGAAGAACAAGCTGACGGCGAACACCACGAGTGAGGTGACACCGGAGATCACGAACTGGCTCTTCCACCCGGTGTTCGAGTTGTTGGCGAGGAAGTGATTCAGGGTGTTGCTGGCCACGATGCTGGTGAGCAGGCTGCCGGCCACCGGTCCGACCGTCCAGAACCCCATGGCCGATGCCCGGCCCACCTGGGGGCTGAAGTCGCGGACCATGGCCGGGGTGGCCACGAGGATGGCTCCTTCGACGAGTCCCAGGGCCGAGATGACGATGGCGAAGCCCCATTCGCCGGTCACGAGCGGCACACCCACCGCCACCAGCAGACCCACGATGAGGAGCCCGTAGATGATCACATTGGCGCGGCCCAGCTTGTCGGTCTTGCTGGCGGGCAGCGACGCGAACGCCCCGATCAGGTTGGAGACGATGACGATCCACACGTAGAAGCTGAACGACATGTGGTAGGTCCGCAGGATGTTCGGGGTGACCCCGGTCTGCGTGTAGTACGTGTAGTAGAGGACGATGGTCGCCAGCACCGCGAGGGCCAGGTAGCCGGTCCGCTTCCCACTGCTCGGGTAGTCGTCGATCTCGTGGACGAACAGGAACCGGAACAAGCCGTTGTGGGCCGGTCGAGCGCTCCCGTTGGCGCTCGGCGTCCCCAGGACTGGTGCATCCGTTGCCATACCGACTCCCCCAGTTGCTTCAGCCGCGGCCCTTTCGGCCTGCATATTCGACCGTAGCGCAACCGGGGGCACAATGGCAGCATTCGGAGGGCCCGGCGGCTGGGCCGGTGACACCCCACGAGGAGCCTCGGGGCCATTGGACGGAGGCTGTTCCGGGCCACCGGCCGACGGGTCCTGTGTAGCGAGGATCGTCCCGGCGGCGAGCCCGGCGGCGCCGGCCGCCGCAGCCGTGGCCGCGTGCGGAGCGCGCGTCTCAAGTGCATCAGTCGGTCCCGGGCGCGGTTCGCTGGTGAGGTCCTGTCCGTTCAGTGCCACCGCTCCCCCGGGCGCGGCCGGGACGG
>CAZNLF010000108.1:0-9390 GCA_964573595.1 uncultured Acidimicrobiaceae bacterium | reverse complement strand
CCGCCAGTTCGGACGGAGGTCGATCCCTGACGTCCTGCGGAACGCCGACGGGCCGACATCGTCGCTGCTGGCCGAGGAGCTGTTCGACGAGGCCGCCGACTTCGTCGAGGTCGTCCGCAGGCTGTGGGACAGCTGGGAGGACGGGGCGGAGATCCGCGATGTCGGAACCGGGCGATTCGTCGACCGCGACAAACTGCACTACATCGACTTCGAGGGTCGTTGGTTCGACGTGCGGGGCCCGTCGATCACCCCGAGACCCCCCCAGGGGCAGCCGTTGGTCGCGGTCCTCGCCCACGTGCCCGTCGCCTTCCGGCTGGCCGCACGGTGCGCGGACCTGGTCTTCGTCACCCCCCACCGCGTCGGCGACGTGGGCGACATCCTCGCCGACGTGCGTGCCGCGGAAGAGGAGGTGTCCCGACAGGGGGAACCGCTGCTGGTCCTCGCCGACCTGCTTGTCTTCCTGGACGACGAGCCCGGGGCCGCCGCGGCGCGCCGAGCCCGTCTCGACGGGATCGACGGCAGGCCCCACCGCTCGGACGCGGCCATCGTCACCGGCACACCCGCCGAGGTGGTCGACCTGATCGTCGACTGGCACGCGCGGGGCCTGGACGGTTTCCGGCTGCGCCCGGCGGTGCAGCCCTACGATCTCGAGTCCGTCACCCGCCGGCTGGTCCCACTCCTGCAGGAGCGGGGCGTGTTCCGCTCCGACTACGAGACGGGCAGCCTCCGGAGCCGGCTGGGGCTCGACCGGCCGGTCGACCGGTATGCGATCGCCGGCCGGCCGGCGTCGTGACCTCCGTGCCGGGCGGCGGCGAACAGATGTCGAACAGTCGAAAAGGAGCCCGCCGGTGAGCGAAGTACCCAAGCAGATCCATCTGGCGGTCCACTTCCCCGGCGTCAACAACACGACGGTGTGGAGCGACCCGGCCGCAGGCAGCCACATCGAGTTCGCTTCGTTCGAGCATCTGGCACGTACGGCCGAACGGGCCAAGTTCGACTTCTTCTTCCTCGCCGAGGGGCTCAGGCTCCGCGAACAGAAGGGGAGGATCCACGACCTCGACGTCGTCGGCCGTCCCGACACGTTCACCGTCCTGGCGGCGCTGGCGGCCGTCACGGACCGGCTCGGACTGGCCGGGACGATCAACTCCACCTTCAACGAGCCGTTCGAGGTCGCTCGCCAGTTCGCCTCGCTCGACCATCTGTCCGAGGGGCGGGCGGCATGGAACGTGGTCACCTCGTGGGACGAGTTCACCGGCGAGAACTTCCGCCGGAGCGGATTCCTGCCGCAATCCGAGCGGTACGACAGGGCCCGCGAGTTCCTCCAGACGGCGCGGGAGCTGTGGGACTCGTGGGACGACGATGCCGTGGTCGCCGATCCCGTCACGGGCAGGTTCCTGGCCCGTCCCCATCCGGGCGTGTTCGAGCACCGTGGCTACCAGTTCGACATCAGCGGCCAGTTCACCGTGCCCCGCTCGCCCCAGGGCCAGCCGGTGATCTTCCAGGCCGGGGACTCCGACGAGGGTCGGGAGTTCGCCGCGTCGAGTGCCGACGCCATCTTCTCTCGGCACAGCACCCTGAGTGCGGGACAAAAGTTCTACGGCGACGTCAAGGGGCGGCTCGCCCGCTACGGAAGGTCGCCGGACGAGCTCAAGATCCTGCCGGCGGCCACCTTCGTCATCGGCGACAGCGAGTCCGAGGCCCAGGAGCAGGCGGCACTGGTGCGGCGCCAGCAGGTGAGCGGCCCCACCGCCATCACCTTTCTCGAGCACGTGTGGAACCGGGACCTGTCCGATCTCGACCCCGACGGGCCCCTGCCCGACTTCGACCCGGATCTCGCGGCACCGCCCATCATCCGGGGACGGGCCACCGTCTCCCGCGACCCGATGCAGACGGCGCTGGAGTGGCGCGCCCTGGCCACGGAGAAAGGCCTGTCGATCCGCGAGCTGATGATCGAGGTCACCGCCCGGCAGTCGTTCGTGGGCACGCCGGCCCAGGTGGCCGAGCAGATCGACACCCTCGTCCAGGCCGACGCAGCTGACGGCTTCATCCTGGTCCCACACGTCACCCCTGGTGGGCTCGATCGCTTCGCCGACGACGTCGTGCCGATCCTGCAGGAGCGCGGTCGTTTCCGGACCGAGTATTCCGGCACCACCCTCCGAGACCACCTCGGGCTCCCTCCGGCCCGCCGGACCGCGGCACCCGACCGCCCGCGGCGTGAGGCGTCGGCATGAGCACGCCACGGGTGCCCCTCGGGGTGCTCGATCTGGTCCCGGTCAGCTCGGGCTCCGACCCGGGCGAGGCCATCCACAACTCGGTCGATCTCGCCCGGCGATGCGAGGACCTGGGCTATCGCCGCTACTGGTTCGCCGAGCACCACCTGAACCCGGGGGTGGCGGGGTCGTCGCCGACGTTGCTGGCTGCGTTGGCCGCCTCGGCCACCCGTCACATCAGAATCGGCTCGGGTGGCGTGCAGAGCGGTCACCGCACGGCGCTGTCCGTGGTCGAGGAGTTCGGCCTGCTCGACGCCTACGCTCCGGGCCGTTTCGACTTGGGCCTCGGCCGCTCCGGCGGTCGCAATTTCCTGGCGGACCAGATGGCGGGCCGATCCGGGGCCGGCGGGGCCGGTGGGTCGCGTGGGGCCGGCGGGGCCAAGACCCCTCCTCCGGACCGGTACACGACAGAGGACGGACTGCTGATCCCGAGGAGGCCGTCGCTCAAGCACCTGCTCGGCTCACCCCGGTTGGCGCTCACCGCCGAGCTCCTCCAGCAGGCGGGAGCGGAGACCGCCCCCTACGGCGACCTCCTCGACGACATCGTCGGCCTGCTGCGCGGCACCTATCGCTCACCCGAGGGGCTCGATCCCCGGCCCGTACCCGGCCAGGGTGCCGGCGTGGAGGTCTGGGTGTTGGGGAGCAGTGCCGGCGACAGTTCTGCGGCGGCCGGCCGGCTCGGCCTTCGATTCGCCGCCAACTACCACGTGAGCCCGGCCACGGTCCTGGACGCCGCCCACGCCTACCGGGCGGCGTTCGTGCCGTCGTACGCGCTCGGCCGACCCTACGTGGCCGTGTCGGCCGACGTGGTGGTCGGCCCGGACGACGAGTCCGCTCGCGAGCTGGCGGCGGGGTACGCACGGTGGGTGCTCAGCATCCGCAGCGGCGAGGGCGCCATCGAGTTCCCGACCCCCGACGAGGCCTCCCGACACCGGTGGACCGAGGAGGAGCGCATCCTCGTGTCCGACCGGGTCGACACCCAGTTCGTCGGTGGTCCCGAGACGGTGGTCGCCGGACTCGAACGCCTGGTCGCCTCGACCGGCGCCGACGAGCTGGTGGTGACCACCATCACGCATGACCATGCCGACCGGGTCCGCTCCTACGAGCTGCTGGCCAAGGAGTGGGGCACCTGAGGCCGGGGGCCGTGCCGATCGGCAGGTGCGGTTCCGGTCCGGTCAGGGGGTCAGGGTCACCGCAGGCTCGGTGTCCGATCCGCCCTGCGGCAGGGTCTCGCTCCCCTCCCGTGCCGGTGCGGCCGGGCCGGTGTCGCCCGCACGTGCACTTCGCCGGGCTAGGCGTGCCTCCCAGCGGTCCAGCAGCCTGGAGCCGACCACGAAGGTGAGGGCGGCGTAGGCCCATCCGAGGAACACGTCGATGACGAAGTGCTCGGCCCCGTAGACGACGGCGAAGGCCATGGCCAGTACGTACAGGGCCAGCAGGACGCGGAGCCGCGTCCTCGCGTCCTTCCAGAAGAACAGACAGATGAGCATCGGGTAGGCGGCGTGCAGGGACGGCATGGCGGCGATGTTGTTGTCGAACCGGGACCCGCCGGTGAACAGGGCGGCGGCGACGTGGAGGCCGACGTGGTTCCAGACGAGCGGGACGATCCGGGTGGTCGGAGCCAGGTGGCCGGTCTGACTGGCCATCCACGGCGGCATGGCCGGATAGAGCACGTAGGTCACGTAACCGAGCACGGTGAGCCCGACGAACAGGGGGACGAACCGGCGGAACTTCGGGTAGTTCCGCTTCCAGAGCACGCCGGCGATGACGAACGAGGTGAAGAAGTGCGAGTTGTAGGTGGCCCACGCAACGTAGTCCCACACGTGGAGGTGGTTCGGGTCGTACAGCCATCTCTGGAGCTGGACGGTGGGCGTGACGCCACCGAACAGGTGGGTGTCGAACCAGACCTGGGGTCGGATGAAGGGGCCCCACAGGGGATGGCTCGCATAGCCGCGCAGGAGGTCGTAGACGACCAGCACCAGATAGAGCGGCAGCCAGTCCCGGACGATGCCGCGCCGCCAGCGTCCGGTGTCGCCCAGGCAGGACACGAAGAGGAAGGCGGTGATCCACAGGATGATCACGTCGGACGAGTAGGGGACGCCGCTCACGTAGACGTAGACGACCGATGCGGCGATGAGAAGTACCCAACCGACGCGCTTGCGGGGATTCCTGCCGCCCAGCCTCACGAGCAGGCGGCGGGCAGATCCGGGTGCATCTGGGGCGCGGCTCTCCCCGCCCCCCACCGGCACTGGACCGATGGTCGGTGCGACGACCGCCTGCCCGTTCCCAGGCTCCGGACCAGCCGGCATCTCGATGCTCACGGAGTCTTCACGGTCTCCAAACTTGACAAAAGCAATAGGTTAAGTCAGATTTTAGGGCAAGTACTCGGAGCGGGCGAATCGGGCCCAGAGCCGGCCGATTGAGGACGTCACGTCGATGACACATGATCGCAACAACATTGGCATAGGAACGCCGGGGGGAGTAGGCATGCCGGAGGGAGGCGCCACGCCGACCAATCAGGTACACGAGTTGTTCGATGCGCTCGCCTCCGGCGAGCTCGACCGTTTCCTGGTCGGCACCTGTGACGATCTGGTGCTCACGGTCAGCGGATCGGGGAGGAGGACCACGCTCGTGGCCCGGGACGAGATCCCCGCCTGGTACGGGTCGATGCAGGAGCTCGCCGGAAGGTCGTTCTCGTCCGACGTCAGACTCGTGCTCGCCGAGGAGCGCACGTTTCTCGTGATGCTCCGGCACACCCTGTCCCGCGACGGGGTCGAGTACCAGTACGAGACGGTGAACCACTGCACCTTCCGGGACGGTGGCCTGGCGTCCTGGTTCTCCCATCCGGTGCGAGCCTCCGACTATGCCCGTGCCTGGGGAATCCACCACCAGCTGGACCGCAAGTCGGCCTGACCGACCGGCCCGCGATGGCGGCCGGCGGGGTGGCCGTCAGCGACCAGCCGTCAGCGACCGGCCGTCAGCGACCAGCCGTCCGGTCGCTGAAGACCGGAGCGTTCCCGGGGCAGAGGCCGGCCGGGCGGATCGGGCCGCCCGTCGCGGACGGGGGCGCGGCGAAGCGGTAGACGAGGATGGACCCTCCGAGCTCGGCCACCGGGCAGTACGCCCTGATCCAGGCCAGCTGATCGGCGGAGGCGCTGGTCAGGTCGGTCGCCGATACCGCGACCCAGCCGGTCACCCTGGCCGGTGACGTGCCGAGCAGTCGACGCGCACCGGTGATGGAGTCGGCACCGAGGCCCCTGGGGCCGAAGTAGGCCACCCAGGGCCGCTTCCCGGTGCTCCAGTGCTCGAGCCGGTAGAAGGACTGGCCCCAGTCGACGTCCGAGTTGGTGACCACCTGGAACGCCGGTGTGAAGGGTGGTGTGGTCCAGGCCAGGGAGTCGGGGACCGAGAGCGCTGTCGCCAGTCCGGCCACCACCACGACGACCGCGACCCCGATCGCCCGGACCCTCGGTCCCACCACCGGCACGATCGATCCGGCCGCCACCATCCACAGGGCGATCACCGGCAGGAGGTAGCGCAGCCCGATGTCGCGGGGCAGCCCCACTGTGAACACGACCAGGCAGATCGCCGGCAGACCGAGCACCAGGGCCGCCCGCCGGCGTGTCCCGCGGCCGGCGGCCAGCAGCCCCCAGGGTCCGACCACGAGGAAGAGCAGCGTGGTCGGAACGGTCTTGACCAGCAGGCTGCCCGGCCAGTACCACCACCGGCCACCCGTCCAGGCCACGCCGAACAGGTAGCCCGGCCCCGGAACGGTGTCGTTGGCGGCGAGGTAGCGGATTCCCTCGAGATACGGGAGCGGCAGGACGACCGTCGGGTGGAGGAGCACGCCCGGGTCGAGGACCAGGTAGAACACCCAGACCGACGCCCACACCACGAGGGCCACCGCCCCTCCCTGTGCCACTGCCGCCCGGTGCGAACCGCGCCAGTGGAAGACCACCATCGACACCACGGCCAGTCCGGCCAGGATGAGGCCGGTCACGTCGGTGAGGACGGCGATGGCACTCATCGCACCGACGAGGGCAGCCCGGGCCAGTGTCGGGCCGCGGCTCCACCGGAGCAGCGCCCACGACCAGCCGGAGACGGCCAACGCGAAGGAGACGTCGAGGCTGTTGAGGTGGCCGAGGCCGAGTACGAACGGGGAGAGCAGCCACAGCAGCCCGGCGACCAGGCCGGCCGGCCGGCCGAAGAGGTCACGGCCCAGCGCGTACAGGACAAAGGCCACCCCGACCATCTCGAGCAGCGGGATCAACCGCGAGGCCATGGTCACGGACCGCAAGGTGCCGGCCCGGAGCTGGGCCCTCACGAAGGTGGCACTGTAGGCCCGCTCGTCATTCCGGTCCCAGTGGCCGTTGGGCGGCACCACCGGGTGGGTGAACAGGACAGGGAGCACGGCCACCACCTTGGGGAGCGGCGGGTGCTCGTCGTTGAAGGTGAGGTCGTGGTGGAGGACGGCAGCCAGGCCGGCGGCCACGTAGACGGGCTCGTCGAAGGTCGGCGAGTCGACCCACGCCTCGTGTACCCCCGTGGCGAGCACGCCGACGGCCACCGCCACCAGGACCAGCAGCGGGCCCCACCCGGCGACCGTCCGTCCGGATCGACGCCCGGCTACGGGCTCGGTGTCGGCCGGCCGTCCGGTGCGCGCTCGGCCGGGTGGTCGAGCCGACCCGGCACCACCAGGGGTCGACCCGGCATGATCAGGGGTGTCGGGGGGCGTGACAACGGCACGGAGCTTATCCAGAGGAGCCGGAGCGACCCCGCCATACTGCGTCCCACCGTCCGGCCCTCCCGCCTGGCGGCTGGCGGCCGCGGGACTCGCTGCGGCCCCGCCACCCGTGGCGGCGCACCCTCGCCGCTCTCGCCGCCCCCGGCCGATGCTGCTGGCCACGGTGCGCGCGGCGTCGGAGGGCGCGACCGGCGTACACTGGACATGTCACCCTCGGTTCGAACGGGTCACGTTCGGCGTGTCACATTCCACTCGACTGACGGGCGCAGGTAACGCTGGAACCCAGCGGGTCCTCGTCCAGACCGTGTTCACCGAGGACTGCCTTGTCGGTAGCGCCTCGATCCCGTGCCGTCCGGCACCTATCCGAGAGACACACCATGGCCATCGAGCTCGAGGTCCCCGACATCACAGCATCCAACCGTGAGGACTTCGCCGAGCTCTCGCGTCAGGTCCGGGCCGAAGGCCTGCTGACCCGACGACGCGGGTACTACTCGGTGAAGATCGGGCTGACGGTCGGGGCCCTGGGCGCCCTGGCCGGCGCGGCGGCCTTCCTTGGCAACAGCTGGTGGAACGTGGTCGTGGCGGTCGGACTGGCATTCGTGCTGACCCAGCTGGGCTTCATCGGCCACGATGCCGGCCACCGCCAGATCTGTGTGCGGCGCCGGCACAACGACGCCATCGGCCTCGCCGTCGCCAACCTCCTCACTGGCTTCAGCTTCGGCTGGTGGATCAACAAGCACAATCACCACCACGCCCACACCAACCGGCCGGACAAGGACCCGGACATGGCGGCCGGCGTGCTCGTCTACACCCCGAGCCAGCTGGACGGGCGCGGACGGCTCACCCGACTCTGGGCGTCGTCCCAGGTCGTCCTGCTGGTCCCGCTCCTCTTCCTCGAGGCGCTCAACCTCCATGTAGCGAGCGTGGTGGCGCTCTCCCGTCGCCGCGACGGTGCCACCCTGGTCGAGGCCGGGCTCCTCGTCGCCCACCTGCTCCTGTTCTTCGTCGCCCCGTTCCTCCTCCTGTCACCGCTCCACGCGTTGGTGTTCGTCGTCATCACCCAGTCGCTGTTCGGCTTCTACCTCGGCATGAGCTTCCTCACCAACCACGTGGGAATGCCCACGCTGACCGGTGGCGACGAAATGGGCTTCCTGCGGCGTCAGGTGATCACGTCTCGCAATCTCTCGGGCGGGGCCCTGACCGGCTTCCTGTTCGGCGGGCTCGACAGCCAGATCGAGCACCACCTGTTCCCGACCATGCCCAGGGCCAACCTTCGGCGGGCACGGCGCCTGGTCCATCCCTTCTGCGCCAATCGACGGATCGCCTACACCGAGCAGAGCCCACCGAGGGCCTACGGCGACGTCTTGAAGGCCCTGCACGCCGCCGGCGTGGGTCGGTCCCTCCCGACCGTCGTCTGACTGGCGGCCGCAGCCGGCCGCCATCGGACGCCTGCCGGCCGCCGACGGACGTCTCAGCCGAGGGCCTGGTGAGCCCACCACGTCCCCGTGATCACGCCGGGCCGGCCTGGTAGGGTCAAGCCCACAACAGAGGCAGTGCCTCGGGGAAGCCGGTCGAAATCCGGCGCTGGTCCGCAACCGTGGGTGACGGCATCGAAGGTCCGTCACGAGCCGGGATACCGATGCACCGCTGGTTGAGTCCGTATCCGTCGAGAACAGCGGTAGGGACTCGGTCGGTCACGGTCCCCGTTGAGGTGCCGGGCTTCCGGGTCGTTGCCCGAAAGCGAGTACCGCCACCATGTCCACCAAGCGCCTCAGGGCCTCGGCCCTGTTCGGGGCCTGCCTCCTCGTCGCAGTCGTCGCGGGACCGACGAAAGCCGTGGCAGCCACGCCGCACCCTGCCGTCATCAGCGCCACGACCTTCCCCCAACCGTCCTCGGCCACGCTCGGTGCCGAGTGGTTGGCCACCCAGCTCACCCCCGGGGGTTACGTCCCGTCGACCACGACACCCGGCCAGCCCGATCTCTCGGGCACCGCCAACGTGGTGGCGGCCCTGGCCGCCGCCGACGTCGATCCGACCGGCGCCTACGTGGCGCTCCACTTCCTCGAGTCGAATGTGGACGCGTATGTCACGGTGGGCGGCGCTGACGGCCCGGGCCAGCTGGCCCTCTTGATCCTCGACGCCCATGCCCTCGGCGTCGATCCCCGATCCTTCGGTGGCACGGACCTCGTGTCACGGTTGCTCGCCACCGAGCAGACGAGCGGGCCGGACACCGGACTGTTCGGCACCGAGACGCAGGCCGCCGATTTCGACGCCGGCGGCTACCAGCAGGGCCTGGCCCTGGCCGCGCTGGCCGCGGCGGGCGTGACCGGCACTGCCCCGGTGACATCGGCCGTCGCCTGGCTCACCGCTGAGCAG
>CAZNLF010000107.1:1546-9457 GCA_964573595.1 uncultured Acidimicrobiaceae bacterium | reverse complement strand
CGGGTACGAGCTGGAGGAGGCGGAGGGCGGCACGCTCGTGACCTCCTACTACGACTGGTCGTCCATCGACCCGGTGTGGAGGGAGGCCGGAATCTTTCCGGTCATCCCGGAGGCCGCGCTGCGGGCCACGCTCGGGATCCTCGCCCGGACCGTGACCAAGGGAGCCACCGCCACCTGAGGGGCGGGACGCCGGGGACGAGGCCGACCGGAGCCGGCCCCATGTCTGACAACAGGTGTGGCCGGCGGTTCGATCCGGGGCGTCGGGGGTAGAACGGGGCAATGCCCACTACGCACCGGTTCGGGGTGAAGAGGCACAGGGCGTGGTGCCCGTGACCGTGGCCAACCACCGAGGCGATGCCCACGACGAGGACCGTTCGTCCGGACAGCCGTACGCCGGGTATCGACAGATGGGTGTGACCCGGGTCGAGCCCAATCAGGATGGGACGGGGGGCGTGCTCCCCGACGAGGAGCAGCAGCCGGTCTTCTCGGTGACCGAGGCGGCGAGGGCCAGTGGCGTAGACCGCCGGACGATCAAGCGCAAACTCGATGCGGGCGAATTCCCGAACGCGCACCGTCAACCCACCGGGCAAGGACCGGGACCGGGCCCGTGGCTGGTGCCACTCGGGGACCTCCTCGCTGCCGGGCTGACCCCGGATGTCGGACGCGTCCCGGGCCCCCCGATGCGAGGATCGTCCGGCCCTCCCGAATCCGAACTCCGGCTCCGGGCGGCCCTGGCCGACGCCGTGCGCCGGGCAGAGGTGGCCGAGGCACTCGCCGCTGAACGCGAGCGCGCGATCGAGGCCCAGCAGGTCGCCCTGCGGGCCTTCGAGGCCGGGGTGGCAGCGGCAGCTGACGGCGAGCCCGACCCGGCCGGCGGACCCGACCCCCACCACCCCAGTGGGCACGGCGAGCCCGACCGCGCCGGCGGACCCGCCGGGGCAGGTGCGCCGGATGAAACAAGAAGGCACGAAGAGCCGGGCCGCCCAGGCGGGGGAGAGAGTGGCTCTGTGCCCGCAGCCGTGCCACCGCCGGCCCGGCCGTACCCAGAGGGGCCGACGCCGCCGACGCCGCCCATCGCACCCGGCGCACCCCGAAAGCCCACTCCGCCCTGGATTCCGATCCCGGTTCCGGCGCGCCGGAACCGATGGTGGCAGCGGAGGAGCTGAGCTGCTGGTGCACCGAGTCGCGGCTACCGCATCACCTGCCGCCGGCCGGCCCGGCCTCGAAGGGCGAGCACCGAGGAGGTCATCATCCCGAGGATCGGCAGCCACAGGAGTTCGTAGTGACCGGTCGCCGCCGCAGTGACCGCCGCCGCCGTCCAGGTCACCAGGAGGAGCAGGTTGAGACGGCGTCTCCGGTCCGACAGGACGACAGGCCCGACGTAGCTCCTCCATGACCCGCGGGGCGGGTCGTCTTCACTGCGCACACCCAGGAACCTACCGTGCGTGCGGTGCCGACTCCCCGGGTCCGGTCTCATGGTGGTGGAGGCATCCACCGGTCCTCATGGTCACCGTTGGTGGCTGAGGGGCAGCCAGTCGTGTGTACTGGTGCCTCAGTGGAACCGAACCGATTGGCCGATCTCGGCGTGTACGACCCAGCTGAACCGCACGCTCCCCTCCGCCTCGAGCTCCTCGAGCTCCTGACGGGGCTCGGGGCGACTGAAGAGGAGCTCATCACGTTCCAGGACATGCTCCCTTCGCTGGCTGCCACGTTGGCGATCCGCGGTGGGCCCGCGTTCACACTCGAGGGCGCGGCCGAGCGTGCCGGCGTGAGCACCGACGAGCTCCGTGAGATCGCCATGGCGGCCGGGATCCCAGACCCCGAACCCGAGGTACCGGTGTTCACGAAGGGCTTCGTGGAGTTCGCCTCGGGCATGGAAGATGTCGCCGCGGTGTTCGGTGACGAGGCCCGAACCCAGCTCATCCGGGTGATGGCCTCGGCGATGGCTCGGGTCGCCGACGCGATGGTCTCCTCGTTCCTGGTGAACGTGGCCCCCCGTGCCCAGCGCATGGACCCGGTCGGTCTCGGCATGGCCCGCGCCAACGTCGAGGTCGCCTCGCTCCTCGTGATGGTCGCTCCCGCTCTCGACGCGCTCCTGCGCCAGCATCTGTTGTTGGCCCAACGCCTCGCCGACGCGGACGCAGACGTCGTCGGCTTCGAAACCCGGCAACTCGTCGTCGGCTTTGTGGATCTGGTGGGATCGACCGAGTTGGGGGAGCGCCTGAACATGAGCGAGCTCGGCGCCACGCTGACCGACTTCGAGCGGATCGGCTCGGAGACCATCACCGAAGGCGGGGGTCGGGTCGTCAAGCTGATCGGTGACGAGATCCTGTTCACCGCTCCCGACGCGTTCGCAGCCTCGTCCATCGCCCTCGATCTCACCGATGCCTTTCACGGCCACCCCAACGTCCCCCAGGTCCGGGCAGGCCTGGCGAGTGGACAGGTGATGGTCCGGGACGGGGACGTGTTCGGCCCCGTCGTGAACCTGGCCAGCCGGGCGGTCCGGGTCGCTCACGCGGGCGAGGTCGTGACCACCGGCGAGGTGGCGACAGGCGCCGGGCTGCCGAGCGAGCCGGTGGGGGAGCACCGCCTCAGTGGCATTCCCGGCCGTATCCAACTCCACCGTCTCAGCCGCATCTGAATCCCGGGCTACACGCCCACGTACGGGTGACCAGTGGGCACGGGGAGAGGACACGGTGGCGATTGGTGAAGCAGCCGGTTCGGCTCGGGGTGCTCACCGTGGAACTGTGTGACCGCGGGACGAGCCGGACATTCGCCCCCCTTTCCCACGCTCCGCACCTGAGTGCTCACGCAGGGAGCGATCTGAACAGCAAGGGGTGGCGCTTCGGATGCTGCAGGCGCATCATTTACCCACCGAGTGGTCAGAGGGCCGTGATGGGGGGTCTGACGGCCCTCCGACCGACTCGGTTGCTGCATCCCGGCCGGCGGTGACCAGGATCGGTTCGAGGCCGGAACTCGTCGGGCGGCATGCCGACCGGGGCAGCTCAGGGGCCTGTTGTGCTCGAGATCCCTGTCCTTGGACCCAATGGGCGTAAGGTGGCCTTGGGGATCACGCCGCTCCAGCGGGGAATCGGATCCGCTCTTTCGAGGTTTCCCGTCGCCCCGACTCGGAGCGGCAGAGGATGGGATGATCATGGGCACTGACGTTGCAGCCCAAGCAGGCACCGAACTCGACGCACATCATGTCCCTGAGACCAACGGGCGAATGGCGGTGTGCCGTCGCTGTGGATGCCGGACCGATGGACCTGGTGGGGTCCACCACGTCCCCTCGGAACGCCAGGCGGCGAGGTCCGGCGACTGGCTGACGGCCCAGTCGAAGATCATGCACATCGCCCGGGCGCGCGAGATGCGCGGGGCTTAGGCCCCGGTCACCTCCGCCACCGTCGGGCCGACGCCGTCGGGTGGTCCTCCACTGAAGGCGGCCTGATTCCCATCCGCCCACTGAGCGGCTCCGAACCAGAGACGTGAATCTTGCCGCCATCCGCAGTGGACCGAAACGGGCCGCTGGTGTCGCCACTGCATTGTTCACGGTGGGTGGCTTGCTCGTCCTTTGGTCCAGCTACATCCACTTTCACCTCTGGGATGCAGTGGGCTACCGGCACATCCCCACGATCGGGGTGCTGTTCCTGCTCCAGTGGATCGCCGGACTGGTACTGGCCGTGTCGCTCGTCGCCGTGCGGAAGGCCTGGGTCGCGGTGATCGGCGCCGGGTTCGCCCTCTCGACGCTGGTCGGCTTCGTCGTGTCGATGGAGCGCGGCCTGTTCGGGTTCATGGATTCGTGGTCCGCACCGTTCGCCACGCAGGCCTTCGCCATCGAACTGGCGACCATCGCTGTCCTGTCGTTGGCGGCTGGACTCTGTCTCGTCGGGCCGCCGGCGTTCGAGACGACTCGTCGATGACGGACGGTCCTACTCCTCCGACGACGCCTTGAGGCGGGCCTCGCTGCGGCTTGCCGCGCCGAAGATCAGGCGGATGACGACGGCCAGAACGGCCAGGTCGGCGAGCATCTGAACCGTGACGACGAGGCGAGCAACGTCGGTCTTCGCGGTGATGTCCCCGAAGCCGACGGTGGAGAAGACGGTGACGGTGAAGTACAGCGCAGAGCTGCGGTCGAGCGGCACGCCGAATGCGGCCGGTTGTGATCGGGCCAGGGTCAGATAGATCCAGGCGAACAGGACGATGAACAGGGGGATGATGGTCGCCATGGCCACTGCCGCCCTCAGCATCGGGCGGTCGTGCCTCGAGATCAGGCGAACCTCGTTGGCCAGGACGGCTACGAACAAGGCCATGCTCACGCCGAGCCGCAGGCCGATCTCCTCATGTGGACGGTGGGCGATGGGAACGAGGTAGTAGAGGGCCAGCAGCGCGGCGACGCTGATGATGGCTCGTACCCCGGTCTTGATCAGGTGGGATCGCTCGAACCCGGCCAGCGTCGGAGTTGGTGTCATCCCCGGGTGGGATCCGCCAGGAAGGCCAGGAGCTTGTCCCGTCGTCGGTGGGCCAGACGCGCCCCGAGTCGATGGCCACCGAACGAGCACACTGCGGCGACGGCACAGGCCAGCGCGACGCCCCAACCGAGGTCGCGGTCGGGCAGCTTCTGGGAGAGGCCGTGGGTCGAGGTCAGGCCCCACAGGAGGAGAGACGGGACCATGATCAAGACCCCCAGCAACGGGACCAGGCCGTATGGCGTTATGGCCAGTGCCAGCCAACGCCAGATCATCCGGCGCCGGGGCCGCCGGTGCTCCCACCGGTAGCGCAACGGCATCGGATGGTAAGGGAAGACGATCCCCACCCAGGCCGATATCCCGAGGACTCCGAACGGGACCACCCCGATCCAGATGACCGAGTAGAGGGTCGCCAGAGGATTGTGGGTCAAGAGGCCGTTGACGAGGGCGACGATGATGCACACGGGAGTGATGAGGGCCCACAGGACGATGTTCTTGCTGTAGAGGACCCGGCGGAGCGTGGACGGATCGTCGATGGCCGCCATGGCCATCGACGCGTCCGGACCGAGGACGTTCGTCGCGGGAACATCGGAGTACATCCACGCGGCGAGAACGAGGGCGAACGCCAATGTGCCGTGCAACGTGAACACCTTGTCCTTCAGACCCTTCGGCAGGAAGAACCAGGCAGAGCTCATCAGTGCACCGTTGACCGCCACCACCAGCAGGGTCTCGTACGTGGGTCGAAGGGTACGGGCGAACTCTCGTCGAACCGCGCCCCGGAGGGTAGCCGTGTCGTCCGACTCGACCCCTTCAGCCACTGACCGTTGCCTTGCGGGCGGCACCCCGAGCCGAGGTTGTCTCAGTGGGCGGAGTCGTGCTCAGAGTGCTCCGAGCCATTGCCATGCCCGGACCCTACAGGGTGTGATCGGGGCACGACGTGACCGTGCAGCGGAGCAGGGCCGGCCCGGAGGGACGGATCGCCGGCGCCGCAAGGCTTGCTCGCCGGTGCCTCAAGGCCGACTCGACTCGTGTCGATACAACTGCACGAGTCGATCAGGACGGGCGACCCGGGATTGTCGGGAGAGGTATCGATGAGCCTTGATTCTGCAGGCGAATTCAGGAAGTGGAAGATTGCGGTGAAACCCGTCCTGATGTCGATGATGGCGGTGCTGTACTTCGCGCAGGATGCGTCGACCCGCAGCACCCAGGTGATGCTGGCAGCCGGCGATCAGCTCCAAGCGGCATCGAGCCATGCGATCACATGGATTCCCACTCACCGGTGCCCCCGTACGGATCTCGACGGAATGTTCATTCGTATGGCCCGTTCCTACTCCGACGTCGCCGATCTCATCGAGTCCGAGGTGAGGAGTCCCCGTGGGCCCGACAGACGAGCGGTCAGTCAGGAGCTGGCCGGTCTCGTGGGATCGATGGCGGTGATGTGGTCGGTGATGAGGGAGCAGTCGGAAGCGGAGAGTTCCTGGTGATCCACCGGTAGTCACCGTGGGCTCTCAAGCCGCCTGCGCATTGCGTCGATAGGCCCATTGGTAGTTCCCAGTGATCTGGAAGGGCGGACGGACTGTGTCGGAGAGGCGCCAGCAGGCGGATGTGCTCACCCCAACGCCGGTCGAATGGGCAAGGGCCTTGGCCGAGGATCGTCACCTTGCGGTCGAGTTCGCGCAGCTCAGTTCGGTGGGCGACATGCCCGACGCCATCCAGGTGGCAACGGAGGCGGCCGCCGACATCGTGGACCGTTGCCTTCGTGGGCACACACCGGAGGACCGCGACCGTTCGTTCGCCCTGGTTGTCGAGACGATCGGACGGGTGGCCCGTGAGCGTGACGCGCTGGGTGACGAGCTACAGGCGGTGTGGTGCAGGACGCTGTCCGAGTGCCTCCTCGACGGTGGATGGGCAGGAGCGGGAATCGAGCCCACGTCCGCTCCGTGACCTCCGGTCGGCCACAGCGCCGCGTGCAACAGGGAGAACCGTGAGATGTGGTCGAGAACTCTCTCCGCCGTCTCTTCCGTCATTGACGATGGATCAGAAGATGGAGAGAGCGCCTGGCCGGACCGTCGCTACCAGCGACGGGAACGGTGAGGCACGTGCGGATCCCGGGGGACTGGCGCGGGCGGGACCGGATCGAAATGATCCGGAGCCGATCAGCGCAGTGCCGGGAGCTTGGCCTCGGTGCCTGCCCCCCTCCGGTGGGACTCCTCGGTAGTGACGTGGGTGGGGTGGTGGACCACGCCGTGATGCACCGACGTCGATCGAATGCATCGGCGGGCGACAGCCCGACACCGGACCGGCCCCTCGAGGTCGGAGCGCACGAACCTCGGACTCACACCGGTCGACCCGCACTGTCTTCCCGACATCGCCCGCCACGGGATCGGTGAAGATCGGCTCGGCGCCCCGGGGGGTGGGCGCCGGAGCGCACGATCCACCTGGAAGAGCACCCACCCGGACGGCGGACCGGTTGGAGCAGAACCCCCCGCGGGGGGCGGCCCGGCCGGTCGAGGTCCGCCGGGAGGGCTCCGGATGGCCCTTGGAGATGCGGGCCTTGGAGATGCGGGTGAGTGCGTGGTCCATCCATCTCGGGCCGGTGGCGGAGTGAAGCCTCTGGTAGAGCGCCGCCAGGAGCGACAGCGGGCGGCGGTGTCGAACCGCCGCCATGAGCCGCCGCCTCATCCTGCGCCACGATTCGGCGGACATGAGCAGACACAGCCCCAGGGCCACCAGGATCACACCGGCGATCACCAACGGCGTGGTGTTCACACCCGTGAACGGCAAGCTCGTCGGCGTGGCAGACGGCTGGACACTGACCGGGACGACGGTGGGCGGCGCCGCCGGAGGGGTGTTCACGACCGCCGGCACCGGCACCGGTGGTGCAGTGGTCGCGGTAATGGTGGTCGTGGTGGTGGGCGGAGTGGTGGTGGTCGTGGTGTCCGGAGGCGCGGTGGTCGTGGTCGTCGGGGGAGTTGTCGTGGTGGTGGTGCAGCCGCAGTGCTCCGTTGTCGGTGGGGTCACCTGGCCTCCCGAGGACGAGCCATAGGTGCCACCCCACGCGGTGCCACCCACGGTCAAGCTGAGCATGGCCAGTGCAATGACCGAACCGAGTATGACGATCATCCGTTTCACATTGACTCCTTGTTTGAACCGACGTGTCTCCTGCGAAGTGCCGGGCGGCCGGCGGTCCGATCGACTCCTCCAGCGTTCCGATCGAGTCGATGGCCGGTCGCGACCTCCGTCTTGGTGGGTGGGTCCTCACCCACCGGCCGACTGCCATCGAAGCCGGGACTGCCCGTCACCAAGTTCATCGCCCCTTAATTCCCTCGAGCCCGTTTGCTCCGTCGCTGCGAAGCTGCTGCCAAGCGCCAGGCCCGATCCGCCCCTTACCCATAGCCGTTGGTGCGGATGTTGTGATCGGTCCGGTATGCGAACCCGCGTGGAC
>CAZNLF010000107.1:0-1446 GCA_964573595.1 uncultured Acidimicrobiaceae bacterium | reverse complement strand
CCATAGCCGTTGGTGCGGATGTTGTGATCGGTCCGGTATGCGAACCCGCGTGGACGATACCCCCGTGAACTGGAGGGGGCCCTGCCTGCGCTATTGCAACTGTGCCCTTGCGGATACCGCTGCAAGAGTAAGCTTGCAGCGGGAGATGCCAGCGACATGCCATTCGAACCCCGACCAGTTGACGCCAAGGCGTGGAAGGCCCTCGACCGAGTGGTCGTAGCCAATGACGCCATGAGGGATGCGGAAGCGAAGCGAGCCAAGCAGGCACGGAAGCGGGCCAAGGCGATCGAGGAGGCCCGGAGCCACGGGCTGTCCCTCGATGCCATCGCAGAGCGGCTCGGTGTCAGCCGCGAGAGGGTGCGCCAGATGGTCGCAAGGCAGGCAGACAGGTGAACGACTGGCTCTTGGATCGGAGCGGTGCGCCCGAGCCCTCCTTCCGGGCGGGCCATCGAGACGAGGCACGGCGGTGACGCCGATGACCGTGTCGTGTCACCAGCCCGCACCCGACCGATGAGTGGCCGGAGGCCAGCCGGCGACCCCGGAGGCGACTCCTCTGGCTTGTCTGGGGAGGGTGGACGCGGCGACACGGAGGAGCGATGGGGCTTCGTCTCGACCCAGCTCTGGCGGTGAAGGCGCATTTCGATCGAAGAGTCGTCACTCGCGAGGCGATGCCAAATGACACAGAACCGTCATATTCGAGATCACACAGAGTGGCGCCGGAGAACCCAGAGTGGCGCTGAGGGCAGAGCGCGGGTTTCTGTCCAGGCCGGCTGTACCGCTCGATGGACGGTCCTGAGACCACACCGATGTGACAGTTCGGCACGGCGCCGGTGTCCGGCCCGGGGCCGTCCGGCGAAACGCGTGCGGGGCCCGGATCCCACTCCGGCACCGCCAACGAGCCGGGTTACAGTTGCCGTGGCGGGTCGGGCACGGAGCCCCGCAGCGACCGAGCCCGGGGGTGTGGAATCTCATGACAGTCGAATGCCCGTGCGGGTGCGGCAGGACGATCAAGCGCTCTCTGCACCGGACCGCCGAGCACGGCGTGTTCCTCGCCTCCCTGTCGCAGGTCCCCGACCACCTGGCCCGGGTCTATGCGGAATACGACTGGGCGGGAGGAGTGCACATGGAGGAGTTCGCCCTGACCGGGTTGGCCTACTCGAACGCGATGCTCAATGCTGCCCATGAGGCGCCCCACGCGTTCGGACTCCCGGCGGCGAAGGACGTGGACGAGTGGGAGGCGGCTGCCCTGAAGCTGCTGCACTCCGTCAGGCAGGTGGATCCCGAGTGGTTCTCACGGTGGCGGGGTCCGGTGCGCCACTTCGCGGCGGGGTACGTCGGGTAGCTGCCGGATCATGACGACAACGGTGGGTCGGGGCGCCCCGGGCCAGGCTCCCTAGGGGTCCGATGTGCCGAGCTGGTGACCCCGGTATCCCGCAGCAGTGCCCG
>CAZNLF010000106.1:0-9554 GCA_964573595.1 uncultured Acidimicrobiaceae bacterium | reverse complement strand
CGCACGGCCAGCTTGAGCTTGCGGGCGGCGTAGGCGGACCGCTGGGCCACCCGCTCGGCCGCCGGCTGCGGGGTGGTCACCACGTAGACCTCGGTCTTGGTCAGGTACTGGCCCAGCGAGAGGGTGACGTCGCCGGTGCCCGGGGGCATGTCGATGAGCAGGAAGTCCGGCTCGCCCCAGTAGGCGTCGACCAGGAACTGCTCGAGGGCCTTGTGCAGCATCGGTCCCCGCCAGATGACCGGCGTGTCGTCGGGGACGAAGTAGCCCATGGACAGGGCCCGTACCCCGTTGGCCGTCGGTGGGACCACCAGGTCGCCGATGATCATCGGGTCGGCGTCCACCCCCAGCATCTTCGGGACCGAGAACCCGTAGACGTCGGCGTCGAGGATGCCGACGTCGTGGCCCTTGCGGGCCAGGGCCACGGCCAGGTTGACGGTCACCGACGACTTGCCCACCCCGCCCTTGCCCGACGAGATCCCGAGGATCCTGGTCTTCGAGCGCGGGAGCATGAACCGGTTGGGGCGGCCCTCTTCGTGCCCCAGCTGGGAGCCGTGGGAGTGCCCGTGCTCGTCAGGGGCGTGCTGGGTGCCGCCCTCGACCGGCTCCCCCCTGAGCAGCATCCGCAGCCGGGCCCGCGGCTCTTCTTCCATCACCACCGTCTCCACGACGACCTCGTCGACCCCGGGGACCCGGCGGACCGCCTCGGTCACCCGCCGGATCAGCTCGTCCACCTGCGGATAGTGGGCGACCGGCAGGGCGATGCCCAGTGCCACCCGCTTCCGCTTGGACAGCACCGGCCCGACCATGCCCAGCTCCCCCAGCGGACGCCGCAGTTCGGGGTCGGTTACGGCGGCCACCGCCGCCGTAACCTGGGACTCGTCGATGGGCATCGGGCGTCTCCTCATGGAATTTCGCTGCCACCGGTACACTAGGGGACGTGCAGACGCAGTTGGACACCGTGATCGCAGGTGACGGGGCCGCCGACGGCACCTCCGGCAACGGCGCACCGGTGGTCGACGCCCCCGACTCGACGGAGTCGGACAACCACTTCTCGGCGGCGGTGACCGCGGTGACCGCCGCCTTCGGCGACCCCACCCGACGCGAGATCTACCTCTTCGTCCGGTCCAACCCGGGCGTGACCGCCTCCGAGGTGGCCGCCAGGTTCTCGCTCCATCCCAACGTGGCACGCCACCACCTCGAACGCCTGGCCACCGGCGGCTACGTGGAGGTCACGATGGAGCGGGTCGCCGGCAACGGCGCCGGTCGCCCGTCCAAGCGGTTCCGGGCCATCGGGAACGACCCCACCCTCGACCTCCTGACCCGGCGCGACGACCTGTTGGTCCTCCTGCTGCAGGAGGCACTCCAGCTGCTCGGCCCGACGGCGGCCGAGGGCATGGCCGAACGGGTCGGCGAGGAGTACGGCCGGACGCTCGCCGGCCAGATGTCCCCGGGCGACAGCCAACGGTCGCTGCGGACGGCCATGCACGCCATCGCCGACACCCTGACCGCCCACGGGTTCTCCGCCCATGCCGAGGACCAGGGGGCCACGACGGCGGTGGTCGCCGACCACTGTCCCTTCGGCAGCGCCGCCTCGCAGTACCCGGTGCTGTGCGCGGTGGACCGCGGCATGGTCAAGGGCCTGCTGGCCGGCCTGTGCGGCGAGCGTGTCGACGGCACCGTCCCGGTGGTGCTCTCGTCGTCCCGCGCCCGCGGCGACGAGGCCTGCGCCGCCGTCGTCTGACCGGCGAGCACTTGGCCCGCCACTATCTCGACCACGCGTCGTCGACGCCCGTGCGGCCCGCCGCGCTGGCCGCCGTCGCCGAACTGCTCGAACTGGCGCCGTACGGCGACCCGGGCCGGCTCCACACCGAAGGGCGCACGGTGCGCGCCGCCCTGGAGGACGCACGCGACCAGGTGGCCGGGCTGTTCCGGGTCCGCTCCCGTCAGATCGTCTTCACGTCCGGGGGCACCGAGGCCGTCAACGCGGCG
The DNA here is from genome assembly GCA_964573595.1 of uncultured Acidimicrobiaceae bacterium. Classification (GTDB taxonomy): domain Bacteria; phylum Actinomycetota; class Acidimicrobiia; order Acidimicrobiales; family RAAP-2; genus Bog-756. The sequence goes on along the minus strand of CAZNLF010000106.1, from coordinate 7,565 downwards.
GCGTGGGGGGCGACCCGGGCCGACCCGGGGCCGGTCGTCCTGGCCGAGGTGGAGCACTCGGCGGTCCGTGATGCCTCGGCCCGCTCCGCCCCGGTGGTGACGATCCCCGTCGACGGCCTGGGCCGCATCGAGCCGTCGGCCGTGGACGACGCCCTGGACCGGTGCCGGGTCGAGTACGCGAGGGCGCCGTCGGTCGTCCACTGCCAGTGGGCCAACCACGAGGTGGGGACCGTGCAGCCCGTCCACCAGGTGGTCGAGCGGTGCCGCGCCGCCGGCGTGCTCGTCCATGTCGACGCGGTGGCCGCCGCCGGCCACGTGCCGGTCGACCTCGGGGCGCTCGGCGCCGACCTGGTGTCCGTGTCGGCCCACAAGTTGGGCGGCCCGCCGGGCATCGGCGCCCTCGTCGTCCGCCGCGGGCTCCGGCTCGAGCCGTTCATCGTCGGCGGGGAACAGGAGCGGGCCCGGCGGGCCGGCCTCGAAAACGTGGCCGGAGCGGTGGGGTTCGGTGCGGCGGCGGCGGTGCTGGCGGGTCCCGGCCACCTGGACGGCGAGGAGTCCGACGCCCGGCGGTGGACCGGCCGTCTCGCCTCGCTCGCCGGGTCGGTGGCGGGGGTCCGCGTCTTCGGCGATCCGGTCAGGCGGCTGCCCCACATCGTCTGCCTGGGCATCGACGGCGTCGAGGCCGAGCCGGTCCTGCTCGGTCTGGACCAGGCCGGGATCGCCGTCCACTCCGGATCGTCCTGCTCGTCCGAGACCCTCGAGCCATCGCCCGTCCTCGTCGCCATGGGGGTGGACGCCGAGCGCTCGCTCCGCCTCTCGGTCGGGTGGTCCACGTCCGAGGCGGACATCGACGCCTTCGGGCGCTCCTTTGCGGCCGTGGTGGCGGGCCTGCGGGACCTGCGCACCTGAGGGAGGACGGGACCGCACGGCCGGAGCATTAGCTTTCCCTCCATGCGCGCCGTCGTCTGCCGTCAATTGGGCCCGTTGGACACCCTGGTCATCGAGGACCAGGAGCCCCCCGTTCCCGGGGACGGGCAGGTGGTGGTCGATCTTCGGGCCGCCGGGGTCAACTTCGTCGACGGGCTGATCTGCCAGGGCAGCTACCAGCTGAAGCCCGCCACTCCCTTCGTTCCGGGCAGCGAGATCGCCGGTGAGGTCTCGGCATTGGGCACCGGGGTGACCGGCGTCGAGGTCGGGGACCGGGTGATCGCCTTCGTCGGGTTCGGCGGGTTCGCCGAACAGGCGGTGGTGCCGGCCCTCTCCTTGATCCCCGTCCCGGACACCATCGACTTCACCCGGGCCGCCGCCCTCATCCAGAGCTACTCGACCATGCTGTTCACCCTGACGCGGCGGACACACCTCGAGCCCGGCGAGTGGGTCCTGGTGCTCGGGGCCGGGGGTGGCATCGGCTTGGCGGCCACCGATGTGGCCCGGGCGCTCGGGGGGCGGGTGATCGCCGCAGCCTCGAGCCCCGAGAAACTGGAGGCGGCGAGGGCGATGGGTGCCGAGGCGGTCATCGCCTACGAGGAGGAGGACCTGAAGACGAGGGCACGGGAGATCGCCGGCGGTGGGGTCGATCTGGTCGTCGACCCGGTGGGCGGTCGCCACAGCGAGGCGGCGCTGCGGGCGACCCGGCACTTCGGGCGGTTCTGCGTCCTCGGCTTCGCGTCGGGCCCGATCGCGTCCATCCCCCTCAACCAGGTGCTGCTCAACAACCGCACCGTCATCGGCGTCGACTGGGGTGGGTGGACGTTCAAGGACCCGCTGGGGAATCGTGCGCTCATCGAGGAGCTGATGGGCATGGTCGGTTCGGGTCGCCTCCATCCGGTCCAGCCGGCCCCGTACCCCCTCGAGGCGGCGGCGGAGGTGATGGGCGGCCTGATCGACCGTTCGATCGCCGGCAAGGCGGTGCTGGTCCCCTGACCCCGGCCGGTGGGCCCGGCTGACCCGGGCCGGTCGGCTCCCCCGGCTCGGCCGGTCAGCGCCCCGAGTTCAGTCAGCGGGCACCTCGGCCGGAACGGCGAGACCCGCCTCCTGGTAGGCCTGGCGGAGTTCCGGCGCGGCCTGGAGGAGCAGCGATGACGGAGGGCCGTCCGCCAGGAACTGGCGGTACTCGCCCACCGCACCGATGGCGTCGTGGTCCAGTTGGAGGAGGACGGTGCCGAGGTAGAGCCGGACGGCATAGTCGCCCGGGTCGAGGCGCACCGCATGGTTCAACTTGGCCTGTCCGGCACTGATCAGTGACGCGTCGTCGCCCTTCTGACCGGTCTCGAACTCGAGCCATCCGAGTTGGGCCAGTGCCACCTCGTTATCCGGGTGGCTGTCCAGCACCGACTGGTAGAGGTCGGCCGCCTGGGCCAGGTTGCCGTCGTCCTCCTCGGTGGCCGCCTCGGCCAACGACTCCTGGAGCCGCTGGCTCTGGCTGAGGGTGACGCTCCCGGTCGCCGTCTGGCCCGGGAGCCGATCGGAGGCGAACAGGCTGACCGCCAGGATCAGGGCCCCGGCGAACGCGGTGACGGCGGCGACGAGGAACCAGCCACTGCGCCGGCCCCGCGTCCGCCTGGCCGGCCGGTCGGCCGCTCCCCCGGTGCCGCGTGAGGCCGGGGGCGCGTCGGGCAGTTCGCTGTCGTCCACCGGGGACGGCGGGGGACCGTCGTCGGTGATGACCGCCGTTCCCCCGCCGACCGCGGTCCGCCCGAGATCGCCGATGCGGGCCACCACCGCAGCCAGGCGGGCGGCGTCGCGGCGACGCAGCGCCAGATAGTCCTTGTCGGAGAGATCGCCGGCGAGGTACTCGGCATCGGCATCGCTGAGCGACTGGGCGAGGAACCTCTTCCGCTGGTCGAGTGCCGCCCGGTCGAGGGCCCGGTCGGCCTCCGCCCCGGTGGGGTCGGCGTCGGTCGCAGCCCGCCGGCGCAGCATCACCGCGACGAAGGCGGCGACGACGACCGCGCCGACGAGGAGGGGCAGCAGCCACACCAGCAGCGACAGCCCGCTGGCCGGCGGGTCCAGCTCGATCGACGAGCCGTACCTTCCGGCGAGGTAGGTCTCGATCTGCTGGTCGGTCTCCCCCTGGGCCACCAACTGGCGCACCGTCGCCCGGACCGTCACCGCGGTGGGCGCGCTCGAGTCGGCCACCGACAGGTCCTCGCAGCTCGGGCAGCGGAGCACCGACTCGATCGAGGCGGCCCGCTGCGACGCCGTGGGCGGCGGCGACGACAGCACCCCGCTGCCGATCACCAGTGCCACGACGAGCACGACGGCCAGCAGGGTCCACAGCGGGAACCGGCGTCCGCTCACGGGCGCGACGCCTTCGCCTCGGCGATCACCTTGTCGAGGTCGGCGGCCGTCACCGGAGCGATGATGGAGGCGACCACCCGGCCGTCGGGCGCGATGACAAAGGTGGTGGGTGGCGCCCGGACCCCGAAGCTGAGGGCCAGGTCGCCACTGGGATCGACGAGGGTCGGCCAGGTGGCTCCGATGGTGGCCTGATAGGTGCGGGCTTCGCCCTCGGTGTCGTCGAAGACCACGCTCAGCATCGACGCGTCCCCGGTCCGTTGGTGCTCGAACTGGAACTGGACGAGATCGGGCCCCTCGGTCTGGCAGGGTTCACACCAGGCGGCGAAGAAGTTGACCACCGTGTAGCGACCCGGGGCCCGGGGCAGCGTGTAGTGGGCTCCATCGAGGGTGGTCCCCGAGACCGGCGGGGCCTGGCGGCCGACGAGCGGGTTCTGGACCTCGGTGACCGCCGCCGGCGGACGCGTGGCCAGCACGGCGATCAGCCCGGCGCCGATCACCAGCGCGCCGAGGGCCGCCCAACGGGCCGTGTGGCCCCGTCGGGGAGGATCCGCCGGAGCCGAGGGCTCGACGTCGGGGAGCGGCCCGGCGACTTCTGTGCCGGCGCTCACCGGCTCGGTGCCCCTCGAGTCACGGGGCGTCACCGGCGCCCACGGGGAGTCGGTCGCCGCCCGTTCCGGGCCGGGATGTGACGCCGTCGACGGCCCGGTCCCGGTCCCGGTCCTCCGGCGGAGCGTGGCCGGACGCACCGGCGACCGGTGCGGACACCGGATCGGTCGGGCGCCGCCGGCGACCGGGGATGGCCGACAGCACCGAACCCACGACGATGAGCGACCCTCCCAGCCACAGCCACATGACCAGGGGCTGCACCACCACGCCGAACGTCCACACGGTCCCCTTGTCGGGGATGTTGTCGATGGTGAGGTAGACGTCGTGCAGCACTGTGGAGTCGATGGCCGGCGTGCCCACCGGGGTGGACCCGGCCCCGAACTGGCTGATGGCCGGGTAGTAGACGGTGCCGCCGTCGACCCGCAGCGCGGCCCGGAATTCCGAGTGGGAGGAGGACGAGACGGTGGTCGTCCCGACGAACTCCACGGTGTGGCCGTCGAAGCCGGCGGACTGGCCCGGGCGCAGATGGACCTCGCCGTGCTGGCCGAACGCCGTGGCCGCCGCCAGCCCGACGGCGATGAGCACCACCCCGATGTGCACGATCATGCCGCCGTTGGCCCGGCCGACCATTCCCCGCCACCCGGCCAGCACCGCCCGGGCCGGCGTCGACCCCGAGGAGCGGGCCGCCCGCCACGCTCCTCGCACCGAGAGCACCAGTGCCCGGCCCGCCGATGCGGCGGCGAACGTGCCGAGGCCGAAGGCCAGCAGCGGCTCGACCCCGTGGATCCCGGACACGACACAGACCACGACGACCACGACGCCCAGGGCGGCGGGGACGGCCAGTCGCCCGCGCATCACCTCGACGGTGGTCTTGCGCCACGGCAGAGCCGGGGCCACGGCCATCAAGAACAGCAGCCCCAGGCCGATCGGGATGAACATGCGGTTGAAGTAGGGGGCACCGACGGCGACCGACGAGCCGGCGTGCAGCGCCTCGTAGAACAGGGGGAACACCGTGCCGAGCAGCACGATGAAGGTGAAGCCGACGAACAGGACGTTGTTGGCGAGGAAGGCGCCCTCCCGACTGATCGGCGAGTCGATGCCCCCCGCCGATTGCAACCGGTCGCCCCTCCAGGCGATGAGCCCGACCCCGACCAGCAGCACGACACCGAAGAACCCGAGGAGCAGCGGCCCGATGCTCGATGCGGAGAACGCGTGCACCGACTGGAGGACCCCCGAGCGGGTGAAGAACGTCCCGAGGATGGTCAGGCTGAAGGTGGCGACCACCAGAGACAGGTTCCAGATCCTGAGGAGTCCCCGCCTCTGCTGGACCATGACCGAGTGGAGATAGGCGGTGCCGACCAACCACGGCATGAGGGCCGAGTTCTCGACCGGGTCCCAGGCCCAGAAGCCACCCCACCCCAGCACCTCGTACGACCACCAGGCCCCGAGCAGGATGCCGGCGGTGAGGAACGCCCAGGCGAACAGCGTCCATCGTCGCGTCTCGCTCTGCCAGTCCTCGTCCAACCGGCCGGTGATCAGCGACGCGATGGCGAACGCGAACGGGAGCGTGAAGCCGACGAGCCCCAGGTAGAGCAGTGGTGGGTGGAAGGCGTTGAGCGGATTGTCCTGGAGCAGCACATTGGGGCCGACGCCGGTCTTCGGGACGGCCCCGGCCACCCGTCGGAACGGATCGGCGGGCCCCAGCATCAGGCCGAAGAAGAAGGCCGTCACCACGTAGACGACCATCGTCGCCCACGCCACCAGCGGATCGCCGGCCCGGCGGCGGAAGCGCCACACCATCGCGGTGGCGTACGCGGCCAGGATGAACGCCCACAGCAGGATCGATCCGGCCAGGGCCGACCACAGACCGGTGACCGTGTAGAGCAGTGGGGTGTAGGTGCTGTTGTTGGCGGCGACGAAGGCGATCGAGAAGTCGTGGACGATCAGGGCGTGCTCCATGGCGGCCACCGCGAGGATCCCGCCGAGGAGCACGACGGGCGCGTACACCTGGCCGCGGCGGACGGTCGACACACGCCCCCGGGCCAGGCCGGCGGCGATGACCACGATGCCGGCCACGGCGGCCACGAACCCGAGCAGGACGCCGGTGTGGCCGAGTGCGGCGTTCACCGGGGGCGACCGGTGGCACGGCCGTTGACGGCCGACCCCCCGATCATCGCTTCGTCCCGTTCGGTGCCGTGACCCGCCCCGGGTGGGCGGCGATGTAGGAGGACGAGTGCTTGACCAGGATCTGGTCGGAGTCGAAGGCGTTCCCGCTGAAGTGGCCGACGGCGATGACCGGGATGTTCGCCTGGAAGAGTTGCGGGGGGCTGCTCGTGTTGTGGACCTCCAGCCTGGTGGCGCCCGAGGTCACGACGAAGTCCACGCCGCCGGGCGTGGTGCGGATCGAGTTCGGCTCGACCACACCCTCGAGGTTGAAGGTCTGGCCCCCGAGGGTCGACCGCTGGGCCACGGCCTGATTGGCCGGGAGATAGAAGTTGAGGGCGGAGCCCAATCCTTTGGCCAGGAGGAACGCCAGCGAGCCGACGAGCACGAGTCCCACGACGGCGTACCGGAGCCGGTGGCTGCGGCGCGCCGGTGGCGACGGGAACGCCGGGGGGACGGCGCTGTCGGCGCCCGCGTCTCCCGGCGGTGCGGTGGGAGGCGGTCCGAGGGGCGTGGCCGTCGTCACCGGTGGTCGACCACCTGTTCGGCGGCGGCGGCGCGGTACGACTCGACCCGCTGGGCGGCGCGTGTCAGCCGCCGACGGCGCCACACCAGCGTGACACCGTAGAGGAAGAGGATGCTGAGCACGATCGAGTAGCCGGCGACGACGTAGTTCACCGGGAGCCCCCGGGCACGGTGGGAACGGCGATGTCGCCGACGCCCTCGACGGACGGTTCGACGGCGCCGGATGAGGGCTGGCCGGCCGGACCGGATACGGGCCGGGCAACCGTGACGGATGTCGGCTGGCCGACCGGGCCGGAGGCTGGCCGGCCCGCACTGCCGTGGCCGCCCTGCGGACGTTCGACCGCCACACCTTCGGACTGGCGCTCCATGAGGGCCACGTCCAGTTCGCCGCTGCCCAGCCAGTCCTCGAGCACGCCGATGCGGTAGCGGACGAGCAGCATCCACACGAAGACCAGGGTGAGCGCGACGAAGCTGAGCAGCAGGGTCCACGCCATCGAGCCGTGGATGGTCGGCGAGAGATCCGGGTTCAACACCGTCGCCCCCTGGTGGAGGGTCTTCCACCACAGCACCGAGAAGTGCACGATCGGTACGTCGACCGAGGCGAACAGGGCCACGAACGCGCTGCGCTTGGCCCTCACCTCCGGCTCGGCCGGCACCCTCCGGAGGGCCAGGTACCCGAGGAACAGCACCAACAGGACGGCCGTGCTGGTCAGCCGGGCGTCCCAGGCCCAGTACACGCCCCAGGTCGGCTTGCCCCAGATGGAGCCGGAGATGAGCGTGCAGACGTTGAACACCACGCCCACTTCGACGGCGGCCGCCGCCAGCCGGTCCCAGAACAGGGAGCGGGTACGGGGCCAGAGGTAGAGGAGACTGGCCAGCGCCGCCAGTCCGAAGGCCAGGTAGAGCGCCACCCAGGCCACGCCGGGATGGAGGTAGACCAGTCGCACCAGGTTGCCCTGGACCTGGTCGGG